>JBEKJK010000001.1:0-201236 GCA_050011255.1 Acidimicrobiales bacterium
GCCGGCAACCAGGCGCTCACAGACCGCCCGGCGGAATTCCCTCGCATAACGCTTGGGCATGGACTACCTCCTGGTAGCTCACGACCAAACTCTTATATCGCTGGCTCGGCCTATGGGGTCTAGGCCATTGCGCGGAGGAGGTGGGATTCGAACCCACGGTGAGTTGCCCCACACACGATCTCCAGTCGTGCCGATTCGTCCGCTCTCGCACTCCTCCGAAGGCCGCCCGGGTGCAGCAGCAGGGAGGCTATCGTCTTCCAGGCGTTGGCCGATGCTCGGTGCGGCGGCCGGGTCCTGCGCAACGGGCGTCCGTGAATCGAGTCAGGGCCGGAAGGCAGCAGCTCTCAGCGGGTACGTTCGTGTGCCGCAGCAAACCTGGCCGCCGCACCGGACAGCGGCCATCTCGGGCCGCGACGCCCCACCGGTAGGCTGCGCCCGTGACGCTCCCCGGTGGTACGGATCCAGCACCCTACCTGTCGCTGTACCGCCGTTTCCGTCCACAGCGCTTCGACGAAGTGCTCGGGCAGGAGCACGTGACCCTGGCCCTGCGAAACGCAGTTCGTGACGGCCGGATGGGCCACGCATATCTCTTCAGTGGTCCCCGAGGCACCGGCAAGACGTCCACGGCGCGCATCTTGGCCAAGGCGCTCGACTGCGCCGCTCTGCACGAGGGCGAGCCCTGTGGGGAATGCGACTCGTGCGTCGAGATCGCCCGAGGTACTTCTATGGACGTGCACGAGCTCGACGCCGCTTCCAACAACGGGGTGGACGCCATGCGCGACCTGGTGGCTCACTCCGCGCTGGGGACCCCTGGTCGCTGGAAGATCTACATCGTCGACGAGGTCCACATGCTGTCGACCGCCGCGTCGAACGCACTGCTGAAGACCCTCGAGGAACCTCCGGGCCACGTCGTGTTCGTCCTTGCCACCACCGACACCCAGAAGGTTCTCCCGACCATCCGTAGCCGCACCCAGCACTTCGAGTTCCGTCTGCTCGGGCCGGAGGTCCTGACCGGCCTGCTGCGCCGGGTGCGGGACGAGGCCGGTCTCGACCTGGGTGACGAAGCTCTCGACGGTGTCGTGCGTCGTGGCCGTGGCTCAGCTCGTGACGCCTTGTCTGCTCTCGACCAAGTCGCGGCCGGCGGCGTCGTCAGCGACGAGATCGTCGTTCTCGCTGAGATCGGAGGTGCTCTCGCGGTGCGTGATGCCGGGGGAGCCTTGGTGGGAGTGGCGAAAGCGTGCGACGCCGGGCATGACGCTCAACGCCTTGCGGCCGACCTGGCGGACTACTTGCGCCAAGGCTTCTTGGCGATGCTCTCTCCGGACCTCGTCTCGATGGTGGGTGAGGAGCGCGCTCACGTGGAGGACGTGTCGCGACGTATGGGGCTCCCTGCCGTGGTCCGGGCGATGGAGGCTCTGGGGCGCGCCCAGGTCGACATGCGTGATACCCCCGATCCACGGGTGCACCTCGAGGCCACGTTGATCCGCCTCGCGCATCCGGAAGCGGACGACTCGACCTCCGCGCTCCTCGAGCGAGTGGAACGACTCGAGCGCGCTCTGGGATCGGGGCTCGTAGCACCCAGCACGGCGTCGCCGCCCGCCGTCGAGCTGCCGGAGGTGTCACCGGTGTCGCCTCCACCAGCGCGCGAGAGAGAACGCGGCCCCGGCGAACCAACTGAGGAGAGCGACGACACGTCGCACGTCGGGGCGCACGACACCGCTGCTGAGGCCAGGAGTGTCGGAGCAAGCGAAGGTCGTGGAGCAAGCGAAGGTCGTGGAGCAAGCGAACAACCTCGTGCCGGAGGCCCCGAGTTGGCACGCCGGGCTCTTGGGGCTTTGCGTGGACAGCCCGGGCGATCCGGGAGGGTGAACGAGGGAGACGTCCTTCGCTCGGACGAGCGAGATGCCCTGCGCCCAGAGGAGAAGGAGAAGTCGAGAGGCGATGTGCCGCGGACTTCCACCGCGACCTTGCCTTCACGCGACGAGTTGGTGCAGGTCTGGGGTGACGGGCTGCTTGCATCTCTTCCTGGACGTGTGCGCGCGCGCTTTCGGGTAGGCCGTTTCGTGGCGACGGAGGACGGCACCGCCGTGTTCGCCCTCCCCGACGAGACGCACCGCTCCTACTGCGAGGAGGTATGCACCGAGGTCGAGTCGGTTCTCGCCGCGCGCTTCGGCACCCCCGTGCCGCTTCGCCTGGTGGTCGACGAGGACCCCGCCGTGGAGCCCGCCCAACGCACAGCGACCGGGCCCCGTCGTGTGGCGGTCGCGGCCCGGAGGGCGAACGTCCGAGAGGGCGCGAGGTCCGCGGCACCGGCTTCGCGCACGTCGGCGGCGACCGTTGGCACTTCGAGGCGCTTTGGCGCATCCGGCGAGGAGGACGACGAGGACGCCGACTCCGAAGCCGCCCTTTTCGACTCGGCGGTGCTCGAAGCGGAGACAGAGCCGGCCGGAGCGGGCCCCAGCCCTGAGGAGCGGATCAAGCTGGCATTCCCCGGAGCCGAGGAGGTGTAGCGCCGTGTACGTGGGCCCGCTGCGCTCGTTGGTGGACGAGCTGGGCCGGCTCCCTGGCATAGGGCCGAAGTCAGCCCAGCGCATTGCGTTCTACTTGCTCAAGGTGGAGCCCGAAGATGCTCTACGCCTTGCCGACGCGATCGTCGCCGTGAAGGAGAAGGTCACCTCGTGCGCGATTTGCTTCAATGTCGCAGAGGGTGAGCTCTGCGAGTTCTGCTCCGATCCGAGGCGCGACGGCTCTTTGCTGTGCGTGGTGGAGGAGGCACGTGACATCGTCGCCGTAGAGAGGACAAAGGAGTTTCGCGGCCGTTACCACGTGCTCGGCGGGGCGCTCAACCCGATCGAAGGGGTAGGACCCGATCAGTTGCGCGTACGCGAGCTGCTGGACCGGATGTCCGACGGCGAGGTCACCGAGGTCATCTTGTGCACGAACCCGAACCTCGAGGGTGAGGCGACCGCCATGTACCTGGCCCGGCTCCTCGTACCACTTGGCGTGAGGGTCACACGCATCGCGAGCGGCCTCCCGGTCGGGGGAGATCTCGAGTACGCCGACGAATTGACACTCGGGCGTGCGCTCGAAGGACGGCGTGAGGTGGAAGCCTGACCTGGTCGGCATCCCGTCGCCGGACAACGTCGGACAATTCGGCGCGGACCGAGGAGATCTGTGGGCAAAGCCACCTGAAGGGTCTGGGTCAGCCGGCTGCCCGCACCACGAGGGCGTCGCCTTGCCCGCCGCCGCCGCAGAGGCTCGCGACCCCCAGCCGACCACCGCGCCGGCGCAGCTCATGGAGGAGCGTGAAGGCGAGGCGCGTGCCGGACATCCCGACCGGGTGTCCCAGGGCGATCGCCCCTCCATTCACGTTGGTCACGTCGCTGCTGACGCCGAGCTCCCCCATGGAGGCGAGCGTGACCGTGGCGAAGGCCTCGTTGATCTCGAACAGGTCGACGTCGGTGATGCTCTTCGAGATCTTCTCGAGCGCCTGGCGCGTCGCGTGCGCCGGCTGCAGCAACAAGCTGGCGTCGGGTCCGGCCACTTGCCCGTAGCTGATGATCTCACCGAGCGGTGTGGTGCCCAGTTGCTCGGCCTTTGCCTTCGAAGTGACCACCACGGCCGCCGCGGCGTCGGAGATCTGACTGGCGTTACCCGCTGTGATGGTGCCCTCTTCGTCGAATGCAGGCTTCAGCGCTCCGAGGGACTCGACTGTGGTGCCGGGACGCACGCCTTCGTCCGTGTCGACGACGACCGCGTCGCCCTTTCGCTGAGGCACCGAGACGGTCACGATCTCCTCGGTGAAACGCCCGTCCTTTATGGCAGCGGCCGCACGCTCATGGGAGAGAGCGGCCCAGGAGTCCTGCGCCTTCCTTGTGATCCCTGCGGTCCTGTTGTAGCGCTCGGTGCCCAGTCCCATGGCGCAGTGGTCGAACTGGCAGTACAGCCCGTCGTACATCATCGAGTCGACCAAGCTGCCGTCGCCCATCCGGTAGCCGGCGCGCGCTCCGCGCAAGAGATACGGGGCTTGGCTCATCGACTCCATGCCGCCGGCCACGACCACCTCTGCCTCTCCGGCGGAGATGAGCAGGTCGGCCAAGTAGATCGAGTTCAAGCCGGACAGGCAGACCTTGTTCACCGTGGTGGCCGGAACCGACATGGGGATGCCCGCCTTGGTTGCCGCCTGACGGGCGGTGATCTGGCCCTGGCCTCCCTGGAGAACGTGTCCCATGAACACGTAATCGACGTCTGCCGTGGCGACGGCCGCGCGATCCAGGACCGCCGCGATCGCCAGGCCTCCGAGCTCCATGGCGCTGAAGCTGGCGAGAGAGCCCGAGAGCTTGCCAATCGGGGTACGTACCCCTGCGAGGATGACGGAACCTGCCATTGTTGCCTCCGTAGATCGGGAGCGGCCTCCGCAGATCGGGAGCGAGCGAAGGCTCAAACCTGCCGCCTTGGGGCGGAGTTTAGGGGCTTGGCCACCTTCTGGCGGTTCGAGCCTGCTCTCGGGCCCGACGGACGGCGCGTCCGGGCGCCGAGGTTGTGCGGGTTGTGTGCCCCGTGGTTCTACGGGTACGGGTATCCTCTGCGCCCATGCGTGCCATCGGGGAAGCGATCCTGGCAGGAGTGAACGGGGAGGATCTCGCCGCCATGCCGCTTCCCGAGTCGTACCGGGCAGCCCACGTGCTCGCGTCGGACGTGGAGATGTTCGCCGGCATCAACTCGGCCGAGAAGGACCCGCGCAAGTCACTGCACGTCTCGGAGGTGCCGCTGCCCGAGCTCGCCCCTGACGAGGCATACGTCGCCGTCATGGCCTCCGCGATCAACTTCAACACTGTGTGGAGCGCCATCTTCGAGCCGCTCCCGACGTTCGGCTTCCTTCAACGGCTCGGGAAAGAGAGCGTGTGGGGAGCGCGGCACGCTCTGGACCACCACGTCGTGGGCTCCGACGCCTCCGGTGTGGTGCTGCGGGTGGGCTCCATGGTTCGCAGATGGAGGCCCGGCGACAAGGTCGCCGTCCACTGCAACCACGTAGACGACCAGGACCCGTCCGCCCACGACGACTCGATGCTGGCCTCGAACCAGCGCATCTGGGGGTTCGAGACGAACTTCGGCGGCCTGGCGGACCTTACCGTGGTGAAGGCCAACCAGCTGATGCCGAAGGCCGCACACCTCAGCTGGGAGGAAGCGGCGGTCAACGCGCTGTGCAACACGACCGCGTACCGCATGTTGTTGTCGCGCAACGGCGCGGTCATGCAGCCAGGCGACAGGGTGTTGGTGTGGGGCGCGAGCGGCGGGCTGGGCAGCTACGCGGTTCAGCACGTGCTGAACGGAGGGGGCGTTCCAGTGGGAATCGTCTCGTCACCCGAGAAGGCGCAGCTGCTGCACGGGCTCGGCGTGGAGGCGGTGATCGACCGGAGGGCAGCCGGCTACCGCTTCTGGGCGGACGAGCACACCCAGGACGAGAGCGAGTGGCGCCGTCTAGGCAAAGACGTGCGCGCCCTCGTGGGCGACGACCCGGAGATCGTATTCGAGCACCCCGGACGTCAGACCATGGGGGCGTCGGTCTTCGTCTGCAAGCGCGGGGGCACGGTGGTCACCTGCGCGGCCACCTCGGGCTTCATGGTCGAGTACGACAACCGGCACCTGTGGATGCGGCTGAAGACCATCAAGGGCTCGCACTTCGCTAATTACCGCGAGGCCTGGGTCGCGAACCAGCTCGTCTGCGAGGGCAAGGTGGTGCCCTCTCTGTCCGTCGTCTATCCGCTGGAGGAGGTGGGCGAGGCCGCCTCCCAGGTGCACCACAACACGCACGAGGGGAAGATCGGTGTGCTGTGCCTGGCTCCGCGCGAGGGCCTGGGCATTGACGACCCCGACCTACGCGAGAAGGTGGGCGAGGAGCGCATCACGCTTTTCCGGCGGCTCGGAGGGTGAGCCTTCTCACCCGGATCGACCACGTGGCCGTGGCCGTGAACGACCTCGACTCGGCGATCTCCTTCTACGCCGACACCTTCGGCACGGTGGTCGCACACCGGGAGCGGATCGAGACCGACGGGGTCGAAGAGGCCTTGATAGAGGTGGCGGGCTCCTATATCCAGCTGCTCAGCCCCACTCGCGGGGACTCACCCGTGGCGAAGTTCCTCGAGCGCCGCGGGGAGGGACTGCACCACGTCGGCTACCGGGTCGCGGACTGCGCCGCGGCGCTCGCGGTGGTGAAGGCGGGCGGCTACCGGGTCGTAGACGAGGTGCCGCGGCCCGGGTCGCGCGGGACGACCGTGGCGTTCGTGCATCCGGAGGGAGCGTTCGGGACCCTCATCGAGCTGGTCCAAGAGCCCTGACCCGGGAGCCGGCTCGGAGAACCTCCGGTAGCCTCGCGGCCGATGGAACACGCTATGTCGCAGCGTCTGGCGGCGCTCAAGTCTCGCAAGGAAGAGGCGCTGCACGCCGGCTCTCCCCATGCCGTGGAGCGCCAGCACGCTAACGGGAAGTTGACCGCCCGCGAGCGGATAGAGCACCTGCTCGACGAGGGTTCGTTCTGCGAGCTCGACATGCTTGCCCGCCACCGCGCTCACGGGATGGGGCTAGAGCGCAAGCGGCCGTACACCGACGGCGTGATCACCGGCCATGGCACGGTGGACGGTCGGCGGGTGTGCGTCTTCAGCCAGGACTTCACCGTCTTCGGTGGCGCGCTCGGCGAGGTGTTCGCCGAGAAGATCCACAAGATCATGGACCTGGCGGCATCGATCGGCGTGCCCATGATCGGGCTGAACGACGGGGCCGGCGCGCGCATCCAAGAGGGCGTCGTGTCGCTTCATTCCTACGGAGGCATCTTCCACCGCAACGTCGAGGCCTCCGGTGTGATACCTCAGATAAGCGTGGTCATGGGGCCCTGTGCCGGAGGGGCGGTGTACTCCCCTGCGATGACCGACTTCGTCTTCATGGTCAACGGCTCCAGTCACATGTTCATCACCGGTCCCGAGGTGGTGAAGACGGTGACGGGTGAGGACGTCACCTTGGAGGAGCTCGGAGGCGCCATGACGCATGCCACGAAGTCAGGCGTGGCCACCTTCGTCGCTCCCGACGAGCGGACCTGCCTCGAGGAGGTCCGCTACCTGCTGTCGTTCCTGCCGTCGAACAACCTCGAAGAACCACCGGTCGTCGTCACCGACGACGATCCGGACCGGGGATCTCCAGAGCTCGTAGACCTGATGCCTTCGTCGTCCAACCAGCCTTACGACATGAAGCAGGTGATCACGTCTGTGGTGGACGAGGGTGAGTACTTCGAGGTGCACCCACACTGGGCGATGAACATCACCTGTGGGTTCGCCCGCATCGAGGGACGGGTCGTGGGTCTCGTGGGGAACCAACCGGCGGTGCTCGCAGGCGTGCTGGACATCGACTCCTCGGAGAAGGCGGCTCGGTTCGTGCGCACGTGTGACGCGTTCAACATCCCACTCCTCACGTTCGTCGACGTCCCCGGGTTCATGCCGGGCACCGACCAGGAGCACGGCGGCATCATCCGTCACGGTGCGAAGCTGCTCTACGCGTACTGCGAGGCGACCGTGCCTCGCATCCAGGTCATCACCCGCAAGGCATACGGCGGTGCGTACGTGGTGATGAACTCCAAGTCGATCGGCGCGGATCTGGCCTTCGCGTGGCCCTCGGCGGAGCTTGCGGTGATGGGTCCGCAGGGCGCGGTCGAGATCGTCTACCGGCGCGAGCTGGCAGAGGCGGCAGACCCTGTGGCACGTCGGGCCGAGTTGGTCGAGGAGTACACCGAGCGCTACGCCAACCCCTACGTGGCAGCCGAGCGCGGTTACGTGGATGACGTCATCGACCCTTCGGAGACCCGTCGCGTGCTCGTGCGGAGCCTCCGCCTGCTCGCCTCCAAACGCGAGGAGCTGCCGCGACGCAAACACGGGAACGTTCCGTTGTGAGACCACCTGCGCACGGTGCCGTCCCCAAGGTGGTCTCGGTGCTGCCAGAACCGCCCCCGGACGTGGTGGCGGCCATATTGGCGGCGATCAGCGAGCTGTGGCCCTCCGCTGGCGTCCCCGACGTAGGGTCGCCCCGCGACCAACCGACATGGCGGTTCTCGGGTCGTTGGTGGTCGAAGCCGACCGTGCTCCGGCGCGACCGGCCCGGGGGCAGCCGCTGAGCTCAGGTAGCCGCGACCTCGCGTCGGTGCTCGACCAGGGTGACGAGCTCGTCGATTATGTGCGCGAGCCGGAAGTCCCTCGGGGTGTAGACCGCCGTCACGCCTTTCTCGCGCAGGATCTCGGCATCGGCCGACGGGATGATCCCGCCGACCACCACCGGGGTGTCGACTCCGGCCGCCCGCAGACGGTCGAGCACTTCGGGAACCAGTTCCAAGTGGCTGCCCGAGAGGATCGAGATGCCTACCACGTCCACGTCCTCGTCGCGAGCGGCGGTGGCGATCTGCTGAGGGGTGAGCCTGATCCCCTCGTAGACGACCTCGAAGCCCGCGTCACGGGCGGCGACGGCGATCTGCTCTGCGCCGTTGGAATGACCGTCCAGACCGGGCTTTGCGACGAGGAGGCGAGGGGGGCGCCCCGTGCGTTCGGTCACCGCGTGCGAGCGTTCGAGGACGGCGTTCAGCTCGGCGCCGCGGTGCCCGATGCCCCCCGAGACCCCGGTGGAGGCGCGATACTCGCCGAACACGTCGCGAAGCGTCTGAGCCCACTCGCCGGTCGTGCCGCGCGCACGTGCGAGGCCGATCGTCGCAGGCATGATGTTGATGTCCTCCTGCTCTGCCGCGAGGCGCAGATCTTCGAGTGCCCGCCTCACCGCGGCTCCGTCGCGGCGTGCTCTCCACTCGGCCACGTCCGCGCGCAGGCTCGCCTCGGCTGCCGGGTCGACCCTCAGGACGGTGTCGACCGACGCGTCTGCATCGACGAGAGGCGAAGGCTCGCCCTCGACGAAGCAGTTCACGCCGACGACCTTCAGCTCACCGGTCTCGATGCGTCGCATCCGTTCCGCCTGGCTTCGGACGAGTCGGAGCTTGAGCTCGTCGACGGCCTCGAACGCCCCGCCCAGGGCGAGGACGTCTTCGAGCTCCTTCCTGGCCTCTTCGGCAAGCTCGGCGGTCCTCGCTTCGACGACGTGTGAGCCGTCGAAGAGGTCGTCGTACTCGAGCAGGTCGGTCTCGAACGCAAGGATCTGCTGGACGCGCAAGGACCATTGTTGGTCCCACGGCCGCGGGAGGCCGAGGGCCTCGTTCCACGCCGGCAGCTGGATGGCACGGGCGCGAGCCGAGCGTGACAGTGTCACGCCCAGGGTTTCGAGCACGATGCGGGGAAGGTTGTTCTCGGGCTGGTCCTCGGTGAGGCCGAGCGAGTTCACCTGCACGCCGTAGCGGAAGCGGCGCAGCTTCGGGTCCTCGATGCCGTAGCGCTCGGTGCAGATGTCCTCCCACAGCCGGCTGAAGGCGCGCATCTTGCACGTCTCTTCGACGAAGCGGATCCCGGCGTTCACGAAGAACGAGATGCGCCCAACCACCTGAGCGATCAGCGACGGGTCGATCTTCTTCGAGTCACGTACCGCGTCGAGGACGCCGATCGCCGTGGCGAGCGCGTACGCGATCTCCTGCACAGGGGTGGCTCCCGCCTCCTGGAGGTGGTAGCTGCACACGTTGATGGGGTTCCATTTCGGGACGTGACGGACCGTGTAGGCGACCGTGTCGACTATGAGCCGCCTGCTGGGTCCGGGTGGGAATATGTAGGTCCCTCGGGACAGGTACTCCTTCACGATGTCGTTCTGGGTTGTCCCCTGCAGGGCCGCAGGGTCGACCCCTGTTTCCTGCGCATGGGCGATGTACAGGCCCAAGAGCCACGGCGCGGTGGCGTTGATCGTCATCGAGGTGTTCATCTCGCCGACGGGGATGCCCTCCATGAGCTGTGCCATGTGGCCCAGGTGGGCCACGGGCACGCCGACCTTGCCGACTTCGCCCGTCGCCTCGGGCGCGTCGGGGTCGTAACCGGTCTGCGTGGGTAGGTCGAAGGCGATCGAGAGCCCGGTTTGGCCCTTTGCCAGGTTCGCCCGGTACAGGGCGTTGGACGCTTTGGCAGAGGTGTGACCGGAGTAGGTGCGCATCACCCAGGGCGAGTCGACCTTGTGGCCGTGTAGCGCCATCTCGCTCACCGCTCGGTCCCGCCGGTCCGGGGTCCTGGCGTGCGACAGCACCCAGAGCCCACACGGGGCAACGTCTTTCGCGATCGTAGGGTCCGAGATGGCGGTGCCGACGGTTCCGGCTTCCCTGGTTCCCACCTCCCGACAGGCATGAAGGAACATTTTACCGGCGGGCGGTCACGAGCCGCATGTCGGACGCGACCCCGGTAGGACCCGTAATGTGGCGGACCGTGAGCGTGACGTGCGGCACCCTTGCCCTGGTGGGGGGCGACGAGTGGCGCCCGGGGTGCGAGTTCGACGCCGAGCTTCTTGCCTCCTCGGGGGGAGGCGAGGTGCTCGTCATTCCCACGGCGGCCGCCTACGAGCACCCGCAGAAGGCGGTCGCGACGGCCGAGGCGTGGTTCGCCCGGTTCGGGGGTCGCGCGCGGGGGCTAATGGTGCTCGGACGGGCAGATGCGCAGGACGAGGCGAACGCCGCCCAGGTCCGTGCGAGCCGGTTCACCTATCTGGGGGGAGGATCACCGATGCACCTGCGCTCGGTGCTGAAGGCCTCCGCCGTGTGGGAGGCGCTCCTGGACGCGTGGCGAGACGGCGCCGTCGTGGCGGGCTCGTCGGCCGGCGCGATGGTGCTGACCGACCCGATGGTTGACCCGAGAGGCGGCGCGCTGACCGTGGGGCTGGGAATGCTCGAGCAGCTGGCGGTGATACCGCACTTCGGTCACGAGAACGCAGAGAAGGTTCACCGGTCGATCGCCTTGGCCGCCCCGGGGCTGCCGGTGGTTGGAATTCCCGAGCGAACCGCCCTGATCCGTGATCCCGACGGGAGCTGGCGGCAGACGGGAACCGGTGAGGTCCAGGTGTTCGTGAGCGGCGAGCCCGCTGATTTCGACGCCCTGCCCCGCTAGGTCCGGTGGTGGTCGTCACTCTCCTGTCGGGTGAGGCAGGCGAGGAGGACCGTCTCCTCAGTCGGTTTCTGTGATCGAGACGGACTCTATGGTGACGTTCTGGGTGGGCTTGCCCGAGCGCGCGCCGACCGCGTCGATGGCTGCGACCGTGCCCAGCCCCGAGATCACTTTGCCGAACAACGAGTAGTTGGGGGGGAGGCGAGTTCCCTCGGGCCCGGAGATGACGAAGAACTGGCTTCCGTTCGTGTTCGGGCCCGCGTTCGCCATGGCGAGCGAGCCGAGCTCGTAGCGTCCCGGCGGCGGCAGCTCGTCGGAGAACTGGTACCCAGGACCGCCCCGGCCCGTGCCGGTGGGATCTCCTCCCTGGAGCACGAAGCCGGGTATGACACGGTGGAAGACGATGCCGTCGAAGTAGTGGTAGCGGGCCAGGAACACGAAGTTGTTCACGGTCCTCGGAGCCGCGAGAGGGTCGAGCGCGATCGTCATGCTCCCCTTCGACGTCACCATCTCGGCTGCGTAACGCTTCGTCGGGTCGATGCACATCGGGGGCTCGGCGTCGAACTTCTGACGCTTGGAGCTCGAGCCGTCCGGTTCGGGAAGGTCCGTGGTGCTCATGGCGATCCTCCTGTCGTATCGGGGGTGACGCTATCTGGGTGTCGAGCCTGCACGAGCGGTACGCGACTGCAGTCGGGCGGCCGATCAGGACTCGGAGATGACCACCGACACGATCCGGTGTCGCACAGTGGGGGTGCCCGAGGAGCTGCCGTCGGAGTTGATCTTCTTTACCACCGACAAACCGGAGGTGACATGCCCGAACAACGAATAGCTGTCCGTCTGGTAGGAGCTGACCAACACGAAGAACTGGCTGCCGTTCGTGTTCTTCCCGGAGTTGGCCATCGCGACCTCACCGGCCGTGTACCCGTTCGACGGGATGTTCTCGTCCGCGAACTGGTATCCGGGCCCGCCGGTGCCGGTGCCGGTGGGGTCGCCGGACTGGTCCATGAAACCGGGGATCACCCGGTGGAACTCCACGCAGTCGTAGAAGTGGTTCTCGGCCAAGAAGACGAAGTTGTTGACCGTCTTCGGGGCGCTCGCAGTGTCGAGCGCGATCGTGAAGGAACCGACGTCGGTGGTGACGGTGGCCGAGTAGGTCCTCGTCGGGTCGATGATCGTCGGGGGGGGCGAGCTCCAAGACGGCTTCTTGAGCGAGGTGCTGAAGCTGGCGGGGCAATTGGCCGAGGTCGTGTCACCGGCAAGGCTCACCGTCGTGGTCGTAGAAACCGCGTTCGGAGGGAGTGTGGTCGTCGTAGTGGTGGTGGTCGTCGTCTTCGAGGCGGTCGGCGTCTTCTTCTTCCCACCTGCGCTCACGGCGACGTAGACACCTACGGCGACTGCTACCAGCACGAGGATCGTCACGGTACGGCGCACGCTCGTCCGTCGTCTGCGCTGTCGCTCCAGGGCGGCTACCTTCGCCTCTCTCTGGGCGCGTTTTCGCGCACGCTTCTCGGTCGGCACGGCCCGACACTACCGGTCCTCTTGTGGGAGCCGAAAGCCGGGTGGGAGTAGGGTCAAGGCCGGTGGCCCTGGTGGTGCAGAAGTTCGGCGGGACCTCAGTCGCCGATGCCGACCGGATCCGCGTGATCGCGGACCATGTCTCGCGCACGCGCCGTCAGGGCAACGACGTGGTGGTGGTCGTGAGCGCCATGGGCAAGACCACCGACGACCTGATCCGCCTGGCCGGGGAGGTGAGCTCGGTGCAGCCGCCGCGCGAGCTCGACATGCTGCTCAGCGCTGGCGAGCGTGTCGCGATGTCGTTGCTCGTGATGGCACTGGCCGGCGTGGGGGTGGATGCCGTGTCCTACACCGGCAGCCAGGCGGGGATCATCACGGACACCACCCATCAGAAGGCCAGGATCCTCGAGGTCAAAGCGGACCGGCTGCGCGAGTCCCTCGCTGCCGGCCACGTACCTGTGGTCGCGGGGTTCCAAGGGGTGTCCACCGAGAGAGACGTGACCACCCTGGGGCGCGGGGGTTCCGACACGACCGCGGTGGCGTTGGCGGTAGCGCTCGAGGCCGATGCATGCGAGATATACACCGACGTGTCGGGCGTGTTCAGCGCCGATCCTCGCATCGTCCCCGAAGCGCGGCGGTTGAGGCGGCTGAGCTTCGAGGAGATGCTCGACATCTCGGCCAGTGGTGGGCGAGTGCTCGCCCTGCGCTCGGTGGAGTTCGCCCGTAATCACCACATACCCCTGCACGTGCGCTCCAGCTTCACCTGGGAGCCCGGTACCTGGGTTACCGAGGAGGACGCGTCAATGGAACAGCCAGTCGTCACCGCAGTCACACACGACGTCTCGGAGGCCAAGGTCACCGTGACCGGGGTCCCCGACCGGCCGGGAATCGCCGCGCGCCTCTTTCGCGCCCTCGCCGACCGTACCGTCAACGTCGACATGATCGTGCAGAACATGTCGTTGCGCGGCACCACCGACATCTCCTTCACGGTTCCGATGGTGGATCTCGCGGCCAGCATGGAGGTGGCCAACGCGCTGGCTCCGGAGATCGGCGCGAGCGAGGTCCTGGCCGACGACGGCATCGCGAAGGTGTCGCTGGTGGGGGCCGGCATGCGGACGCACCCGGGCGTCTCCGCGACCATGTTCGAGTCGTTGTCCAACGCCGGCATCAACATCGAGATGATCTCGACCTCACCGATCCGGGTCTCCTGCGTCGTCCGCGCAGATCGTGTCGAGGAGGCGGTGCAAGTGGTCTACCGCTCCTTCGGCCTCTCAGGTCCCTGAGACCCGACCTTCTGAGGACACCGCCGCGGTCCGTCCCGCTCCGAAGACGCGTACGGTTCTCTGAGGCAAGTGAGAATCCCGTAGGATGGAGTCGATGCGGATCGGCGTCGTGGGCGCCACGGGGCAGGTGGGTTCGGTCATGCGGGCCGTGCTCGTAGAGCGCGGCTTCCCGGTCGACGAGATGCGCTTCTTCGCATCGGCGCGCTCGGCGGGCCGACAGCTCGAGTTCGACGGCCGAGAGATCGAGGTCGAGGACGCCCACGCGGCCGATTTTCGCGGTGTCGAGCTGGCGCTCATGTCCGCGGGCGCGAGCGCCTCACGCGTCCTTGCCCCGCGCATCGCCGAAGCGGGGGCGCTGGTGATCGACAATTCCTCTGCTTGGCGCATGGACGCCGAGGTGCCACTCGTGGTTCCCGAGGTGAACGCGCATGCCCTCGATCACGTCCCCAAGGGGATCGTCGCCAACCCCAACTGCACGACGATGGTGGCAATGCCGGTCCTGGCGCCGTTGCATCGTTCGGCAGGGCTTCGCAGGATGGTGGTCTCCACCTACCAGGCAGTGTCGGGAGCCGGGCTGGCGGGTGTGCGCGAGCTCGAGGAACAGCTGAAGAAGACCCTGGAGGGGGCAGCCGGGCTCACCTTCGACGGCGAGGCGGTCGAGTATCCGGCACCGTCGAAGTTCTGTGCCCCGATCGCCCACAACGTCATTCCTGTCGCCGGGAGTCTGGTCGACGACCGGTCCGGCGAGACCGACGAGGAACAGAAACTACGCAACGAGAGCCGAAAGATCCTGGAGATCGACGACCTTGCAGTGTCGGCCACGTGTGTGAGGGTTCCGGTGTTCACGGGCCACAGCCTTTCCATCAACGCGGAGTTCGAGCGTGAGATGACGGTGGAGCAAGCGCTCTCTCTGCTCGAGGAAGCCCCCGGAGTCGCCCTCTCGGACACCCCCGTCCCCCTCGCCGCCGCCGGATCCGACGCGACGTTCGTGGGCAGGGTACGGCAGGATCCCACGGTGCCGCATGGCCTCGCTCTGTTCGTCTGCGGGGACAACCTCCGCAAAGGGGCCGCGCTCAACGCCGTGCAGATCGCCGAAGCGATTCTGGAGCGTCGTCCGGCGCGGACCTGACGTCTCAGTGTCTGCTTGCTGTCCGCTCGCTCTTGGGCCCGGTGGTCGCCTCAGGCATGTTCTGTGAGCAGGTCGGCTCGGAAGCTCACCTGGCCAGGACGGAGATGCGATGGGCCAGGTTGACGGCATGGTCCCCGAAGCGTTCGTAGAACCTGGCCACGAGAGCGGCTTCGATGCCGACGGGTAGGTGCATGGATCCGCTGGCGATCTCGGCGGTGATAGTGACATGCAGCTCGTCCAACTCGTCGTCCAGCGATTCGAGGTGCTCGGCAACCTCGGGAGATCGGTCGGCGTAGGCGTCAGCCGTGGCTCGCCACATGTCGCACGCCACCTCACCCATCTGTTCGACGAGCCCTCGCGCGCGCGGCGACAGTTCGATGCCCAGTCCGCGAACCGCCCGGCGTGAGATGTGCTCGGCCAGGTCCCCGCTGCGCTCGAGGTCGGGCAACATGCGCAGGACCGTGACCAGGTAGCGCAACTCCTCGGGGCCCGTGGACCGCTTGGCGAGCTGACGCTGGGCGAGCTGCTCGACCTCCTTGTAGAGAGCGTCGACGATCTCGTCACGGTCGGCCAGTGCGCGCCCCGCTTCACGGTCTCCGGCGAGAAGCGAATCGGTGGCCCCGGCCATCCCTTCGCCGACGAGGGCGAAGAGCCTGATCATCTCGTGGTCGATTCGGTCGAGGATCTCGGGGACCTCGGCGGGGTTGTCATCGGTGCGCGGGGCGACTCCTCTGGCCACACCCAACGGTACTGCCGTGTCTCGGGTTCTGTTCACTCGTCGACGTTCAGTCGTCGAGGGCGGAGCCCACGTCCAGGTCTGCGACGATGAGGCGAGGTCCCGACGGCCAGTCGAGGTAACGCCAGGCCCAGTTGACCAACACGACCAGGCGGTTTCGGAAGCCCACCAGGTACACCAGGTGCAGCGCAAGCCAAGCGAGCCAACCGAGGGTTCCGCGCAGCACCGGACCCCGCCACAACTGCGCCACGGCCGCGCGCCTTCCTATCGTGGCCATGATCCCCTTGTCGCGGTAGGTGAACGGCTCCGTTGTCTCTCCGGCGGTGCGACGCAGGATCTGGCGTCCGACGTGCGTTCCCGACTGGATGGCCACCGGCGCCAGCTGCGGGCAGGGACCGGATCTCCTGCCGCCCGAGGGGACGGCGGCCGCGTCCCCGACGACGAAGACCTCCGGATGTCCGGCGAGCGACAGGTCCGCTTGGACCTCGAGACGCCCGCCCGCCCCGCTCGGCAGCCCGAGCGATGAACCGAGCGTTCCGTTGACCGTCACGCCACTCGCCCAGACGACGGCCGCTGCTTTGATCCACTCACCGCCCGAGAGGCGCACCCCGTTCGCGGTGACCTCCGCCACCGTGCTTGAGAGCCGGACCTCGACCCCGCGCGCACGTAGCGTCTGCTCGGCGTAACGACGTGCGGTCGTGGTGAACCCGGCGAGGAGGCTGTCGCCGGAGTCGACCAGCACGACGCGGGTGCGCTTTGGGTCTATGCGCAACCGGTCCCGGCGAACTGACACGTCGAGGAGTTCCACTAGGGCTCCGGCGGTCTCCACGCCGGTCGGCCCACCACCCACGATTACGAACACGGGCGCCCCCCCGTCGAAGTCTTCGGGCCGCGCGTCTGCGGCTTCGAGGCATCCGAGAAGGTGGTTGCGCAGTCGTCGGGCGTCGGAGAGGGTGTACAGGGGACGTGCGTGGTCGCGGGCACCGGGGATCCCGTAGTAGCCGGCGGTGGCACCGCTGGCCAACACGAGCTGGTCGTAGGCGAGGTTGGTGCCGTCCGAGAAGGCGAGCTTGCGAGCATCGAGATCGATGGCGGTCACCTTGCCGTGGCGGAACGTGATGTTCGGCGAGCGCCCGAAGATCGTGCGGACGGGATAAGCCACGTCGGCAGGTTCGAGCCCCGCCGTCGCCACTTGGTAGAGCAGGGGTTGAAAGGTGTGGAAGTTGTGCTGGTCGACGAGCACCACGTCGACCAGCTTGCGAGAGAGGGACCTTGCCGTGGCCAAGCCGGCGAACCCACCGCCGACTATCACCACGCGTTCGCTCGACGGCCGCTCCACCACTGCCGGTCTACCACGAGGCGCGTCCGACTTGACCCCGGTCCTTGCTTCGACGCCGGGCAGGCCCGGCGTACCGGACGCCGGGCAGGACCGTTCGCTCTGTTCTCTCTGCCTCGGAGCGCCGTTCAGCAGGCGACGAGGTCCCGGGCGGCTGACGCGATGTCGGCGACCTGAGGGAGGATCGCGTTCTCGAGCGACGGCTCGTAGGCTACGAACGTATCCTTCGCGGTCACTCGCGAGACGGGCGCGTCGAGGGACCAGAAGCAGTGCTCCGTCACCCAGGCTGAGACTTCGGCACCGAACCCGGCAGTGAGCATGTCCTCGTGCACCACGAGGAGCCGGCTCGTGCGCTCGACCGATTCGCACACGAGGTCGCGGTCCCACGGGGCGATCGTGCGGAGATCGACCACCTCCACCGAGCAACCGTCACGGGCGAGCTCTTCGGCGGCTTCGACCGACTTGTGGACCGTCGCCCCCCACGTGACGATCGTCAGGTCGCGGCCGCCGCGTACGATCGCCCCCCGACCGAAGGGGAGTAGGAAGCCGGCGTGCGGAAGCGGATCTGCCGCGTAGTGCTGCCTGTACAAGTGCTTGTGCTCTAGGAACAGGACGGGATCCTCGGCCCTGAACGCGCTGCGCAAGAGCCCTACCGCGTCTCGAGAGCGCGACGGGAAAGCGATCAGGAGGCCCGGGGTGTGGGCGAAGATCGACTCGCCACTCTGAGAGTGCCAGATCGCTCCTCCGGTCAGGTAACCGCCGATCGCCACGCGCACCACCAACGGACATGCGAACGCCCCGTTCGACCGCCAGCGGATCGTGGCCGCCTCGCTTCGAAGCTGGTGCATCGCGGGCCATATGTAGTCGAAGAACTGGATCTCGGTGCAGGGTCGCAGGCCACGTAGCGCCTGACCCACCCCGCGCCCGACGATGTTGGACTCGGCCAGCGGCGTGTTGTAGATGCGGGCGGAGCCGAAGCGCCGTTGAAGCCCGCGTGTCACGCCGAAGACCCCGCCTTTGCCCTCGACACGGTCGAGGACCTCATCGTCGGCGTCAGCGATGTCCTCGCCGAAGACCCGGATGCGCTCGTCGGCCTCGAGCAACTCGTGGAGGGTGAGACGGATGGCCTCTGCCATCACCACGGGCGGTGCGCCCGGATCCATCGGCGCGGGGTCGGCCTCTGGTTCTGCGATGACCGGCAGCCGCACCACGTTCGTGGTCACGGTTGCGGGGTCGGGGCGCGCTGCCGCGAGGGCCTCGTCGGCGGCGTGCGCGACGATCTCACGCGCCTCGAGGCGCAGGTTCGCCGCCTCGGCTTCGCTGATGAGCTTGTTTGCCACGAGGGCGCGCTCGAACGTGTCGATCGGGTCGTGCGCGGCCTCTTCCGCCAGCTCCACGGCGTCGCGATACTTCGCCTGCGAATCTGCCGACGAGTGCGAGTAGGGCCGGGTCACCCGTGCGTGCAACAAGCCAGGGCCCTCGCCCGCGCGCACGCGGGCGATGGCGCGTGCTCCTTTTGTCCGGCATGACGCGTAGTCCCAACCGTCCATCTTCGTCACGGCAAGGCCGCGAAAACCCCGAACGAGCTCGGAGACCGGTGCAGGAGCCTGGTCCGCCGCCCTCACGGAGATCGCGTAACCGTTGTCCGCGACCACGTACAGCACCGGGAGGTGCAACCGGCATGCCGTGTTCAGGCTCTCCCAGAATTCGCCTTCGGAGGTGGCCCCCTCACCGAGCGACACGTAGGTGATCTCGTCTCCCTGCGCGCAGGCACCGTCGAGTCGCGGGTGCCGGGCGATGTAGCGTCCGGCCTCTGCGCACCCCACCGCCGCGAGGCACTGGGACCCGGTGGGGCTCGACTGGGTGATGATGTTCAACGAGGCGTTGCCGAAGTGGCAGGGCATCTGGCGCCCGCCGGACGCCGGGTCCTCCGCCGAGCCCACTGCCTGCAAGAGCAGATCGCGCGGTGTCACCCCCAGGGCGAGCACCAAGGCGCGGTCCCGGTAATAGGGGAAGAACCAGTCGTAGGCCGGGCGGAGGGACCGGGCCAGGGCGAGCAGGAGGACCTCGTGACCGGCGCCCGAGATCTGGAAGAACACCCGGCTCTGCTTCTGCAGCAGGATCTCGCGGTCGTCGAGCGCCCTCGACAAGCACGCAATCCGAAAGTCCTCCAGCAGCTCCTCGCGGGGGAAGGTGCCGAGAGGGTCCCGGCTGCCGTTGCGAGAGCCTCGGTATTGAGACCGTGCGACACCCGGCTGTTTCGTCTCGGCCATCCGACCTGCCCCGACGCCTGCGGCCCGCGCAAACGGCCCTTTGCGCATCGTGGCCGACGCTACTCCTTCGCCACTCCGAGCAAGCAGCACGCGCCGTGGTCCGCGAAAGCACAACACCCCGGCAGTACTCTCGCCCGCGTGCGGGCGGACAAATGGAGCGACAGGTGATCGCCGGGCTCATGGTCGGTCTTGCAGCCGGCGCCGTGGTGGGTGCCGTGGTGGCGTGGATGGTCTGCTTCGCTCGCGCCTCGGCGCGATCAGCCGCGCAGAGCGCGGCTCGTGAGGCCGACGCGGCGAGGGCCCAGGCCGAGGTGGAGGCCCTGAGGGCTGCACTGGAGCGTGAGCGTGCCGGGTTCGAAGAGCGCCGAGACGCACTTGAAGAGGTTCGGCACCAGCTCGTGGGCGAGTTCGCCGAGTTGTCGCGCCGAGCGTTGACTCAGAACAGCTCGCAGTTCCTCGAGCTGGCCGGCGCCCGGATGAGAGAAGCCCAGGAGTCGGCGAAGGGAGACCTCGACAAGCGTCGTCAGGCGCTCGAGCAGCTTCTCGTCCCCCTCCGCGACCAGCTCGGCAAGTACGAGCAGGGGCTCAGGTTGCTCGAGCTGGAGCGCCAGAAGGCGTACTCGCAGCTGACCGAGCAGGTGCACCAGCTCAACGAGTCCCAGGAGAAGCTTCAGCTCGAGACACGAAACCTGGTGACCGCCTTGCGTTCGCCCGCCACGAGGGGGCGCTGGGGCGAGATGCAATTGCGGCGCGTCGTGGAGATGGCCGGGATGCTCGAGCACTGTGACTTCGAGGAACAGGTGAGCGCCCAGGCGCTCGACGGACCGCTGCGCCCCGACCTGGTCGTGCGGCTTCCCGGGGCGAAGCAGGTGGTCGTCGACGCGAAGGTCCCTCTGCAGGCGTTCCTCGACGCCAACGAGGCGGTCGACGACGAGAGCAGGCGATCGCACTTGCAGGCCCATGCCCGCCAGCTGCGCGCCCACGTGGACTCGCTGTCGAAGAAGGCGTACTGGCAGCAGTTCGCGGACTCACCGGAGTTCGTGGTGGCATTCGTGCCGGGCGACCCGTTGCTTGCCGCAGCGCTCGAGAACGACGCTTCGTTGCTCGAGCACGCCGTGGCGAATCATGTCCTGCTGGCCACCCCGACGACGTTGATCGCCTTGCTTCGTGCTGTCGCCTACGGGTGGCAATCAGAGGCGTTGGCCGAGAACGCGCGCGAAGTCCAGCAGGTAGGACGCGAGCTCTACCGGCGGTTGGCGAAGTTCGGTGACCACATGGGCCGCACCGGGAAGAGCCTGCGCTCCGCTGTCAATGCGTACAACCAGGCGGTCGGCTCGCTCGAGCACAACGTCCTGCCGCAAGCGCGCAGGTTCCACGAGCTGGGTGTGATAGGCGATGCGGAAAAGGGCGGGCTCGATCTCGAGCAGGTCGACGCGGTGGCTCGGCACGTGCAGGCACCCGAGCTCTCGGGCACCTCGCCGGCGCTCGAGTTGCTGGAGCGACCCGGCGTCGAAGACGCCGACGAGGCGACTGGGGGCTTGCCTGGCGCCGCGAGAGGGTGAGCTCTCAGCCGGCCAGTGCCACCGCGGTCTTCAGCGCCTCGGCGCGAGCTGCTGCCAGTTCGTCACCCTCGAGCGCGTACTGCGTAAGGCCACCGCCCAGGAAGAGGAACACGCAACGCGGCACCTGTCGACCGCAGGACCTCTCGAGCGCCGCCGCGTAAGCAGCGACCTGCGGTGCGTAGTAGGCGGCCGCGGCGTGCAGGGTCTCGGGGCCCGCGATCCGGTCAGTCTTGTAATCGACCACGACCAGGCCGTCGTCGTCCTCGAAGACCAGGTCCACGAACCCTTCGAGCAGCGCCGGTGGTGAGGACGAGTCCGCGCGAGCGTCCAGGGGTATGGCCACGTACAGCTCGCGCCAATGACGCCTGGATGCCGCACGCCTCACGACAGCGCTCCCGAGAGCCGCGCTCACCATCGACGTCACCAAGTCGATGTGCTCGCCCACTCCATGGGCGAGGGCTTGTGCCCGCGACAGCTCGTCGGCCCGCCTCCCGCTCGGGTCACACCCGCTCGTCAGGTCGACGGCTGCGAGCACAGCGTGCACGGCACGCCCGATCTGAAGCGAGACCTCGGCGCTCCGCCGTTGCGCCGCGCCCGCTTCCGGCCACCCGGGGCCGGTGGGCACCGGGTGGCTCGTCGAGCTTCTTTGAGCTGCAGCTTGTGTCAGAGTGGTCGCGGTCGTGACCGGCCTCCTCATGAGCGCGCCGAGCAGAGCGCCGCGCTCGGCGCACCATCGCTCGTAGAAGACCTTCCATGCCGTGCCGTCTCGGTCGGGGTGGGCCGTGCCGCCTCGGTCGGGGTGGGCCGCGTCGTCTCGGTCGGGGTGGGCCGCGTCGTCTCGGTCGGGGTGGGCCGATCCGGCACCCTCGGCCACGGTCGTATCGACAGGCTGCGAGCTCCCGGTGTCCGGTTGCAACCGTCGCCACAGATCCGGGCGTGCTTCACAGAGCTCGAACAATCGCGCTGCCAGCGAGGAATCCTCCCCAGCGTTGCTGGCGCGGTGGTGAAGACACAGCACGAGGTGATCTCGCGCACGCGTCATGCCCACGTAGAGAAGACGCCGCCGCTCGAGGTTTCTCAATTCTTGGTCTCGAGCACACGCTTCTTCGTAACCGTCGGTGCGGAAGAGGTGACCGGCCCTGACCTCGAGAAAGCCGTCCCTGGTCCATAGCACGGGTTGCGGGTGGTGCCTGTCGGGCTCCTGACGTTCCAAACCCGCGAGCAGGACCACGGGGAATTCGAGGCCCTTGGCGCCGTGGACTGTGATCACCCGCACGGCATCGTCGTCCGGATCAGGCGGTCCCACTCCTCGCGCGCCTCCGTCGTCCAACGTCTGGCGCTCGGCCCACGCGAGGAACGCGCGAAGCGTTCCGCCCGTTGTCTCGTCGAACAGACGGGCCTGGTCGCACAACCACCGCAACCTGTGCCAATGGTCTCTCGGACGTCTGTAGGCGAAGGCCAGCTCGAAGCTTCGTAGGTATTCGATGGCGTGGACAACGACGTCGGAGGGCTCGAGCCACCATCGTTCTCGGTGAAGAGCCTCGAGCACAGCCATCGCCAGTGCCACCGGGTGTTCGCTGAGCCCTTGGGGAGCGTGCGCTCGCGGGTCCCACCTTCCCCCGGCTCTTTGCCAGCCCACGAGATCGTCGTCACCGCACCCGAGACCCGGCGAGCGAAGAGCGGCGAGAACCGACAGGTCGTCTGCGGGGTCGTCAGCGGCACGCAAGACCGCGAGCACGTCTCGGACGTCCTCTGTGCCCCACAGGATGGAGGCGCCCTCGAGCCGGTAGGGGACCCCCGCCTCCTCGAACGCCTCCTCGAGTGAAGGGAGCGACGTGCGAGCCGGTATCAGCACCGCCACGTCCCCGAAGCGTGCGGCGCGGAGCCGACCGTCGGTGACGTCGGCGACACACCAGCTGTCATTGACCATCTGGTCGATGCACCTGGCCGTGTCTCGTGCTGCCCGACGGCGCACGTCTTGGATGGATCCCTCTGTCGGTCCTCCGAGAGCCACGACTGGAGATCGAGCGCCTCTCGCCTCAGTGCCCACCTTTGCTTCGTCCGCTTCGCCCGCTCGTTCGTGCGACTCGAGGACGGGTTCGTTCTCTGGGTGAGGTGACCTACCCTCGGGCTGGACCCGGTCGGACGGCGACTGCTGGTCGAACGACAGCTGAACGGGTTTGTGGAATTCGTGCGCCACCGTGTCGGGTCCCGCCGTCGACAAAGGTCGTTCCGATGCGCCGGGCCCCTCCGGCGCCACCGAGGGCAGCGCACGGCGGTTGCCATGAAGTGCATGGTGCTGTGCCTGGCCGTGCACCGGCACCGAGCCGAACAGCTCCCCGAACACGGCGTTGACGAGCTCGAGGATCCCCGGGACCGACCGAAAGTTGGTCTGCAGGACTACGCACTCACCGGCCTCGGCGCTCACCTGCTCGAAGAGCTCGATGTCGGCGCGCCTGAACCGGTAGATGGACTGTTTCGGATCACCGACCACGAACAGGCTCCCGGGGCGTGCTCTGCAAAGCTCGTCCGTCCCGTTCACCTCGGAGACGATCCGCGCTGCGAGCTCCACCTGGATGGGGTCGGTGTCCTGGAACTCGTCGATGAGGATCCACCTGTAGCGGCGACGCAGCGCCTCGACGGGCTCGCCACCGCTGCGCAGGAGACGCCGAGCGTGCACCAACAGGTCGTGGAAGGTGAGCCGACCCTCCCTGCGTCTTTCGTCTGCCACCCGCACGACGAAATCGACCAATCGGGGTACGAGGCCCATGAGCACCGCTCTTCGGACAGAGGCGAGGATCTCTGCTCGTGCTTCTTCTGCTGCGGCGCACGCCTCGCGCACTTCGTCTATGCGACCCCCCCAGTTTTCCTGGCGCCCGAGCCCACAGCGCATCGAGGGAAGACTGGCAAGCAAGTGCAGGACCGCCTGCTCGTCCCCGTCCGCCGCGGCGAGCTGTGCCCGGGCATCTGCCACCACCAGTTGCAGATGAGCAAGGAGATTGTCTTGCTCGTCCGTACAGCAGTTGACGAGGGACAATGTTCGGTCGAGCTTCTCCTCGACAGGCGCGGGATGCGCTTCGGGCAACTGCATGTCTGGAGCTGTGAGACCTCTTTCGTCACAGTCACCGCGTTCTTCGAGGCGGTCCCAGTTGTCGTGCAGAGCTCGGGCCACGGCGCGCAGGTCGGTGTGCCGGAGCCCGGTGGTGAACCCCTTCACCAACCCGGGCTCAGCACTTGCGTCCGACAACAGCTCGTCGGCGAAGCGCGCCCAACGGGCCTCGAAGTCGACGGCGTCCGCAATGTCGTCGAGCACGTCGAAACCCGACGGCAGCCCTGCTGCGGCACAGTGCTCCAGGAGAATCCGTTGTGCGAAGGCGTGAAGGGTGGAGATGGCCGCGTCGTCCAGCTCTTCGAGAGCTCTTCGGACCAACTGCCCTCGAGGCGGGTCGCTCGATGCCGCCCCGAGGGCCTGGCGGATGCGCTCGCGCAGTTCGGCTGCGGCGGCCTCGGTGAAGGTGATCGCGGCGATGTCGCGAAGTCGCGCTGTGCCTGTTCGTACGAGCTCGACGATCCGTTCGACCAGCTCCGTGGTTTTACCCGTCCCTGCCCCTGCGACGACCACCATCGTCGTGCCCAGCTCGCCGCGTATCCGCGAGCGTGCGTGGTCATCGGCGTCGATCACAGCTGCTCCTCGAACCTGCCGAGTCGTCCAGATGTTTCTCGGTCTGTTCTTCGTCAGGGTCTACGAACCCTTTCACGACTGCTCCGGCCAAGGAGTCAGGGACCTCGTCGTAGAGGAGCCCGATCACCGGTGCGAGCTTGGGATCAGAGTGCTTGCGGCTCCACTGCCGTTCACGCCCAGGGGGACAGACGGTGTCGAAGTCGCAGGTTCTGCAGTTCTCGAAGCGACCGTCGTAGAGCGCATGCCCGGGTACGCCCGGGAAGCACCCGGCATCCACTCCCGAGGCGATGCGTCCGATCACCTGGTGAAAGCGCTCTTCGACCTCTTCGGTCACAACCAGGTGGTAGCAGGGGGCGCTGCGTTCGCTCGACAGCAGCCAGTAACGCGCGTGCACGAGACCGCCGTCTTCGGTCCCGAAGCGCGCGCGCGCCGCAATTCCATAGAGCGGGAGTTGCAAGAGTGTGCCGGCGGCGACCGGATCACGCAACAGGGCACTCAGCCTGCTCTGCCTGCCGGTCTTGTAGTCGGAGACCACGAGGTGGCCCGAGGGCGTTCGGTCGACCCGGTCAGCGCTTCCCCTGAAGCGAACCTCGCGTCCGTCCTCCAGGGGGATCGTCACCGGCGGGGCGTCAGTCTCGTCGATACCGAAGGCAGACTCGACCGAGAGCGGGCGAAGGTCTCCTTCCTCGCAGTGGAAACGCCGGAGCTCTCGCAGGATCGCAGCGCGGTCCATCCTCCACAACAAGCGCTTGCCGACCAGACCGCTCGCCTCGGTCTCGTCCAGATGATTGCCGGCGATCGTGAGCAAGCGCTCGAGCGATCGCCCGGCACCTGCTATTCGTTCCGCCACGTACTCCTCGAGGATCGCGTGCACCAGGCTCCCGCGCTCGACCGGCTCGATCCGCCACAGTTCCTCTGGGAGGACGCGTCTGGAGACTCGCAACGTCCGTTCAAGCAGGTAACGACGAGGGCAGTGTGCGTAGGTCTCGAACCTGGTGGCCGAGACCGGGGTATCGGGGTCGAACGGCGACACCATCCCAGTTCCCACCGACCCGTCGAAACGGGTGAAGTCGGAACCCGCCCTGCCGGTGATCGCTTCGTAGCCTGCCGCAAGTCGTGGATCGGCCTGGGCGACGGGTGAACGTGCCGCCGTTCCGCCGCAGCTGACCCACCGCTCCAGCGCTCGCAGCTCGAGATCGGGTCCCGAGAGGGCGGGGCCCGAGCCCGCGATCCCGGCGGCGAAAGAGTCCACAGGGCGCCAGGGCGTGCTCGAGGGGGCCAGAGTGTGCAGCCACCGCGAGGGGGAGTGCGATCGACCGGTGCGGGGGTCGCAATTGGGCAAGGTGGCCACGCGACGACTGGTGCCAGCGCCAACTGCGTGTGCGAGGTCGTCGCGCAGCTCCTCGTGACGTGTCACCCGGGTACGAAGCGTGCCCGAGGTGTCCGACAGCCGGATGTCTTCACCCAGCAGGGGGTCGACTCCTGTGGGTCCTGGCACCAGCTCGTCGGCCAGTCCGCAGACGACGACTTGGTGAAAGCGCAGACCCCGCGAGGCACCGAAAGGCGCCACGAACACTCCGTCACCGAAGCCACCTCCACCCGGCTCCCTCTTGTCGATGTCGGTCCGTTCGAGCAGGACTTTGAGCGTGAGGCGGAACGAGGTCAGATCGGTCCCTTCCGACACCTGGTCGAGATCACCGAGTGACTCCACGAGCCCGCGCACCTGCGCCACGGCGGCCAGCTCACCTGCAGGCCAGGGATCGGCGGAGGCCTCCGGGTCGAGGTACCGGTCCAGGAGGTCGGCCGCCCACCGGGCGTGATCGGTCCAAGTTCCACCCGGGGGTGTGGTGCGCGAGATCAGGCCCGAGACGAACTCCGACATGGTCTCGGCTTCTGTTGCGTCCGCGTCATGGTTAGACGCACGGCGGGCGAGGCGTTCGCTCCACTGTCTCGCACCACGGATCACCCCGGCCGCAGCGGACAGCGCGTCCCACCTGCTGGCGGGTACGGGACGACCCTGAGGCCCGGCGACGACCGGCGCGCTCGTGAACCACGTCGCTACCTGATTGCGCTCCCAGTCACCACCGGCAAGCTCCAGGAGGCCGAGTAGCGCTCGGGCCGTGGCGCACCGGTCGAGGAACCGTACGCCAGGTCCGTTCGTCGTGAGTCCCGATGCGGCGAGGTGTTGGTGGACCAGGCGCGCGTAACCGGCTCCCGGTGGGTGGAAGATTGCCTGGCGCCACAACGAGACGCCGTTCTCTGCTGCGCCTAGCACGGCGCGGACCGCGGTGCGGGCCTCCTCGTCCGTGTCGGCACACGGGCGGACCTCGCAGAAGGTGGCGAGTTCGGCGGGCACGTCGGCACCCTCGTCGATGTCGCGTGCCCCCAGGTGCCGCAGGGCGGTCGCTTCGGGCCGGGGGCAGCGACCCAGTTGCCAGGTGAGCAACGTGCCGAGCTCGTTCGTGGAGGTCCCTCCGGCGCGAACGGCCTCCAGGGCGGCGCACGCGACGTCGAATTCGTCGGCGAAGCCGCGAGCGCGTAGACGCCTCCGCACAGCTCGCAGGAGCGAGACCAGAGTGTCACTCTGAGCGTTCGTTTGCCCGATGGCCTCGAGTACTGCCGGAGGGCAGCGCTGCAGTTCGTGGAGCGCTCGTTCGAGCGCGCCCAGGGCGCGCGGATGCTCGGCGAAGTGCCCGAGCCAGCCGCCGCCGCCGAGCGCCTCGGTCCGAAGGGCCTCCAGGCGGATCGAAGCCGAGGCCGGCCTCAACCCGCGTGAGGCGAGCAAGGGGACGCCCAGGGAGTGCACAAGCCCTTCCAGCGTCGTGGCGTTGACATTGGCGATTCCCCTGTAGGTGCTCGTGTCGTCCCCCGTTGCAAGCGCGTGCCGCACGAACACCGACGCGTAGCCGGAGGAGGTGACCACCGTGACCGGCGCCAACCGGTCGCGCCCCTTCGCCTCGGCAACGGCGGCGAGCAGCTGAGCGGGGACCTGTTCGGCGCCGGCATCGTCTAAGTCGCCCATGACTGGGCGAATGCTATGGCCCGGGTGTGGCGCTGAGCGGTGTCTCCTCGCGTTCTCGTGCCCGTGGCGGTCCATAGGCGTGGAGGACGTGGAGGCGCCACCAGATGGCGAATGTGTCGCCCAGCATCTGTGCCACCACCCGTGGCGAGATCGTGCTCGAGAAGCGGCGGCCGATGCGCACCGGTGCCTCCACGAGGCGCTCGTGTCCCAGGTGCCGGGCCACCACCAGGAGCTCCAGGTCGAAGGCGTAACCCTGTTGGACCATCGCGGGCAGCACGTCGGCCAGCACCTCGCGCCGGACGAGCTTGATCCCAGCTTGCGTGTCGTGCACGTCGAGACGGAAGAGCATTCGGACGAGCTGTTGGTAGCCCCACGAGCAGAGCCTGCGGGCCACCGGGTAGACCACCTCCGAGCGGGGGTGTCGCTTGCTGCCCAGGACGACGTCGGGACGCTCGGTGGCCACCACCTCGAGAAAATCGGCCAGCAGATCGGGTGGTACGTCTCCGTCGCCGTCGATGAAACCCAGGTATCGACCCCGCCCACTCAGCAGCCCTTGGCGCACCGCCAGGCCCTTGCCGCCCCGGCTGGGCAGCACTACCAGCGACACCAGGTTCGGGAAGACCCCCTCGAGCAGCTTCTCGCTCCCGTCGGTGGAACCGTCGCTGACCGCCACGACTTCGAAGGAGGCGCCTGTGCGACTGAGCACCTCGACGGTGCGGGCCACAGTGTTCTCGATGTGCATACCTGGGTTGTAGAAGGGGAGCACCACGGTGAGGTCGACCAGGTCGGGCTTCGCGGGTTCGGAGAACCACGGGGTGGCTTCCGAGACGGCTCTGCGACCCGGCCCGGGTGCTGTGTCCTTCGGTCGTCGCCGCAAGACCGAGCCCTCCGTTCCGGCGTTCGCGTGCAAGCGGCGCACGACGGCGCCATCTCGCTCACTCTACTTACGGCGGCCTCTCGGGAGGTAGCGGGAGATGGATCAGTTCGGTCCGAAAACCGATCCACAACAAGGTGGCGCCTTTGCGCAGGAGGTCGCCTCTCAGTTGACGGCGGCGACGATGGCCATCGTCAAGCCGAACAGAAGACAGTAGATGCCGAACGGCGTGAGAGTCCTCGTCTTGAAGTAGTTCATGAGGAAGCGCACCGAGAAGACCGCAGTGACAGCCGCACAGACGGCGGCAACAAGAGCCTGCCCGCGCACCCCGTTGCCCAGAGGGCCTGTCAGGTCGGAGAACTTGAAGAGGCCTGCTGCAAGGATGATCGGGGTCGCGAGCAGGAAGGCGAAACGGGCCGAGTCCTCGTGATCCATGCCCCGCACGAGCCCGGCCGTCATGCAGACACCCTCGCGGCTTATCCCCGCTATCAGTGCCGTGGACTGTGCCACGCCGATCAAGCCCGCTTCCTTGTAGTCGAGGGTGTCCAGCTCGCGGCTGCCCTCTTCTGTGGCGCCGTAGCGGGCGGCCAGGATCTTCACCTCGGAGCGGCGCCGGAGGCGTTCTGCCGCGAGAAGTATGAAGCCATTGACCATGAGGAAGAACGCCGCTGCCTCGGGTTTAGCGAGGGCTACGCGCACCGGGTGCTCGAGGAGGAGCCCGAGTAACCCTGCGGGGATGCTGGCCACGACTATGAGCCACGCCAGGCGTTCGGTCGGCGTCTCGACCCGTCTCTTGACCAAGGTGGCGAACCAGGCGCTGATAATTCGGACCCAGTCCCGCCAGAAGTAGATGAGCAGGCCTATCGCGCTTCCCACGTGGAGCATGACCAAGAAGGCGAGCCAGGGCGACTCGGGGTTGGACTGCGCCTTCACCACCGAATGCCACCCGAACAGGGAGGGGAAGAGCACGGTGTGGCCCAGGCTCGAAACCGGGAACAACTCGCTCACACCCTGGAGGATCCCGAGGACGACGGCCTGGAACATGCTGATCGGCAGGTGAACGGCGCTGGACGAGCCCGAAGCGATCATCGCCGCGCACAGGTGCGCGTGGGGTGACGCCGCTGTCACAGGTAGGAACCGGGGCACGTCGAGACCCTTTCTCGTTGCGCAGATCCGGGCTCGTCAGCCCCGGGGCTGCGGGCGCCGCCAGGGTACCAATCCCCTCCTTTGCCACAAAGGCAGGGTCCTGACGGGAACCCGTCCTGACGGACGAAACCGCTGTTCTTCACATGTTCACGTTCTCATAGGGCGTTCTGTGACGCTTCCCAGGCTCCTCCCAGGTTCTTGGTCCATCCTCTATAGGACCGCGTGATGCCCGATACGGCGACCGGATCGGTTCGCGAGAGGAGGTCGCAAGGGTGAGGATTCTTGTGCTCGGTGGCGACGGCTACCTCGGGTGGCCGACCGCGCTGCATCTGTCTCAGCGTGGACACGACGTGGGCATCGTGGACAACTTCGTTCGGCGTCAGTACGACCACGAGATGGGTGTGGAAAGCCTCGTGCCGATACGTCAGCTCCACCACCGGTTGGGAGTCTGGGAGCAGGTCTCCGGGCTGCGAATCGAGGCGTTCGTCGGGGACCTCACGGACGCCCCGTTCGTCGAGCGAACCCTCGACCGGTTCGAACCCGAGGCGGTCGTCCACTTCGCCGAGCAGCGCTCCGCGCCCTACTCGATGATCGACAGGCAGCACGCTGTCTACACCCAGTACAACAACGTGGTGGGGACCTTGAACCTGCTGTACGCGATAGCGGAGCGTGACACGTCGATCCATCTCGTGAAGCTCGGGACGATGGGTGAATACGGGACCCCGAACATCGACATCGAGGAAGGGTTCATCGAGATCACGCACAAGGGCCGAACCGATGTGTTGCCATACCCGAAGCAGGCAGGGTCCTTCTACCATCTGTCGAAGGTCCACGACAGTCACAACATCCAGTTCGCCTGCCGGATCTGGGGGCTTCGGGCGACGGACCTGAACCAGGGTGTCGTCTACGGCCAGGAGACCGACGAGACCACGGTGCACCCCGACCTCGCGACGCGTTTCGACTACGACGGGGTTTTCGGGACCGTGTTGAACAGGTTCTGTGTGCAAGCCGTTGTGGATCATCCCCTCACGGTCTACGGACGGGGTGGTCAGACCCGGGGCGTGCTCGACATTCGTGACACCCTGGCTTGTGTGGAGCTGGCATTGCTCAACCCGGCGGCGCAGGGCGAGTACAGGGTGTTCAACCAGTTCACGGAGACGTTCTCGGTGATGCAGATGGCAGACCTCGTGATCGAGGCCTACCCCGGGAAGGTGGTTGTCGAGGAGGTCGAGGACCCGCGTGTCGAGAAGGAAGAGCACTACTACCGTGCGGCGCACACGAAGCTGCTCGACCTAGGGTTACTGCCGCACCTGTTGGAGGCTTCGACCATCAGGGCACTGTTGGCCGTGGTAGATCGTCACCGCGCCCGGGTGGACATGAACGCCATAGGGGCCACGGTCGACTGGCGTCGAACTGCAAGCGTTCTCAGGACCACCTCTGGTCTTGTCGTCGACTGAGTCGGGCCGGGCCTGCCGTGGCCTGACATGCACGTTCTAAGGTGCTCCAATGGTCGGGAAGAGGCGTCGGTTCCGACGTCGGCGCGCGTTCAAGCGAAGACTGCTTCCGGCCCTCGTCCTCGCCGGTGGCACTGCGGTCGTGGTCGTCCTGGCGATCGGGACCGTGTCGCAGGTTTCACCCGCGTCAAGTTCTTACCGCAGGACGGTGGACCGCGGTTACGCGGCTTTGGTTGCGCCTCTGGTTGTTTCTTCGAACTCCTCTGGCACCGATCTGGCGACGTTGTTGCGAGAGGGTCCGACTCTCGGCCGAGCAAAGTTCTTTTCGGAACTTGACGCGCTGGCCTCTTCGAGCGAGGTTCTTGCTGGTCGGTTCAACGCGATCACAACCCCCGTTCCCGCAGCCGCAGCGAGTTCCGATTGCGCACGGTCCATCGACGGGAGAGCCCGGGCGCTAGCGGACCTGCGCAGCACCCTCGAGGGAGTGCTCGGCGGAAGGACCGGAACCGGAGCACGAGCTGCTGACGAGGCGGACGCGGTCAGGTCCATGAGTTCGGTGGGAACCTCGCTCGAATCGGACGACGTCTTGTGGGAAACGTGCAGGAGGTCACTTCGTCAGGCGGCGGGCTCTGCTCGTCTCGTCGTGTCGGCATGGGTGTCGGATCCGTCGTTATGGGCACCGGGAGCCCTCAGCGACTACGTGGCGGCCGTAACCGGGTCGCCCACCTTGGCAGCCGCCCACCGCCTCGCTGTCACGACCACCGACACGGTGCCGGCACCGTCGCAGCGCTCGGCGGGGGGGATCCTCGTCCCGCCGACTTCCTCGCTGCGCGTACGCGTGGTCGTGGCCGACCAGGGCAACGTGGACGAGCAGCGCGTGGAGGTGGCGGCTTCAGTAGCCTCCGGCACTCAGAGCGCCTCCTCTCTCCAGGAAACGGTCGACATCGCGGCGGGCAGCGCGGTGGCGTTGCTGCTTCCCGCTCTGGCCGTCGTCCCAGGGGCGTCCTACGCGCTTCGTGTCACAGCCACGCCGGCAACGCCTGCGAGTGCGGCAGTCGTGTCGTTCCCGGTGGTGGTGGACAAAGCGGTCACGATCATCTCGGTGTTGCCGTCGGCCAGCGCGGTCACAGTGGGCAAGACGGTGACTTATACGGCAAGCGTGTCCGCGTCGTCGACGGGCCTGCCCGCGGCATCGGGAACCGTAGCGTTCGACGACGACGGCCTGCCGATCGGTCCATGTAGCGCCCAACCGGTGAGCCACGGTGAGGCGACCTGTTCTGTGCTCTACACGGCTGCCGACGTGCACGCGATCACCGCGGTCTATTCAGGCGATCCCAGCCGATCGGCTGGCATGTCGCCGTCTCTGATCGAGAAGGTCATCCGTGTGCCGAGGACCTCACGAGCTGGGCCGAGAACGCGGGCGGAGGACAAGCGGGGAAAGAAGCCGAGGAACCGAGCTGGGTGACAAGCGCGAGCAAGCTGAGCTGGGAAAGAAGCCCCAGCAAGCTGAGCGGGGTAACAGCCCGGGAAGAAGAGCGGGACGAAGGCTCCAAGGCGCCGACGTCCCAGCGCTGCAGCAAGCGGCAGCCGCGTGTGGCTGCAATGTCCTGTGCACCGTAGGATTCATCCAACCTTACCCAGGAGGACCCGAGCGTCGTGGCAGAGAGCATCACCATCACCGACAACCGAACGGGCAATCAACTCGAGATCCCGATCCGTCACGGGGGTATACCGGCCAGCGAGTGGCAGAAGGTCCTGCCAGGCATCACGTTCTTCGATCCCGGTCTGACTTCCACCGCCACCTGCGAGAGCTCCATCTCCTTCGTAGACGGGGAAAGAGGTGTCCTTCGCTACCGCGGCTACCCGATCGAGGACCTCGCCGAGCGGTCGAACTATCTGGAGGTGTCCTACCTGCTGCTGCACGGCGAACTTCCCACCACCGAGCAGTTCGACAAGTGGCGCCACGAGATCACCTACCACACGTTCATCCACGAGAACGTGCGCAAGCGGTTCCTTGAGGGTTTCCACTACGACGCCCACCCCATGGGGATCCTCGTATCCGCGATGGCGGCTCTGTCCACGTTCTACCTCGAGGCCAAGGACATCTTCGACCCCGATTCGCGGTGGCGCCAGATCATCCGTGTGATCGCCAAGACGCCCACCCTCGCCGCGGCTGCCCACCGTTTCAGCGTGGGGATGCCTTTCGTCTATCCGGACAACTCTCTCGGCTTCTGTTCGAACTTCCTCTCGATGATGTGGAAGGTGGCCGAGCCGCGTTTCGAAGCGAACGCCGCTCTGGCGCGAGCCCTGGACATCCTGTTCATCCTCCACGCCGACCACGAGCAGGCCTGCTCCACGACGGCCATGAGGATCCTGGGTTCTGCCCACGCAGACCCCTACTCGTGCTGTGCGGCCGCCTGCGCGGCTCTCTACGGCCCTCGCCACGGGGGAGCCAACGAGGCTGTGATCCGCATGCTCGGCGAGATCGGGTCGATCGAGAACGTGCCCGCGTTCATCAGCTCGGTCAAGACCGGCCACGGTCGTCTGCAGGGGTTCGGCCACCGCATCTACAAGAGCTACGACCCCCGGGCCAAGATCATCAAGCGCACTGCCGACGAGGTGTTCGCCGTGACCGGCAAGAACCCTCTCCTCGACATCGCCTTGAAGCTCGAGGAGGTCGCGCTGGAGGACGAGTACTTCACGAGCCGTAAGCTCTACCCGAACGTCGACTTCTACTCGGGGCTCATCTACCAGGCCATGGGCTTTCCCCTCGAGATGTTCCCGGTCCTCTTCGCCATTCCCCGGACCTCCGGATGGCTTGCGCATTGGCAGGAGCTGCTCGAGCAGGACGCCAAGATCGTCCGTCCCCGGCAGCTGTTCGTCGGTTCGGACCGGCGCGACTACGTGCCGATGGAGGATCGCTGACCGTCCGTTTGGCCGGACTCGCAGCTGCGGGCCCGGCGTGGTCGGTCGGCGGTGCGGTTAGGGCGCGGGGCGGGCGATGACACGCATGAGACCCTCTTGGACCATGGAGACGACGAGCGTCCCGTCGCGAGCGAACAGAAAGCCACGAGCGAGGCCCCTCGCACCGTAGGCGTTAGGGCTGTCCATGTCGTGCAGCAGCCATTCGTCTGCCCGGAACGGCCTGTGGAACCACATGCAGTGGTCAAGGCTGGCTCCCATGAACTCCGAGGCGTGCCATTGCACGTCGTGCGGAGCAAGCATGGTGTCGAACAACGACATGTCAGAGGCGTAGACGGCAACACACGCGTGGAGGAGCGGGTCGTCGCCGAGCGTTCCGTCAGCCCGGATCCACAGCCGCTGGACGGGCTCACGGCCCTCGTGGGCGATCCACGGCAGCTCGCCGACGTGACGCTGGTCGATGGGATGGGGGCGCGCGAACCAATCCGCCAGCTGGTCACGGAAGGGTTCGAGCCGTTCCGAGAGGGGTTTCAGCTCGTCGGGCGAGGGCACCTCGGGCATGGGCACCTGATGGGCGAGAGGGCCTTCCTCGTCGACGTGAAACGACGTCGCCATGTTGAAGATCGCTTCCCCGTGCTGGATCGCCACGACCCGCCGCGTGGTGAACGACCGGCCGTCGCGGATGCGATCGACTTCGTAGAGGATCGGGGCCTTCGGGTCGCCGGGACGCAAGAAGTACGAGTGCAGCGAGTGGACTCGGCCCCGCCCCACGGTGCGTCCGGCTGCCATGAGCGACTGAGCTGCTACCTGGCCCCCGAAGATACGCAAGCGGCGCTCTTCGGGTCCGACGCCCCGGAAGATGTTGACCTCGATCGGCTCGATGTCCAGCAGCTTCACCAGGGAGTCCAGCGCCTCACCCACGGGGACATCATTCCAGGCACTTGCGGGTCGTTCGCAAGCGCCCACCCGTCGCGACCTTCACGACCGGCGAGGAACGACCGGGGACGAGCCTTCCGTGGCTCCGGGAACTGTCCAGGGGAGTCGCCCTCCTGAGAGAGCACCTGGAGCTTCACGAGCAGGGTCCGGCCACGATGCGGGGGTAAGGTGGCGTAGATGGCCGGCACGCTCGCGGAGAGCTTCGAGCGCCTTTGGCGCGTGTACGAGACCCCTTCTGGCAAGAAGATCGTCCGTTACACGATGGTGTCGGTGGTCTCGACCATCGTGTCTCTAGGGGTTCTGGGCATCGTGTTCGGCTTGGTTCACCTGTGGTCGGAGGTGCCGTCCGCCATCTTTGCAAACGCGGTTGCGACGGTGCCCTCTTACTACCTGAACCGCCGGTGGGCGTGGGGCAAGGCAGGGCGCTCGCACATGGTGAAGGAGGTCCTTCCGTTCTGGCTGGCTTCGTTCGCCGGTCTAGCGCTGTCCACCTGGGCGGCCGCTCTGGCCCGCGATTTCAGCAACTCGCATCATCTTCACCACTTCGGGCACACGGTGATCGTCCTGGGCGCGAACTTGGCTGCCTACGGTGTGCTCTGGGTCGGGAAGTTCCTGCTCTTCGAGCAGATCTTCCGTCACCGCCCGGTGGTCGAAACGCCTGGCGAAGCAGACATCGTTCGCATCGCAACCAGCGAGGCGACCATCGCCGGCGCGGCACAGGTGTTCGTGTCGGATCAGCCGGAGGTCGCCTCGGTGGGTGGGCAGATCGCCGTCGAGGGCGCGTCAGTCGCGGAAGTTGGTGAACTGGAGCGCGATGCCGAAGTCACCTTCCTTGAGCGCTTGGATCACGGCCTGTAGATCGTCACGTTTCTTCGAAGACACCCGAACCTGGGCGCCCTGAGTTTGCGAGGCGACACCCCTCAGGTTCATGTCCTTGATGAACCTGTTTATTCGCCTGGCGTTGTCAGCGGATATGCCCGCGTGGATCTCGATGTGCTGGCGGGCCGTTCCCTTCGCCGCCTCTTCTATCTTCTTGTCCTCGAAGGCCTTGAGCGAGACCTGTCTGCGGACGAGCTTCTCCTCGAGTACCTGGTGAAGGGCGCGAAGGCGATCCTCGGTGGTCGAGCGAAGAACGAGCTCCCCGGCGCCTAGCTCGACCGAAGAATCGGTGCCCTTGAAGTCGAAGCGTGTTCCGGCCTCGCGATTGGCCTGGTCCACCGCGTTTCGAACCTCCTGCATGTCCACCTCGGAGACGACGTCGAAGGTCGGCATGAGCGACACCCTAATGCCGTCCTTCGCGTGCCTTCGGCCTCCGCAGCTCGCCGGTTGAGCGTCGCCTCCGAGTAGCGCCTTCGACGCGTCGTGTGGTCCTCGCGGTAACGTCGATCCGGGTCGGTGCCCGAGCGGACAAAGGGAGCAGGCTGTAAACCTGCCGGCATTGCCTACGAAGGTTCGAATCCTTCCCGGCCCACAGCCCGTCCCACACCCCGATGTCGACGCGTTGGTTCCACCGACTTGCCTTTGGAAAGCACGTCGTTACAATGCCCTTACGAGGAGTCCCCGTCTCTGACAGGAGCTCGTTGACGGGCCGGCCCTGCGGAGGTAGCCGGGTGGTCTACCTTTGACCTGAGGTTCCAAATCCGAGTTGATGGGTCCGAGGTGATTGGCGAAGCGACCAAGACCGATCTTCGTGGCAACCTTCGTGGGTTCTTCGAGCGCCTGGTGCGCGGATCCGCTCGCAGGCTGGCCGTAGCGCCCGCCGTGGGCAGAGTTCTCGACCGGTTGACCGAGTGGGACGAGGCGGTGCGGTCGCACTGGCCCTTCAGCGCTCTCGTCGGTCCTGACATCCCCCCCGTTTCGCTTGCCGGCGACGGCTCACGCCTTCTGGTGCGCCCCGCGATCCTCGGATGCATAGCCATCACGGCCATCACGGCCGGGGTCTCCCAGCAGCGCTCGCCTTTCGTGCTGAAGCAGGCTGGCGCGTGGTTCTTCGGAGTGCCTGCCTCGGGAGCGAAACCTTCTACGCACGGCCTCTTCCTCGGGCTCGTGGCCGTCTACGGGGGGCTGGTGCTTCTCGTGCGTGCCTGGTACAGCCTCATACGCACCACCTCCCAGTTGCAGGGAGTGCCCGTGCGCAAGCTCGTAGGAGTCTTCGCTCTGTGGACACTCCCTCTGCTGCTCGCGCCTCCGCTTTTCAGCCGAGACGTCTACAGCTACGTGGCCCAGGGCGAGATGATGAGCCACCACATAAGCCCCTACCACTTCGGTCCTGGGGTCCTCGGTGGGGCTCCGTCGGTGACGTTGGTGGACAAGCTCTGGTTGAACACCCCCGCTCCCTACGGACCTCTGTTCATGCAGCTCGACGGGATTCTCACCAGCATCTCGTTTCACCATGAGGTGCCCGATCTGTTGCTGCTGCGATTGCTCGCGCTCGGTGGCGTAGGGCTGATCGCGGCGAGCATCCCTACGCTCGCCCGCAGCATGGGGCGAGACGCGGCGTACGTGTTCACCCTGGCGGTGCTGAACCCGGTTACGATCCTGCACCTCGTAGGGGGCGCCCACAACGACGCCTTGATGCTCGGCCTGATGCTGGCCGGCCTGGCGGTTGCCAAACGCGGTAGACCCGTGGCCGGCATCGTGCTCTGCTCGCTCGCCGCCGCGGTGAAGGTCCCCGCCGCCCTCGGGATCCTCTACATCGCCTGGGAATGGACGGGCACCGGCCTGCCGCTTCGCGCCCGCGTCCGCCCGGTGGTCACCGCCGGATTGGTGGCCGGCGCGGTCATGGGGGCGCTGACTCTCGTCACAGGACTCGGTTGGAGCTGGGTGCTGAACCTGGCGACGCCCGGGACGGTCCGCTCATGGGTGGCGCCTGCGACGGGTGCCGGAATCTTGCTCACCGACCTGGCGCACCTGGTGGGGGTGGGCGTCTCGCTCCACAGCGTGTTGTCGGTGACGCGCGTCCTCGGGCTCGGCACGGCGGCAGTGGTGGGAGTGCGGTTGTTGCTGCGCTGTGACCAGGTTGGTGCCCTTCGCGCCATGGGGCTCACGATGCTGCTCGTGGTGGTGCTCGGCCCAGTGGTCCAGCCGTGGTATCTGTCGTGGGGCCTTCTGCTTCTCACCCCGGTCGCGATCGGCAGGATTCGTTCGCTCATCATCGGGCTCTCGGTGTTCTCGGTCCTGGTGGGCCTGCCCGGTGGCCGGCAGCTGGTGTGGGACCTGCTGCACGCAAACCCGTTGAGCGTGGCCCTGGCGCTGCTCGTGTGCCTCGGGATCCTCACGGTTCCGCTCACCCCGTTCGACCGAGAGCGGTTCCTTCCCCGCTGGCGCCGACGTGGCGACGGTCCGGGAGGGCAGATGAGCGAGCCGGCGCGCGGCCTCGACTACGCCGGCGCCTGAGCAGACGCCCGAATCGAGTCAAGCCGAGGTAAGTGGACGGCCGGCGTACCGACAAGGTCCACCGGGCTGATCCGAGCGCCGCGAACGCGTGAGCCTCGTCGGGTCAGTCAAGAGGCCCCCTGAAGCATCCTCTGGAGGATGGCTACGTCGAGCCAACGACCGAACTTACGACCGACCTCGCGCTCTATGCCGACGAGGGCGAATCCGCAGGTCTGGTGGAGAGCGATGGAGGGTGTGTTGTCGGTGGTGGTCCTCGCGATCACCGTGTGGAAGCCTTGGTCGGTCGCCAAGCGCACCAGCTCTTCGAGCAGCATGCGGCCTACACCGCGGCCGCGCCAGTCCTCTTCGACGTACACCGAGTCCTCCACCGTCGTGGCATAGGCCGCACGGTCGTGAAACGGCGATAGCGAGCCGAAGCCGCACACCTCCGGGCCCTCCACGGCGACGAGCGCGGGGTGCACGCCTTGATGCCGAGCGATCCAAGCACGTTGGGCGTGTACGGTGCGCGGCTCGAGGTCGAAGGTGACCGTCGATTCCATCACTTGCGCGTTGTAGATGTGACGGATCGCCTCGGCGTCGCCCGCGTGCGCCAAGCGGACCTGCATCCGATGGATGGTACTGGCGGGCCGCACTTCGGCAGAGAGTGGGCGAGGGACCGTATGGCTGTATGCTGCGACGCTGCGGCAAGTGCCGTGCCGGCCCCCTTAGCTCAGTCGGTAGAGCACAGCCATGGTAAGGCTGGTGTCGTCGGTTCGATTCCGACAGGGGGCTCACCGACGGCCCGGCAGGGGGGTTGGGACCCCACCGTCTGGAGCAGGTGGAGGCGCACAGGGGTGTCGTAGGCGTAAGCGATACGGCGGCGTAGCTCAGTTGGCAGAGCACACGGCTCATAATCGTGGGGTCGCGGGTTCGAGTCCCGCCGCCGCTACAAGCCTGGGGAGCGGCCCCCCGGTCGCCCCGCCCGAGATGTTGAGCAGGAGCAGGAGCAGGAGCGACGATGGCGAAGAACGAGAAGCGTGTGCAAGTCACCCTGGCGTGCGAGGTGTGCAAACGGCGCAATTACATCACGATGAAGAATCGGCAGAACGACCGGGAGCGCATCGAGATGAACAAGTACTGTCGCTGGGACCGTCGCCACACCCTCCACAAAGAGACCCGCTAGGGGGGTTGGAGAGCGCCCTCGGACCGAAGGGACGATTTAGGCACGGCCAGCGACCGGTGAGGGCCTTGTCCGCGGCGGGGGCGCCGCAGTTCGCCTGTGGAACGGGGTAACCTTTCTCATCGGGTCCCCGAAGGCCGGCTGGGCGGTGATGGTGCCCGAGCTGCCAGAGGGCAGTAGCTCAACTGGTAGAGCACCGGTCTCCAAAACCGGCGGCTGGGGGTTCGAGTCCCTCCTGCCCTGCCATTACCTTCCCGCCAAGAGGTGCGCAGTCGAAAGGCGTGCGAAGCCGTGAACCGAGAGATGAAGCGCATAATGCAGCGCCAGGGTCAAATGGAGGCCGACGGATCTCCCGCGGTCCGGCGCCAGGCACCTACGAAGCCTCGCCCGCAGGTGCAACCGGAGATGTCGGCTGCGGGTCGGGTCGTGGAGTTCGCGCGGGAGGTGCGCTCCGAGCTGCGACAAGTGGCGTGGCCCACGCGCCCTGAGGTCGTCAATTCCGCAACGGTGGTCTTCATCACCCTGGTCCTGCTCGTGTGCCTGATCTTCGTCCTGAACTACGCGTTTTCGCACGCCGTGATCTTCCTCTTCAAGTCGTGAGTCGCAGGTCATGAGCGAACTGCTCACAGAGCCCGAGGGCTCCGAATCCCACCCGGGCACGGTGGTGGACGACGAGGGGCTGGACAAGGGCACCGTGGTGGTCGACGAGGGGCTGGACCCGGTCGCCGAGACCGGTGAGGAGCTGAGCGAGACCGGCGGGGAGCTGGGCGAAGACGACGGGGAGCTGGGCGAAGACGACGGGGAGCCCGAGGTCTTCGTCGAGAGCCCCTACGACCGTCCGGGCCAATGGTTCGTGGTGCACACCTACGCGGGCTACGAGAACAAGGTGAAGTCGAACCTCGAGAGCCGGATCGTGTCGATGAACATGGAGGACAGGATCTTCGAGGTCGTCATTCCCATGGAGGACGTCGTCGAGTTCAAGAGTGGCAAGAAGGTCATCGTCCAGAAGAAGGTGTTCCCCGGCTATCTGCTCACCCGCTGCGATCTCGACGACGATTCGTGGTCGGTGATCCGCAACACCCCGGGCGTCACTGGGTTCGTCGGTCCGGGGACGAAGCCCACTCCGCTGTCGCGCCGCGAGGTGGAGAGCATCTTGCAGGTGAAGGTGGAAGGTGGCCCCGAGCCGACCAAGAAGACTCGGCCCAGGCTCGAGTACGAGGTCGGCGAGACCGTTCGCGTGCGCGAGGGTCCATTCGCCGACTTCTCGGGGCAGATAGACGAGATCAACGAGGACCAGTTCAAGCTGAAGGTTCTGGTCAACATCTTCGGCCGCGAGACCCCGGTCGAACTCGAGTTCAGCCAGGTCGCAAAGCTCTGAGTAGGCAGACAGGTTCTGGAACGTCCCGACAGGAGGTCATCGCCCCGTGCCGCCGAAGAAGAGGATTCTGACAGTCGTGAAGATCCAGCTACCCGCCGGGGGCGCCACGCCCGCGCCTCCGGTCGGCACCGCGCTGGGGCCCCACGGCGTGCAGACCATGGAGTTCTGCCGGCAGTACAACGCGGCGACCGAGAACCAGCGCGGTCAAGTCGTTCCTGTCGAGATCACGATCTTCGAGGACCGATCGTTCTCCTTCATCTTGAAGACCCCTCCGACTCCGGTGCTGATCCGGGAGGCAGCCGGCGTGGAGAAGGGGGCCTCGACTGCCGGCCGTGAGGAGGCAGGGAGCATCACCGCCGATCAGGTCGCGGAGATCGCCAAGGTGAAGCTGCCAGACCTGAACACCGACGACCTCGAGGCTGCCAAGCTCCAAGTGGAAGGCACGGCGCGTTCGATGGGTGTCGCCGTCACCCGCTGAGTGGTAGCCGTCGGCAACGAGTGGCAAGAACGAGAGAGGAACCGACGTGCACAGAGGAAAGGCGTATGCCGCAGCGCTCGAGCGGCTCGACCGGGAGCGGCTGTATTCACCGGCGGAGGCCGTCGACCTCCTGAAGGACATTGCCAGCGCCTCGTTCGACGAGACGGTCGAGCTGGCCGTGCGGCTGGCGGTAGACCCGCGAAAGGCAGACCAGATCGTACGGGGGACGTTGAGTCTTCCTGCAGGCACCGGGAGGAGCGTCCGCGTCGTCGTCTTTGCCGCCGGTGAGGACGCAGCGGCTGCCCGCGAGGCAGGGGCCGAGGTCGTCGGCGCCGACGACCTGGTGGCACGGATCGAAGGTGGTTACCTCGAATTCGACGTCGCCATCGCCACGCCCGTGCTCATGGGTCAAGTGGGCAAGCTCGGGCGCGTGCTCGGACCACGCGGCCTCATGCCCAACCCCAAGACAGGCACTGTGACCACCGAAGTGGGCAGGGCAGTAGCCGAATTCAAAAGCGGGCGTGTCGAGTACAGGACCGACAAAGTCGGCAACATCCATGTCGCCATCGGCAAGGTCTCCTTCTCGCGTGAGCAGCTGATGGACAACTTCCACACGGTCATCGAGGAGCTCGTGCGGGTGAAGCCGGCGGCTGCCAAGGGCCGCTACCTGCGCTCGGTCACCCTCGCGTCCACCATGTCCCCGGGCATAAGGATCGATACCACCCGGGCCCGCGAGGTCGAGGAACTGGGCACGCCGGCTTAGCACGCCCCTGGCCGTTCGTCGGGTAGGCTCCGTTGCTAATCCAGACAGAGCCGTCGCCGTAGACCTCCGGTTGCGCCACCGGCGCCGAAGGGGCCCTGGGCCCACCCGATCAGGCGACGACCACGTTCCACCTCGGGACCTTCGGTCCCTGCTCGGTGGCCGCGGTGACGGCGAGCACGGCTGTGCGGTGAGACGTGCCAGGTCGCTGCACCGGGGTGCACCGATGAGCAGGGGAGATGATGGACAGCCCGAGGCCCGAGAAGGTCGCAGTGGTCGAAGAGGTGCGCATGCGCCTCGACTCGGTTGCGGCCGTCGTCCTCACCGAATATCGCGGTCTCACCGTGAGCGAGTTGGCCGAGCTTCGCCGCGCGCTTCGAGCTGCGGGCGGCGCGTACAAGGTCTACAAGAACACGTTGGTGAAGTTGGCGATCTCAGGTGGGCGTTACCAACTGCTCGACCCGTTGCTGTCCGGGCCCACCGGCATAACCTTCGTCTCGGGACAGGTCACCGCTGTGGCCAAGGCCTTGCGCGACTACCGCCGCGTGAACCCCAACCTGGTGGTGAAAGGAGGGTTCCACGGCGAGGGGCTTCTTTCGGCCCAGGATCTCGCCCGCCTGGCCGACCTACCTTCGCGCGAGGTCCTGCTGGCCGGGGTCGCCGGCGCCATGGCTGCCCCGTTGCGACAACTCGCAGGTCTGCTCCAAGCACTTCCCCGAAACTTCGCTCATGGCCTGCAGGCGCTCATCGAGGAGCGTGGCGGACCGCCCCCCGCCGCGCAAGAAGAACCGCCTGTGGCTGCCCCACAGGCTCCGAAGGGCGGTGCCGCGCAGTCCGACGTCGCCGCTTCAGAGACCGCCTAGATCGAGAAGGTCCAGACCAGAAGGAGGACGGCAAGGTGGCTGAAAAGACCCTGACCAAGAACGAGATCCTCGACGGGATCGCCAATTTGAGCGTGCTCGAGCTCTCGGAGCTCTTGAAGGACTTCGAGGAGCGCTTCGGCGTGACGGCTGCGGCACCTGTAGTTGTGGCTTCTGCGCCCGCGGCCGGCGGCGCAGAGCCGGCGGCTGGCGAGGAGGAGAAGACCGAGTTCGACGTGGTCCTGGCCAGTGCTGGAGACAAGAAGATCCAGGTCATCAAGGAGGTCCGTGCACTGACGAGCCTCGGGCTCAAAGAGGCCAAGGACTTGGTCGACTCGGCGCCCAAGCCGGTGCTCGAGAGAGTGTCGAAGGCTGATGCCGACAAGGCCAAGACCAAGCTCGAAGAGGCCGGTGCCACGGTCGAGGTGAAGTGATCCCCGGGTGCCCTCAGGCGCTGGGGTGCCCGAAAGTGGTTGACGCAGACCGAGCACTTCCGTAGTCTGTCTGTGGCAGCAACCCAGGGGTTGCTTTTTGGCGCGTTCTCGCGTATGCTGTCCGGTTGCCGTGCCCTTCCTTCGCGTCACTCTGCTTTCGACGGCTTAATGGCGCGCGCCCTGGTCACACCTACCCGGTCCTGCTGTCGGTCGCCCGACAGATCCGGTACCGGGACCCGCCGATCCGACAATCGCCCGACCTGTCGTAAGGCTCCGGGCACCGCCGAATCGACCGCATGACCCGAACCCAGCAGAGCGGACAGACGGCGAGCGCGCAGTACCGGCTCCCGCTGTATGGCCCCTTACCCCGTAGCCCCAGCAGCACCCCCAGCACCTTCTCCACCGTCACCATCGAAACGACCAGAACCCCCGTCCACCGACGATTACCGCAAGACCCCACCGACCGACACCGCACTTTGGAGGGAGACCGTTGCCTGCACGGTCAACAAGCCCGGGGCGTTTCAGCTTCGCCAACCTCGACGAGGTCGTACCCTTACCAGACCTCGTTGCGATCCAGCGGGAATCCTTCCGCTGGTTCCTCGAGAAGGGATTGGCCGAGGCGTTCGCCGACATCAGCCCCATCGAGGACTTCACCGGCCAGCTGAGCCTCGAGCTGGAGTTCGACCCGACCGATCCCGACCTGCGCCCGTCGCCGAAGTTTTCCGAGGCGGAGTGCAAGGAGAAGGACATGATCTACGCGGCGCCTGTCTTCGTGCGGGCGCGGTTCATGAACGCGCAGACCGGTGAGATCAAAGAGCAGACCGTCTTCATGGGGGATTTCCCGATGATGACGGACAAGGGCACGTTCATCATCAACGGCACCGAGCGTGTGGTGGTGAGCCAGCTCGTGCGGTCGCCCGGTGTCATCTTCCAGCCCGGCCGCGACCCGAAGACGATCGTCACCGGCACCATCCACCCCTACCGGGGCGAGTGGATAGAGCTGGACGTCGAAGCCAAGCCGTCGAAGGATGTCACGGCCGGGGCGCGCGTGGCTCGCAAACGACGCTTGTCACTGTTCGTCTTGCTGCGGGCGCTCGGTTACGAGGACGAAGCCTTCCTGGCCCGCTTCGTGCGCCACTTCGACTTCCTCGAAGGTCAGTGGGAGCGTGAACGCGACCTCGCTCCGACCCGCGAGGAGGCGTTGCTCGAGATCTACAAGCGGGCGCGCCCGGGAGAGCCGCTCTCGGCGGAGGCGGCGCGCGGCTACTTCGAGAACGCCTTTTTCAACCCGAAGCGCTATGACCTGACCCGGGTCGGCCGTTACAAGCTCAAGCGCAAGCTCGGTCCGGAGATCGAGCGTGTCTGCGAGCTGCTAGACGTCGACCTCGAGCGTCCCGCTCCGGACCAGGGCGTGCTGAGCCCCTCGGAGATCCTGGCCACCGCCACGTACATGCTCCACCTGGCGGATGGCGAGGCGGGGTACCGCATCGACGACCAGGACCACTTCGCGAACCGGCGCATCAGGTCTGTGGGGGAGCTGATCCAGAACCAGGTGCGTGTGGGACTGAGCAGGATGGAAAGGGTCGTGCGCGAACGCATGACCACCCAGGATGTCGAGGCGATCACGCCCCAGACCCTCATCAACATCCGGCCGGTGGTCGCTGCCATCAAGGAGTTCTTCGGGACCAGCCAGCTGAGCCAGTTCATGGACCAGAACAACCCTCTCTCGGGTCTTGCTCACAAGCGGCGCCTCTCGGCGCTCGGACCGGGCGGGCTCTCGCGCGAGCGTGCCGGTTTCGAGGTTCGTGACGTGCACAGCTCGCACTACGGGCGCATGTGCCCGATCGAGACGCCCGAGGGCCCGAACATCGGCCTGATCGGGGCCCTGGCCACCTACGCCCGGGTCAACGAGTACGGGTTCATCGAAACCCCGTACCGGCGCGTGGTGGACGGTCGGGTGAGCGACGAGATCGTGTACCTGGCAGCCGACGAGGAAGAGGAGCACGTCATAGCCCAGGCCAACGCCAAGCTCGACGCGCACAACCGATTCGTCGTCGACCGCGTGCTCGTCCGGCGCGGTCCCCAGGGCGCGGGGGTCCGTGTGGGCGCCACTTCCACCTCGTACGGGACTACGAGCGAGATCGACTTCGTGCCCCCGGCCGAGGTCGACCTGATGGACGTCTCGCCGAAGCAGATCGTCTCGGTGTCCACCGCCCTCATCCCCTTCGTCGAGCACGACGACGCCAACCGGGCCCTCATGGGTGCCAACATGCAGAAGCAGGCGGTGCCGCTGGTCGTTCCCGAGGCCCCCTACATCGGCACGGGCGTGGAGGCGCGCGCGGCACGCGACGCCGGAGACGTCCTGTTGGCGGAGGGTGAGGGCACCGTGACCGAGGTGTCGGGCGACAACGTGAGCGTCGAGTACCGCGCGAACCAGCGCGACCGCCTGGGTCGCGATCTCGGGCGCAAGCGCTACACGCTGGCCAGGTTCCGCCGGTCCAACCAGAACACCTCGATCAACCAGAAGGTCGTCGTGGACGAAGGCCAGAAGGTCTCTACCGGCGACGTTCTCGCCGACGGGCCCGCAACCCACAACGGGGAGCTGGCTCTGGGCAAGAACCTGTTGGTCGCGTTCATGCCCTGGGAGGGTTACAACTTCGAGGACGCCATCATCATCTCCGAACGCCTGGTTCGAGACGACGTACTCACGTCCATCCACATCGAGGAGCACGAGGTCGACGCCCGGGACACCAAGCTCGGCGCCGAGGAGATCACCCGTGACATACCCAACCTTTCCGAGGAGATCCTCGGGGACCTCGACGAGCGCGGGATCATCCGCATCGGAGCCGAGGTCGACGCCGGGGACGTGCTCGTGGGCAAGGTCACCCCCAAGGGCGAGACCGAGCAAACTCCCGAGGAGCGCCTCCTGCGGGCGATCTTCGGCGAGAAGGCGCGCGAGGTGCGCGACACCTCGTTGAAGGTGCCCCATGGCGAGTCCGGGAAGGTGATCGACGTGCGGGTCTTCTCCCGGGAGGACTCCCACGAGCTTCCTCCGGGGGTCAATCAGCTAGTCCGGGTCTACGTGGCCCAGAAGCGAAAGATCTCCGAAGGCGACAAGCTGGCAGGCCGTCACGGGAACAAGGGCGTGATCTCGAAGATCCTGCCCATAGAGGACATGCCGTTCCTCGCGGACGGCACGCCTGTCGACATCATCTTGAACCCGCTGGGCGTTCCCAGCCGGATGAACGTGGGGCAGGTGCTCGAGTCGCACCTGGGCTACGCGGCGCGCTGGGGCTGGGACGGGGACGGCACGAGCGCCCTCTCTGCTCCGGGCGACGCCTTCGCGGCTCCCAGGGGTGGAGCGCGATCTGCAAGCGGCGCCGTCCACAACGGGAGCGACGGTCGTGCCAAGACCCGCCCGCGCACCGAGCCCGCTGTTTGGGTGGCGACGCCGGCTTTCGACGGGGCTCACTGGGACGAGGAGGACGAAGCAGGCCGGCACCCCACGATACGCCGGCTCTTCGAGCTACTGCGTCCCGACTCGGCCGACGGCACTCGCCAGATCGGTCTCGACGGCAAGGCCACTCTCTACAACGGTCGTACCGGCGAGCCCTACGACAACCCGATATCGGTCGGCTACGTGTACATCTTGAAGCTGGCTCACCTCGTCGACGACAAGATCCACGCCCGCTCGACCGGGCCTTACTCGATGATCACCCAGCAGCCCCTCGGGGGGAAGGCGCAGTTCGGCGGGCAGCGTTTCGGTGAGATGGAGGTGTGGGCGCTCGAGGCGTACGGCGCCGCATATGCGCTGCAAGAGCTGCTCACGATCAAGTCCGACGACGTGCTCGGACGAGTCAAGGTCTACGAGGCCATCGTGAAGGGGGAGAACATCCCCGAACCGGGCATCCCCGAGAGCTTCAAGGTGCTCATAAAGGAGATGCAGTCGCTCTGCCTGAACGTCGAAGTGCTGTCGACGACGGGTGAGGAGATCGAGATGCGAGAGCTCGACGAGGACGTGTTCCGGACCGCCGAGGAGCTTGGCATCGACATCAGCCGGCCCGAACGAGGGTCGGACGAGGAGGACGAGCGCCGCGCCGCGGAGAGGAGCTTCTGAGAATGCTCGACGTGAACGACTTCGACCAGCTGAGGATCGGCCTCGCCACTGCCGAGTCCATCCGTTCCTGGTCCAACGGCGAGGTCAAGAAGCCCGAGACGATCAATTACCGCACCCTGCGTCCGGAGAAGGACGGGCTTTTCTGCGAGAAGATCTTCGGGCCCACGAAGGACTGGGAGTGCTACTGCGGGAAGTACAAGCGCGTCCGCTTCCGGGGGATCATCTGCGAGCGTTGTGGTGTCGAGGTGACGCGCTCGAAAGTCCGGCGCGAGCGGATGGGCCACATCGAGCTCGCCGCTCCGGTGGTGCACATCTGGTACCTGCGCGGCACACGGAGCTGGCTCGCGTACCTGTTGATGGGCACAGAGGCGCGTGAGGAGCTGAAGGCCAAGCAGCTCGAGAAGGTTATTTACTTCGCTGCCAACCTCGTCACCTGGGTGGACGAGGAGCGCCGTCGCGAGGACATCCCCGCGCTCGAAGGCGAGCTGGCCGAGGAGCTGTCCCAGCTCGAGCGCCAGCGCGACCTCGAGATCGATCGCCGGTTCAAGGCCCTCGAGACCGAGCTCGCCGAGCTCGAAGGCGAGGGGGCCAAGGAGACAGAGCTCAAGGCCCGCCAGCGGCTGGTGGAGAAGGAGATCGGCGCGCTCCGAGAACGGACCGACGCGGAGATCGACCTGGCCAAGCGCGCCTTCGACGAGTTCCGCGACCTCTACGCCCGCAAGATCATCGAGGACGAGCTGCTGTGGCGGGAGCTCAAGGGCCGATATGACGATTACTTCGAGGGGGGGATGGGGGCGGAGGCCATCTCAGGGCTCATCGACCGCATCGACTTCGACGTCGAGGAGACGAAGCTTCGCGAGGCGATCGACGCCACCGCCGGCCGCCGGCCGTTGTCGGCCCAACGTCGGCAGAAGGCCATAAAGCGGCTCAAGATCGTCTCGGCGTTCAATTGCCGCGACGACCACGGCCGGCGTGTGAACGATCCGCGGGCGATGATCCTGGGTGTCGTGCCCGTGATCCCGCCCGACCTGCGGCCGATGGTGCAGCTCGACGGTGGTCGTTTCGCCACCTCGGACCTGAACGACCTCTACCGCCGTGTGATCAACCGCAACAACCGGCTGAAGAGGCTGCTCGACCTCGGCGCCCCCGAGATCATCATCAACAACGAGAAGCGGATGCTCCAAGAGGCGGTCGACGCCCTGTTCGACAACGGCAGGCGCGGTCGGCCGGTGACCGGCCCGGGCAACCGGCCGCTCAAGAGCCTGTCGGACATGCTGAAGGGCAAGCAGGGCAGGTTCCGGCAGAACCTGCTCGGCAAGCGCGTCGACTATTCGGGGCGCTCGGTCATCGTCATTGGCCCCACCCTGCAACTGCACCAGTGTGGTCTGCCCAAGTTGATGGCGCTCGAGCTATTCAAGCCGTTCGTCATGAAGCGGTTGGTCGACACGGAGCTGGCTCAGAACATCAAATCGGCCAAGCGCATGGTGGAGCGCCGCCGCCCCCAGGTTTGGGACGTGCTCGAAGGCGTCATCCAGGAGCACCCGGTGCTGCTGAACAGGGCTCCCACGCTGCACCGCCTGGGCATCCAGGCGTTCGAGCCCGTGCTGGTCGAGGGAAAGGCCATCCAGGTGCACCCTCTGGTGTGCACCGCGTTCAACGCTGATTTCGACGGCGACCAGATGGCGGTCCACCTTCCGCTGTCCTCGGAGGCCCAGTCCGAGGCACGCGTCCTGATGCTGTCTGCCAACAACATCTTGTCTCCGGCCACCGGGAGGCCGATCACGGTGCCCACCCAGGACATGGTCTTCGGTGCGTACTACCTGACCCTCGCGGTGGACGGCGCCAAGGGCGAGGGCCTCGTCTTCCGCCACGCCTACGAGGTCGAACGCGCCCTCGACGAGCGGGTGGTGGACCTGCACGCCAAGATCGTTCTGCGTCTGTTCCCCGGCTCGTCGCTGCACGCGGCGGTCGCCAAAGCGCTGGGTGGCTCTTCGTCGTCCGCTGAGTCCTCCACCGAGTCAGTCGGGTCAGTCGAGCCCGGCGGAGCCGGAGCTGGTGAGCGCGCCGGGACGCCGTCTGGAACCGACGGGGCGGAGACGCTCGAGATCACGACCACGCCGGGCCGGGTGCTGTTCAACAGCGCGCTGCCAAAAGGCTTCCGGTTCGTGAACGATGTCGTCGGTAAGCGCTCCACGCCCATCGGGGCGATAGTCGAAGAAATCTGTGCCACCGAGCCGAAGCACGTCGTGGCCGAGAGCCTCGACCGGGTGAAGGCCCTCGGGTTTCGCTACGCGGCGCAGTCGGGGCTCACGATCTCCATCGACGACGTGCGCACGCCAGCGCAGAAGCAGCCGATCCTCGAGCGCTACGAGCGTGAGACGGAGAAGGCGGAGACCCAGTTCAAGAGGGGGATCATCACCGACGACGAGCGACGTCAGAAGGAGATCGAGATCTGGACGTCGGCCACCTCCGAGGTGGGCCGGGCCATGGAGAAGACCCTTTCCTCCATGGCCTTCAACCCCCTCGACATGATGGTGGACTCCGGGGCGAGAGGGAACACCCAGCAGATCCGCCAGATCGCGGGGATGAAGGGCCTGGTGTCCAACCCCCGTGGCGAGATGATACCCAGGCCGATCAAGTCGTCGTTCCGCGAGGGTCTGTCGGTGCTCGAGTACTTCATCTCCACCCACGGTGCCCGCAAAGGCCTGGCTGACACAGCTTTGCGCACGGCCGACTCGGGGTACCTCACCAGGCGACTCGTCGACGTCGCCCAGGAGCTCATCGTGCGTGTCAACGACTGCGGCACCGCCCGAGGCATCTGGCTCGACGACCTCTTTCCCGATGAAGCTGGTCGGCGTTCTTATCTGGAGACACGCGCCTACGGCAGGGTGCTCGCAGAGGACACCGAGCTCTCGGACGGGACGGTGCTGTCGACCGGGACGGTTCTCGACGACGAGCTGGTGGCCAAGTTGCGTGACGACACGGTGGTCTCACGAGTCCGGGTTCGTTCGGTTCTCACGTGTGAGGCCGAACATGGCGTCTGCACCATGTGCTACGGGCAGTCCCTGGCTACGGGCCGGCTCATCGAGCTCGGTGAGGCGGTGGGAGTGATCGCCGCCCAGTCGATCGGGGAGCCGGGGACACAGCTGACCATGCGGACTTTCCACACGGGCGGCGTGGTGGGCGAGGACATCACCCACGGCCTTCCCCGCGTGGTGGAGCTCTTCGAGGCCCGTACGCCGAAGGGCGCCGCGGTGCTGGCACGTGACTCCGGGGTCGTGCGCGTGGAGGAAGAAGAAGGTGGTCGTCGCGTCACGGTCGTGACCGAGGACGGCGCCGAGGAGTCGGTGCTCGTACCTGCTCGCGCCCACCTCGAGGTGTCCGCCGGTCAGGAGGTGGTCGCGGGCGACGCCCTCGTAGAGGGACCGAAGGACCCGAAGGAGCTGCTCGAGGTGAAGGGCATTCGCGACACGCAGCAGTACCTGGTGGAAGAGGTCCAGAAGGTCTACCGGGACCAGGGTGTTTCGATCCACGACAAGCACATCGAGCTGATCGTTCGCCAGATGCTCCGTCGGGTGCTCGTTGCCGAGCCGGGTGACTCGCCGTTCCTGCCGGGTGAGCGGGTCGACGCCCAGGTCTTCGCGGAGGCGAACCGGAACCTGGTCCAAGAGCAGAAGCGACCGGCCGAGGGCCGCCCCGAGCTCATGGGCATCACAAAGGCGTCTCTGGCCACCGATTCGTGGCTCTCGGCAGCGTCGTTCCAAGAGACGACCCGAGTTCTCACGGAAGCTGCCATCGAGGGCCGTTCCGATCGCCTGTTCGGGCTGAAGGAGAACATCATCATCGGCAAGCTGATCCCCGCGGGATCCGGCATGGACCACTACCGCGAGATCCAAGTCGACCTGCCGGAGGCGGCCGGGGTGTCGTTGCGCAGCTATGGCTACGACGAGGCGACCGAGGACCTCGCCGCGTGGCTCCGTGACGTCGGGGGCTCGGGCGCCGGAGCCGAGTCGACATCCGGTGGCGACGACCTCGCCGGCGACGGCGAGAAGGCTTCCTACGCCTGGGAGCCATTGACCCCCGGGGAGCCGGTTTCTCTCACCTGGCCCACGGGTGGCGTTCCCGGGGGCGGGGCGGGGGCCGACAGCGAGCCCGCGAGCGCCGAGGGCGAGAGCCAGCTCGGCACCGGCACATGAACAGGTAACCTGATATCTCCGCCGTTCGAGCCCGAGAGGTCACGCGTGCCCACGATCGAGCAGCTCGTCCGAAAGGGTCGGGCCACGAAGCAGTCCAAGACGAAGACTCCCGCGCTGAAGGGGGCTCCCCAGCGCCGCGGGGTCTGCACGCGCGTCTTCACCACGACCCCGAAGAAGCCGAACTCCGCGCTCCGGAAAGTTGCCCGGGTGCGGCTCACGAGCGGCGTAGAGGTGAGCGCCTACATCCCCGGCGTGGGGCACAACCTCCAGGAGCACTCGATAGTGCTCGTACGCGGCGGCCGTGTGAAGGACCTTCCCGGTGTCCGTTACAAGGTCATCCGAGGTGCGCTCGACGCGGCGGGTGTTCGCGAGCGGAGTCAGGCCCGGTCGCGCTACGGCGCCAAGAAGGAGGCCTGAGGAAATGCCACGCAACGGCCCGGCGACCCGTCGTGAGCTTGCACCGGATCCCGTCTACAGGTCGGTCCTCGTCACCCAGGTGGTGAACAAGGTGTTGTCGCGCGGCAAGCGGTCCTTGGCCGAACGCATCGTCTATGACGCGCTCGCCACGGTGCAAGAGAAGACCGGTGCCGACCCGGTGCCTGTGTTGAAGAAGGCCGTGGAGAGCGCCCGTCCCGAGCTCGAGGTCAAGAGCCGCCGTGTCGGCGGGGCCACGTACCAGGTGCCGGTGGAGGTGCGGCCACGCAGGGCCACGACGCTGTCGATCCGTTGGCTCGTCTCCTTCGCCCGTCAACGGCGGGAGAAGACGATGGCACAGCGCCTCGCGAGCGAGGTGCTCGACGCCGCCAACGGCACCGGTGCCGCCGTCAAACGCCGTGAGGACATGCACAAGATGGCCGAGTCGAACAAGGCCTTCGCCCATTACCGCTGGTAGGGCCAACGGCTCCGTCGGCACGCCCGGCGGCCCCGCGACACCGACGGCAGCGGTCAGTTCAGGACCACCTCCCAGTTACCACCCGAGAGCTTGAAGAACATGGCTGAGCCACGCCCCATCCGCGAATTCCCCCTGGCCAGGACCCGCAACATCGGGATCATGGCCCATATCGACGCGGGCAAGACGACGACGACCGAACGGATCCTCTACTACACGGGCAAGAACTACAAGATCGGCGAGGTCCACGAAGGCGCCGCCACCATGGACTGGATGGTCCAAGAGCAAGAGCGCGGCATCACGATCACCTCTGCCGCCACCACCTGCAAGTGGCGCGACTGTTGGATCAACATCATCGATACACCCGGCCACGTCGACTTCACGGTCGAGGTGGAGCGGTCTCTCCGTGTGCTTGACGGTGCCGTGGCGGTCTTCGACGCGGTCGCGGGAGTCGAACCTCAGACCGAGACCGTGTGGCGTCAGGCGGACAAGTACTCGGTGCCCCGGATCGGTTTCGTGAACAAGATGGACCGCATCGGGGCGGACTTCGCGCGCTCGGTGTCGATGATCCGCGACCGCCTCGACGCAGACCCTGCCGTTGTCCAGCTGCCGATCGGGGTGGAGGGCACGTTCTGCGGCGTCGTCGACCTCCTGCGCATGGAGGCTCTCGTGTGGGACGACGAGATGGGAGAGAAATGGCGCACCGAGCCTCTCCCGGCGGAGCTCGCCGGCGAGGCAGCGCAGGCGCGCCATAAGCTCGTGGATCTGCTGTCCAATTTCGACGACACGGTCATGGAACGCTACGTCGCCGACCAGGAGATCACCGCCGACGACCTGCGCAGAGCGCTGCGCAAAGCGACCATCGCAAGTCAGGCGGTCCCGGTTCTTTGCGGGTCTGCCTTCAAGAACAAGGCCGTCCAGCCTCTTCTCGACGCGGTGGTCGATTACCTTCCGAGCCCCCTCGACGTCCCGCCTGCGCCGGGGACCTCGCAGAAAGGTGAGGTGGTCGAGCGAAAGGCGGACGACGCGGAGCCCTTTGCTGCCCTCGCGTTCAAGATCATGACCGACGCGTACGTGGGCAAGCTCACGTACGTGCGCGTGTACTCCGGGACCCTGGCGAAGGGGGCGACCGTGGTGAACTTCACCAAGGGTGGCCGCAAGGAACGCGTCGGGAGACTCCTGCAGATGCACGCCAACCACCGCGAGGACAAGGACGCCATCTTCACCGGCGACATCGTCGCGGTCGTCGGGCTCAAGGACACCACCACCGGCGACACGCTGTGCGATCCCGCACATCCCGTACTCCTGGAGGCGCTCGAATTCCCCGAGCCCGTGATCCACGTCGCCGTCGAGCCGAAGACGAAGGCGGACCAGGACAAGCTGGGCAAGGCCCTCTACGCCCTTTCGGAGGAGGACCCCACCTTCAGGGTGCGCACCGATGAGGAGACGGGCCAGACCGTGATCTCGGGCATGGGCGAGCTACACCTCGAAGTGCTTGTCGACCGCATGCTGCGGGAGTTCAGCGTGGATGCCAACGTGGGCAAGCCACAGGTGGCCTACCGGGAGACGATCCGCCACGCGGTGCAGAAGGTCGAGGGCCGCTATGTTCGCCAAACAGGTGGCCGGGGGCAGTACGGTCACGTGGTCATAAGCCTGGAGCCGACGGGTCCGGGCGGGGGCTATGAGTTCGTCGACAAGATCTCCGGCGGGGTGGTCCCGAAGGAGTACATCCCCGCTGTCGACGCCGGGATCCAAGACGCCCTCACGAGTGGGGTGCTGGCCGGCTACCCGGTGGTCGATGTGCGTGTCGCCTTGACATACGGCTCGTACCACGAGGTCGACTCGTCGGAGATGGCCTTCAAGATCGCCGGGTCCATCGCTGTGAAGGAGGCCGCTCGCAAGGCCGGGCCCGTGCTCTTAGAGCCGGTGATGGCCGTCGAGGTCGTCACGCGAGAGGAGAACATGGGTGACGTGATAGGCGACCTGTCCTCCAGGCGGGGGAAGGTGGAGGGCATGGAGCAGCGGGGTGCGAACCAGGTGATCAGGGCCCTCGTGCCCCTGGCCGACATGTTCGGCTACGCTACCGACCTGCGCTCGCGGACCCAGGGTCGGGCCACTTACACGATGCAGTTCAGCGCGTACCACGAGGTACCGGACTCGATCGCCCGTGAGATCATTGCCCGGGCACGCGGGGAGTAGAAGGAGACGTCATGGCCAAGAAGAAGTTCGAGCGCTCGAAGCCGCACATCAACATCGGGACGATGGGCCACATCGACCACGGCAAGACCATGCTCACGGCGGCCATCACGAAGGTCTTGTCGGAGAAGAACCCGAACGTGGTCTACACACCTTTCGAGCAGATCGACAAGGCGCCCGAGGAGAAGCAGCGCGGCATCACGATCCAGATCGCCCACGTGGAGTACGAGACGGACAAGCGCCACTACGCCCATGTCGACATGCCCGGGCACGCCGACTACATCAAGAACATGATCACCGGCGCTGCGCAGGTGGACGGTTCCATCCTCGTGGTCTCTGCTGCGGACGGGCCCATGCCCCAGACCCGGGAGCATGTGCTGCTCGCTCGCCAGGTAGGGGTGCCCTGCATCGTGGTCGCGCTGAACAAGGTTGACCTGGTGGACGACGAGGAGCTGCTCGACCTGGTAGAGCTCGAGGTGCGAGAGCTGCTCACCCAGTACGAGTTCCCGGGCGACGAAATCCCGGTGGTGAGAGTGAGCGCCACCAAGGCGCTCGAGGGAGACCCGGAGGCGGTCAAAAAGATATTCGAGCTAATGGACGCGGTCGACAACTACGTCCCCGAGCCCGACCGTCCGCTCGACAGGCCCTTCCTCATGCCGATCGAGGACGTGATGTCGATCACCGGCCGGGGCACGGTCGTCACCGGCAAGGTCGAGCAGGGCATCGTGAAGGTGGGCGACCCCGTGGAGGTCGTCGGACTGCGTCCCACCCAGAGCACGGTCGCTACGGGGGTGGAGATGTTTCGCAAACTGCTCGACGAGGGTCGTGCCGGCGACAACATCGGAGTCCTGCTCCGTGGCACCAAGAAGGAGGAGGTCGAGCGCGGCCAGGTGCTGGCCAAGCCCGGTTCGATCACTCCTCACACGAACTTCACCGGTCAGGTCTACGTGCTCACGAAGGAGGAGGGCGGCCGCCACAAGCCTTTCTTCAACAACTACCGCCCCCAGTTCTACTTCCGGACCACCGATGTCACGGGGTCGATAACGCTGTCCGAGGGGACGGAGATGGTCATGCCGGGCGACAACACCGAGATGACCGTGGAGCTCCAGAAGCCGATCGCCATGGACGAGGGCCTGCTCTTTGCAATCCGCGAAGGCGGGCGCACCGTGGGATCGGGCCGGGTCACCAAGGTCATCAAGTAGCCGACGGGGACCGGACGGAGCAGGGGAATGGCCGACGCCGCCAGGCAGAAGATCCGCATCCGGCTCAAGGCCTACGACCACGAGGTCCTCGACCAGTCCACGGAGAAGATCGTCCAGACGGTGCTGCGGACCCAAGCCAGGGTCCAGGGGCCGATCCCGCTACCGACCGAGAAGCACCGTTACACGGTGATCCGCTCCCCGCACAAGTACAAGGACAGCCGGGAACACTTCGAGATGCGGGTGCACAAGAGGTTGGTCGACATCGTCGAGCCGACACCGAAGACCGTGGATTCGCTCCAGCGGCTGGACCTGCCTGCTGGGGTCGACATCGAGATCAAGATACAGAACGTCTGAGTCCCGGGCGCGTGTCGTCCTCATCTTCCTGCCCTTCCGTGACGTGAGCAGAAGGTCGCGGTAGCGGCTCACACTTGGATCGTGTAACCTCTTCGGCCGGGCTGATTCCCGGTTCCTCGGCATATTCGACGTCTCCGAGTGCCCACCTGCCAGTCGGTGGGGACCCCGGGGCACAACTTGAAGAGCGCTCCGCTCGGGTTTCCCGGGCGGAGCGCTGGTGTGCTGCAAAACACGCCAGCGAGGGTACCGGTGACGATGCTCGTATTCCGGCAGGTGCCACAGGCGCGGCAGCTGCCGGGAACTGCCGGCGGCGGGGTCCGGGACCCCGACGTCTTGGAGGAGGGGGAGGTCTTGGACCCCACCCGGGACACAGTAGGCGCCAGGAACGTGGAAGGACTCGAGGCTCAAGACCGTGGCGACCAAGGCGATCGTCGGTGAGAAGGTCGGTATGACACAGGTCTTCGACGACCAGAACCGTGCCGTGGCGGTCACGGTGCTGAAGGTCGCGCCGGTTCGAGTGGTGAAGGTGAAGCGTCCCGAGCGCGAGGGCTACTCCGCTCTCCAGGTCACCTGGGGCGTGCGGCGGGCGGGCGCTCTCTCCAAGCCTGAGCAGGGTCACTTCGAGGGTGCAGGGGTTGAGCCCGGACGCCGGTTGGTCGAGCTGCGCATAGAGGACTCGAGCGGCTACGAGGTGGGCCAGCAGCTCACCGCCGACCTGCTCGCGGCCGGGGAACGAGTCGACGCGATCGCTGTTTCGAAGGGCAAAGGCTTCACGGGAGCCATGAAGCGCCACAATTTCAAAGGACAGGGAGCCGCCCACGGGAACCACAAGAAGCACCGTTCCCCTGGCTCGGTGGGGGCGTGTGCCACCCCTTCACGGGTCTTCCCCGGCACGCGTATGGCCGGCCGGATGGGGGGACGGCGGGTGACCACGCTGAACCTGGAGGTCGTCGACGCTGACGCAGAGCGCGAGCTCATCTTGTTGAAGGGGGCGGTGCCCGGTCCTCGCGGCGCCGTGGTCGTGCTCCGCGACACGGTCAAGGGCGCGAACGGGGCGGTCAGGCCATGAGCGTGCTTCCCGCCACGACCTCGAGGCCCGACGGCAAACGAGGTGAGCGGACGGCGCCCGAGCGCCGGAAGGTGCAGCGTCGCCGTATTGACGGCAGCGTCGCCGACGAGGTCGTCCTCGACCCGCAGGTATTCGGTCTCGCGCCGAACGCCGCGTTGGTGCACCAGGTGGTGACGTCTCAGCTGGCCGCGGCCCGTTCAGGCACTCAGTCCACCCGCACGCGGGCCGAGGTGTCGGGAGGAGGCTCCAAGCCGTTCCGTCAGAAGGGAACCGGCAGGGCCCGCCAAGGATCGATCCGCGCCCCGCAATGGACCGGAGGTGGTGTGGCCCTGGGGCCGAAGCCCCGCTCCTACCGTCAGCGCACCCCGAAGAGGATGACCCGCCTGGCCCTGCACTGTGCGCTGTCGGACAGGGCGTCCGAGGCGAGGGTCGGACTTGTCGAGGATTGGGCGTTCGAGGAGCCCAAGACGAGGGACGCACGTTCCGCGCTGGAGGTACTCGGCATCGGCGGGCGGGTACTGGTCGTGCTGGGCCCCGACGACGGCATCGCGGACCGCTCGTTCGCCAACTTGCCCCACGTTCAGTGCGTCCAGCTCGCGGAGCTGAACGCTTACGACGTGGTGCGCTGCGACTGGGTGGTCTTCACAGACGCCACACTTCCGGGTGAGACCGAGGTGCTTGCCACCGGTCCTGAGATCGCGGAAGCTGACGGCTCCGATGTCGCGGAAACTGCCGGCTCCGATGTCGCGGAAACTGCCGGCTCCGATGTCGCGGAAACTGCCGGCTCCGATGTCGCGGAAGCCGACGAGGGCGAAGGAAGCGGCCGGTGACAGAGGCGACGAGGGTCTTGCTGCGACCTGTGGTCTCGGAGAAGTCGTACGCCCTGATGCAAGACGGCGCGTACGTCTTCGTCGTCGCACCCGACGCCACGCGTGCCGAGGTGCGTCGAGCGGTCGAGGACGTCTTTGGCGTGCGTGTGAGGAAAGTGAACACCCTCAACCGAAAGGGCAAGCTCCGCCGCAACCGCAAGACGAACACCCTCGGCCAACGCCCTTCCACGAAGCGAGCTGTGGTCACCCTCGTGGAGGGGGACCGCATCGACCTGTTCGAGAAGGGTTGAGGTGCTCACGATGCCTCTGAGAAAGCGCAGACCCACCAGTGCGGGTCGCCGGTTCCAGTCGGTCTCCGACTTCTCCGAGATCACCCGTTCACGTCCCGAGAAGTCGCTGCTGGTGCCAAATCCGCGCTCAGGCGGGCGCAACAGCTACGGCCGCAAGACCGCGCGTCACCGGGGCGGTGGCCACAAGCGCCAGTACCGCATCGTCGACTTCAAACGCGACAAGGATGGCGTGCCCGCCAAAGTGGCATCTATCGAGTACGACCCCAACCGCAATGCCCGCATCGCGTTGCTGCACTACTACGACGGGGAGAAGCGTTACATCCTCGCTCCCGCCCAGGTGGAGGTGGGAGACGTGTTGCAGAACGGCCAGGGATCGGAGATCCGCGCCGGCAACGCGCTCCCCCTGCGTTACGTTCCGGTCGGCTCCACGTTGCACAACGTCGAGCTGCGACCCGGACAGGGCGGCAAATTCGCCCGTGGCGCAGGGATGAGCGTCCAGCTTGTGGCCAAAGAAGGACTCTTCGCCACTCTCCGCCTGCCGTCTACCGAGATGCGGCGGGTTCCCATCGACTGCCGGGGCACCTTGGGCGAGGTGGGGCATGCCGAGGCCGAGCTGGTCGACTTCGGCAAGGCGGGCCGCAACCGTTGGAAGGGAGTACGTCCGCAGACCCGCGGAGTGGCGATGAACCCTGTGGACCACCCCCTCGGCGGCGGCGAAGGCAAGTCTTCGGGTGGACGACACCCCGTGACGCCGTGGGGCAAGGCCGAGGGGCGTACGCGAGTCCGCCACAAGCCGTCGGATCGAATGATCGTGCGCCGTCGACGTACCCGCGGCGGACGGCGATGATGCCGGGTAAGGAAGTGCCGAATGCCGCGTAGCCTCAAGAAGGGTCCGTTCGTGGACGACCACTTGCTCAAGAAGGTGGACGCTCTCAATGCCGCAAACGAGAAACGCGTCATCAAGACCTGGTCGCGTCGCTCCACCGTCATCCCCGACATGGTGGGGCATACGATCGCAGTGCACGATGGGCGCAAACACGTGCCCGTGTACGTGACCGAGGCGATGGTCGGGCACAAGCTGGGCGAGTTTGCGCCCACCCGCACTTTCCGGTACCACGCAGGCCAGGAACGTCAGGCGAGGCGCTGAGATGGCCGGGACGAAGACCAACGAGGCACCGGGTACGCGCGCTGTCCTGCGGCACCACCGGATGTCGGCGTACAAGGCCCGACAGGTGCTCGACCTCATCCGTGGTCAGGACGTGGACCGGGCCGAGGAGATCCTGCGATCCACGCCGCGCGAGGCGGCCCATGTCGTGGCGAAAGTGCTCGGATCGGCCGTGTCCAACGCGAGGAACAACGACCTTCTCGATCCCGAGGAACTCTACATCTCGGCATGCTTCGCCGACGAGGGAACGACCTTGAAGCGTTGGCGTCCGAGGGCCCGAGGACGCGCAACGCGTATCAGAAAGCGCGCGTGCCACATCACGGTCATCGTCAGTCGTCTTCCCGACGACCGTCTCGAGCGCCGTCGCGCCGACCGGGCAGATCGAAGCGCCGCGATGCGTTCCAGGAGAGTGGCGGCTTCCAGACGCGCCGGAGAGGCCGCTCCCGCCGACGCACCAGGCGCCGGGGTCCCTGGCGAGACGGAGGAGACGCAGGAGGCCACCGACGAGTTCGCGCAAGGCCGCAAGGCGGTGCAAACGGCAGAGGACGCGGTGGAAACGGCAGAGGACGCCGGGGCGGCCGAGGCCGAGGAATCCGCCGTGCATGACGACACAGGAGAGGAAACCGCACAGGACGCCGAGGCGGTCGAGCCCGACGAATCCGCCGTGCAGGACAAAGAGGCGGGGGAGCACGTGCAGAGCACGGAGGAGAGCGACTGATGGGCCAGAAGGTGAACCCCTACGGCTTTCGCCTCGGAGTGACCACGGACTGGAAGTCGCGCTGGTTCGAGCAGCGCAACTACCGCGAGTTCGTGGTGGAGGACTGGAAGATCCGCGACTACCTCTCCTCGCAGCTCGAGTCGGCGGCAGTGAGCCGCATAGAGATCGAGCGGACGCGTGATCGCCTTCGCGTGGACCTCCACACAGCACGCCCAGGCATCGTCATCGGTCGTCGAGGCTCGGAGGCGGATCGTCTCAGGAAGAAGCTCGAGGAGATAACCGGGCTGCGGAATCGGATTGCGCTGAACATTCAAGAGATCAAGCAACCCGAGCTCGACGCAGCTCTGATCGCTCAGAGCATCGCCGACCAGCTGGCTCGACGCGTCGCGTTCCGCCGGGCCATGAAGCGGGCCGTGCAGACCGTTATGAAGGCGGGCGCACTGGGTGTCCGGGTCCAGTGCTCGGGAAGGCTCGGCGGCTCGGAGATGGCCCGCAAGGAGGGGTACAGGGAGGGCCGCGTGCCCCTTCACACGCTTCGCGCCGACATCGACTACGGGTTCCGTGAGGGGCGCACGACGTTCGGTCGGATCGGTGTGAAGGTGTGGATCTACAAGGGCGACATCCTCCCGTATCGACTCTCGTCCGAGGAGAAGATCTCGAAGGAGGCGGCCATGGCTGCCGGTGAGACCTCGGGCCAGGCCGCTCCGCGCCGTCTGGTCACCGCCGGTGGTGGGCGGCGTCGCGCCGGACAAGGCGAGCCCGGGAGCGTCCCGGAGGCTGCTGCGCCAACTTCCGAGGAAGAGCCCCTCGTCACGGCCTTACCCGGAGCGGTGCCGGCCGCCGGGGAGGCGGACGACCTCGAGCGCCTGCTGGCCGAGGAGGAAGAGATCGAGCGCCGCACGCGCACCGAACATCATGAGACGCCTCACTTCCGCAAGGAGACCGACTGATGCTCATGCCTCGCAAGGTGAAGCACCGCAAGGACCAGCGCGGGCGGTTGACCGGCTCTGCAAAAGGGGGCACAGCTATCAACTTCGGTGACTTCGGCATCCAGGCGCTCGAGCCGGCATGGATCACGCAGCGCCAGATCGAGGCCGCCCGTATTGCCATGACCCGTCACGTCAAGCGAGGCGGGAAGGTGTGGATACGCATCTTCCCGCACAAACCGGTGACGCAGAAGCCCGCCGAGACCCGCATGGGGTCGGGCAAGGGGAACCCCGAGCACTGGGTCGCTCCGGTTCGTCCCGGCAGGATCCTTTTCGAGCTTGCGGGCGTCGATCGCGAACTGGCGCGTGCCGCGATGGAACGTGCCATCCAGAAGCTGCCGTGCAAGGCACGTTTCGTGGTGCGCGCGGGCACCCACGGAGCGGGCGAGGTGGAGGTCTGAGGCAATGCCGAGTGTTGCAGAGCTGGCAGAGCTCGACGACGACGAACTGGCGACGCGGCTTGCGGAGTACCGTCGTGAGCTTCTCAATCTCAGGTTCCAGCTCGCCACGAGCCAGCTGGACAACCCGGCGCGCCTGTCCGCGGCCCGTCGGGACGTCGCCCGGGTCCTCACGTTGATGCGCGAGCGCGAGATCGCTCTGGCCGAGGGGATCGAGGCTCCCTCGGCGGCCTCGGCCCGCCATCTGCCCAGGCGGCGCGAGGTGGTGGCCGACGAATTCGAGGCCGAGGCCGAGCCGGAGGACATGGAATTCGAGGCCGAGGCCGAGCTCGAGGGTGTGCAGGACGAGGAGGTGCTCGTCTCGGGGCAGGGCCCCGCGGAGGGACGTCTTGGGTCCGAGAGCGAGCTCGACGACGAGCAAGAGGAGGAGGACTGATGGCCGAGGAGACCACACCCTCCCTGGCACGCCGGCGAGGGCGCAAGGTTCGTGAGGGCCTGGTCGTCTCCGACAAGATGACGGCGACCGTGGTCGTCGCCGTCACCGAACGGGTGCGCCACGCGCGCTACGGCAAGACCGTCCAGCGCACCCGGAAGCTCTACGCAGACGACGAGGGCCACGAGGCGAGGGCTGGCGACCGCGTGCGCGTCATGGAGACCCGTCCGCTGTCGAAGACGAAGCGCTGGCGCGTCACCGAAGTGCTCGAGCGTGCACGATGATCCAGCAGGAGTCCCGGCTGAAGGTCGCCGACAATTCCGGCGCGCGGGAGGTGCTCTGCATCAAGGTTCTAGGTGGCTCCCGCCGCCGTTATGCGGGCATAGGTGACGTGTTCGTCGCCACGGTGAAGGACGCCATTCCCGGCGCCGCCGTCAAGAAGGGAGAGGTTGTGCGCTGTGTAGTGGTCCGTACGGCCAAGGAAAGACGGCGTCCGGACGGCAGTTACATCAAGTTCGACGAGAACGCCGCGGTGCTCATCAATGAGCAGCAACAACCTCGCGGCACACGCATATTCGGACCGGTAGGGCGCGAGCTGCGGGACAAGAAGTTCATGCGGATCGTGTCTCTCGCTCCCGAGGTGTTGTGATGCGCATTCACAAAGGTGACACGGTTCAGGTGCTGTCCGGCAAGCACCGTGGCAAACGAGGGCAGGTCATGGTCGTCTTACCTGCTCAGGGCAAGGTGATCGTAGACGGCGCGAACCTGGCGAAGCGTCATACGAAGCCACGAGGTGCCACGATGCAGGGAGGGATAATCGACAAGGACATGCCCCTGCCCGTGTCGGCGGTGGCCATCGTCTGTCCCTCGGACGGCCCCACTCGCATCGGTATCCGTCTCGACGAGGCGGGCCGGAAGGTCCGGATCTGTAAGAAGTGCGGGACCGAGCTGTGACGACCGCCACATTCACGCGTCCGCGGCCCAGGTTGAAGGAACGCTACCTTTCGACGGTGCGCGCCCAGCTCCAGCGGGAGCTGGGCCTGTCGAGCGTGATGGAGGTCCCACGCCTCGAGAAGATCGTCGTGAACATGGGGGTGGGCAAGGCCACGCAGCAGCCGTCTCTAGTGGAGGGCGCCGTCGCGGACCTCGAGGTGATCACCGGCCAGAAGTCGGCGGTCACGCGCGCGCGCCGGTCGATCGCCGGGTTCAAATTGCGCGAAGGCATGGCGATCGGTGCCAAGGTGACGCTGAGAGGTGACCGCGCCTGGGAGTTCTTGGACCGGCTCATCTCCCTGGCCATACCCAGAGTTCGCGACTTCCGGGGGCTGTCTCCGACGTCCTTCGACGGCCGGGGCAACTACACCTTTGGCGTCACCGAGCAGCTCATCTTTCCCGAGGTGGACTACGACCGCGTCGATGTGACGCGAGGAATGGACATCACCATCTGCACCACAGCTCGGAGCGACTCGGAGGGACGTGCCTTCCTCGTGGCTTTCGGGTTTCCGTTCAGGCAGGAGGCCGTCTGAGAAATGGCCAAGAAGGCATTGATCTCAAAGCAGCAGCGCACCCCGAAGTTCCGCGTCCGCGCCTACACAAGGTGCCAGAGGTGTGGAAGACCGAAGGCGGTGTTCCGGCAGTTCGGCCTGTGCCGTATCTGCCTGCGCGTGATGGTGCACGCCGGGGAGATCCCCGGGGTCACAAAGGCGAGCTGGTGAGAGGAGGGACGCGCAGATGACGATGACGGACCCGATCGCCGACATGTTGACCCGAATTCGCAACGCGAACACCGCCATGCACGACACGGTGAAGATGCCGGGCTCGAAGCTCAAGGTGTCCCTCGCCGATATCTTGAAGCGTGAGGGGTACATAGCCGGTTTCGACGTGAGCCCGTCGTCGAAGGGCCCAGGATCCGTGCTCGAGATCACTCTCAAGTACGCGTCTGACCGGACTCGCACGATCGCCGGTCTCCATCGCGTGTCGAAACCCGGTCTGCGGATCTACGCGCGCGCTAACCACATACCACGCGTGCTCGGTGGGATGGGCGTAGCCGTCGTGTCGACGAACCAGGGACTGATGACCGACAGCGAGGCGCGCAAGCGACGCGTCGGCGGAGAAGTGCTCTGTTATGTCTGGTGAGACCGTGGAGGTCATCTGATGTCGCGGGTGGGCAGGACCCCTATCGAGGTTCCCCGCGGCGTCACGGTGACGGTGGACGGTCCGCTGGTCACGGTGGCCGGACCTCAAGGAACCCTGTCGCGCCCGCTGCCCTCGCCGATCACAGTGCGTCAGGAGGACTCGCTGCTCCTCGTAGAACGCCCCGACGATGAACGTGAGCACCGTGCTCTTCACGGATTGACCCGGTCTCTTCTGTCCAACATGGTGACAGGAGTCACGGACGGTTTCGTAAAGGAGCTCGAGATAGTCGGCGTCGGCTATCGCGCCACGGCCCGCGGCCCCTCCGCGCTGGAGCTTGCCCTCGGCTTTTCCCACCCCGTGGTCGTGGAGGCGCCGGTCGGCGTCACCTTCGAGGTCCCAGCTCCCACTCGGATCGTCGTCAAGGGGATCGACAAGGAAAAGGTGGGGCAGGTGGCGGCTGACATTCGCAAGGTGCGCAAGCCCGAGCCCTACAAGGGCAAGGGCGTGCGTTATGCGGGCGAGCGCGTCGTGCGCAAAGCCGGAAAGGCGGCCAAGTAGCGATGGTGGCCGCGCCAGCTCGAAAGAGGGAGCAACGCCTGCGCAGGCACGCCCGCGTGCGCAAGACGATCTCGGGAACCGCACAGCGTCCACGCTTGGCGGTGTTCCGGTCGGCGCGTCATATCTCCGCCCAGGTCATCGACGATGCATCGGGGCGCACGTTGGCGGCCGCCAGCACTGTCGAGCGGGGCCTGCGCGCCTCACGGGGCGGCAACGTGACCGCTGCTTCGGTGGTTGGCCGTCTTGTCGCCGAGCGAGCCCGCGATGCAGGAATTAGTCGTGTCGTCTTCGACCGTGGCGGGTACCGCTATCACGGGCGCGTGGCAGCCCTCGCAGATGCGGCACGCGAGGCAGGACTGGAGCTCTGATCATGCTGGACGGACAGTTCGAAGAACGCACCATCCGCGTCAACCGCGTCGCCAAGGTGGTGAAAGGCGGTCGACGTTTCTCCTTCACCGCTCTCATGGTGGTGGGAGACGGCAACGGGCGAGTCGGTCTCGGTTACGGAAAGGCGAAGGAGGCGGGCCTGGCCGTGCAAAAGGGGATCGAGGAGGCGAGGAAGAACATGTTCGACGTTCCCCTCGCCGGGTCGACCATCACCCACCCGGTGATCGGTGAGGCAGGTGCCGGCCGGGTGATGCTCAAGCCCGCGGCTCCCGGCACGGGGGTGATCGCCGGCGGTGCCGCGCGCGCGATCTTGGAGATGGCTGGTATATCCGACGTCCTGTGCAAGTCGCTGGGCTCGTCCAACGGGATCAACGTGGCGCACGCCACGATCGTCGGGCTCAAGTCGCTCATGCGTCCCGAGCAGCTGTCGCGACTTCGAGGCAAGCCGGCCGACGAGCTCGTGCCCCGGGGCGTGCTGCGCGCATACCGGGAACGCCAGCGCACTTCTGACCTGTTCTCCGAGGCCGAGCCATGACCGCATCGACCCGAGTCAGCACCCTGCACCTACGGGTCACCCAGGTCCGTTCGGGGATAGGCACCAAGCCCAAGCATCGAGCGACACTGCGGGCGCTGGGGTTGCGGGGTGTCGGTCGCACTCGTGTCCTGCCCGACTCGGCCTCGGTGCGCGGAATGTTGTCTCGGGTGTCCCACCTGGTGGAAGTGGGGCCGGCGGGGAGCGAGGAGTTGCAAGTGCGCCAAACGAGGCGCTCGGATGCCTTGAAGGCACGCGGCTCCGCGTACGCGAAGGCCGCCAAGGTCGAGAAGGCCGCGAAGGCTGTCAAGCTCGAGAAGGTCGAGAAGACCACCAAGGCCGTAAAGGCCGCCAAGGTCGAGAAGGCCGCGAAGGCTGTCAAGCTCGAGAAGGTCGAGAAGACCACCAAGGCCGTAAGGGCCGCCAAGGTCGAGAAGGCCGCGAAGGCTGTCAAGCTCGAGAAGGTCGAGAAGACCACCAAGGCCGTAAAGGCCGCGAAGGCTCAGAAGACAGAGGAAGATTCGCGATGAAACTGCACGACCTCCAGGCGCCCGCGGGCGCCAATCGTGCGCGACAGCGGGTGGGGCGGGGTATCGGTGGCCGACGTGGCAAGACGGCCGGTCGGGGGATGAAGGGCACCGGGGCGCGCGACAACATGAAACCAGGCTTCGAAGGCGGCCAGCTGCCGCTGGCTCAACGCGTTCCAAAGCTCAAGGGCTTCCGCAACCCGTTCCGGGTGTCTTACGCGGTCGTCAACCTTGACACGCTGGACCAATTCGTAGGTGACGAGGCGACCCCGGACTCTCTGGCTGCGGCCGGGCTGGTTAAGAAGGGCTCGCTGGTCAAGGTGCTCGGGCGGGGAGAGCTGCACAGGGCGCTTCGTGTCAAGGCACACGCGGTGAGCACTGCGGCGCGCGATCGGATCGAAGCTGGAGGCGGCACGGTCGAAGTGCTTGCTCCGCCGTTCGGGCACAACCGCCCGCCCGCGCAAGGAAATGCGCTCACCAACCGCTAACCTCGAGGGGCGGTTGCCGGTGCAAGGAGAGGCACGATGCTCTCGAGCCTGAAGAACATCTTCAAGGTTCCCGACCTGCGCAACAAGGTCGTGTTCACTCTGGTTGTCATCGGCCTGTACCAGCTGGGCGCGAACATCATCGTCCCGTACGTCTCGATCGCGAAGGTCCAGCAGCTCGAGGCAGAGGCCGGGAAGGCAGGCATCCTGGGCTTCCTCAACCTGTTCTCAGGGGGTGGGTTGCTTCGGATGGCGGTGTTCGGGCTCGGGATCATGCCTTACATCACCAGCTCGATCATCGTCCAGCTCCTTTCTACGGTCATTCCGAAGTTCGAGGAATGGCGAGACCAGGGGGCTGTGGGCCAGAAGAAGCTGACCCAGACCACGAGGTACCTGACGATCGGGCTGGCGCTGCTGCAGTCGGCCGGCCTGGTCTACGTATTCCACACAGGTGCCCAAGGGCTCCTAGGGGGGACCACGAAGATCGACCTCATTCCGAATTTCACTTTTTACCGGGCTGCCTTCATCGTCCTCACGCTCACCGCCGGCACGGCCTTCGTCATGTGGCTCGGCGAGTTGATCACCCAACGTGGGATCGGCAACGGGATGTCGATCATCATCTTTGCCAGTGTTGTCGCGGGGATTCCTGCAGGAGGAGCGGCTGTCCTCGCCCAGGGCGGCAACCTGAAGTTCGGGATCATCGTCGGGCTAACGGTGGTTCTCATCGTCGCGGTCGTGTTCATGGAGCAGGGCCAGCGCCGCATCCCCGTCACTTTTGCCAAACGAGTCGTTGGCCGGCGGATGTATGGCGGCTCGTCGACGTACATACCGTTGAAGGTGAACCAGTCCGGTGTGATCCCGATAATCTTCGCCAGCTCGTTGCTCTACATACCGGTGCTCTTGTCGAACATCGTGCCCTGGGTGGGGTTCAGGCGCTTCGTCAGCAATCACATCCAGCCGACGAGCCTCTTGTACGTGCTGTCGTACGGGGTTCTCATCTTCGCTTTCACCTTCTTCTACGTGTACGTGGCATTCGACCCGCACCAGCAGGCCGACATCATCCGGAAGCAGGGTGGTTACGTCCCCGGCATCCGGCCTGGACCACCCACAGAGCGCTATCTCTCGCGCATCTTGAACCGCATCACCGTGCCCGGCGGTTTGTACCTGGCGACAGTGGCCGTGCTACCGTCGCTGTTGATGGCTCTGTGGCATTTGAGTGCGTACCCGTTCTACGGAACCACTCTTCTTATCGCCGTGGGTGTCACTCTGGAAACGATGAAACAGATCGACAGCCAGCTAATGATGCGCAACTACGAGGGCTTCCTCAAGTAGGCGATCGTGACGATACCCGGCGTCAAATTGGTGGTCTTCGGCAAACAGGGGGCCGGCAAGGGAACACAGTGTGTTCGCCTGTCTCAGCACTACGCGGTGCCGCACATCTCGACCGGGGACATGCTGCGCGCCGCGGTGAAGAACGGCTCGGAGCTCGGGCTGAAGGCCAAAGCGATCATGGAGCGAGGTGAACTGCTTGGTGACGACCTGATCTTGGAGATGGTCGCCGAGCGCCTTGCCGAGCCAGACGCGCGCGAACGGGGCTTCATTCTCGACGGGTTCCCGCGAACGGCGAAACAGGCCGAAGGCCTTGCCGCTTTGTTGGCGCCTGGTGACTTGGATCTGGCAGTGGACATCGAGTTGCCCACTGCGGAGGTGCTGCGGCGTCTGGCAAGTCGCCGGGTGTGCAGCGAGTGCGGAGCGAACTACTCGGTGTCCTCACCGCCCAAGGTCAACTGGACGTGCGACACCTGCGGCGGTGAGGTCATCCAGCGAGAGGACGACACCGAGGAGGCCATCAAGCGCCGGCTCGAGATCTATGAGCGTCAGACGGCTCCCCTCATCGACTGGTACTCCAAACGTGAGCAGTTTGCAGAGGTGGATGGCGTGGGCTCCCCCGAGGCCGTGCTGCGACGGATCATCCGCGCTGTCGAGGAGCGACGCAAAGATCTGGGAACCGTTCGGTGAGGAGGGCGGTCGAGGAGATCGCCAAGATGCGCCGAGCCGGGAAGGTGGTGGCCGAGATGCACGCCGCCACCAGGGAGACGGCGAGGCCGGGTGTGACGACGGCTGAGCTGGACGTGATCGCCCGCGAGGTTCTGCGTCGCCGCGGTGCCAAGTCGAACTTCTTGAACTACCGGGGGTTCCCGGCGGTCATCTGTACGTCCCCGAACGACATGATCGTCCACGGCATCCCGGGTGGATACGTGCTGAGCGAGGGCGACATCCTGTCCGTCGACTGTGGGGCGATCGTCGAGGGGTACCACGCGGACGCCGCTTTCACGACGCCCATCGGTTCGGTTCCCGCTAGCACCTCCCGGCTCCTGGAGGTCACCGAGCAGAGCCTTTGGGCCGGCATCGCCGAGCTCCGTCCGGGTAACCGTCTGCACGAGGTCGGCCGGGCCGTGCAGAACGTGGCGGAAGCCGCGGGGTTCTCCGTCATCCGGGAGTACGTCGGCCACGCGATCGGTACGGCGATGCACGAGGAGCCACAGGTCCCCAACTACTGGCCCGGTACCGCCGGCCCGGTGCTGAAGAGCGGGATGGTTTTCGCGGTGGAGCCCATGGTGAATGCCGGTGGTCCGGGCACCCGCCTGCTCGAGGACGGATGGAGCGTAGTCACAGAGGACGGCAGCCTGTCGGCCCATTTCGAGCACACGATCGCCGTCACCGAGGACGGCCCGGAGGTACTTACCCTCCCGTGACGGCGGCAGGCGGTCTTGTGCCCGTTGCCCAGCCGGGGCGCTATGCTGGTAGATCGGCTCGTCGGGCCAGGGTCGCGGCCGTGTCGGCACACGGGCGGGGCAAGCAGTAGCCGTCATCCCTGTATGACTGGGTGGCGCACACGGATCGCGCGTCCGTGCCGCGGCGTGCTCACAGGAGAACAACGAGGAGGAGTCACCTGCCAAAACCCAAGGAGGATGCGATCGTGCTCGAGGGAACGGTCGTCGAGCCGCTCCCGAACGCGATGTTCCGTGTCGAGCTCGAGAACGGCCACCGGGTCCTGGCGCACAGCTCGGGAAAGATGCGGATGCACCGGATCCGCATCCTGCCCGGTGATCGTGTGCAGGTGGAGATCACACCGTACGACCTGAGCCGCGGACGGATCACCTACCGCTACAGGTGAGATGGCCGGCGGCGGGACCGTCCCGCCGTCTGGAGGAGGGGCCCGGGGCCCACGAGGGCGTCGGGCGAACAGAGCGACTTGCGAGGACGACGATGAAGGTGCGACCAAGCGTGAAAGCGATCTGCGACAAGTGCAAGGTGATCAGGCGCAATGGCCGGGTCATGGTGATATGCGAGAACCCGAGGCACAAGCAGCGCCAGGGCTGAACGAGCCCCAAGAGATCGGAGAGAGGACTAGGACGTGGCACGAATTGCCGGTGTGGACATACCACGGGAGAAACGGCTCGAAGTCTCGCTGACCTACATCTATGGGGTCGGGCGGACGCAGGCCCAGCAGATCGTCTCCAACACGGATCTGAGCCCCGACACCAGGGTGCGCGATCTCACCGACGACGAGGTGCTGAGGCTGCGTTCCTACATCGACTCGAACCTCAAGGTCGAAGGTGACCTGCGTCGGGACGTCGCCCAGGACATCAAGCGGAAGATGGAAATTGGCAGCTACCAGGGTGTGCGGCATCGCAAGGGCCTGCCGGTGAACGGCCAACGCACCCACACGAACGCCAGGACCCGTAAGGGCCCGAAGAAGACGGTCGCCGGGAAGAAGAAGGTTCGGAAGCACTGATGCCCAAGCCCACCAAATCGACTGCCGCGCGCCGACCGCGCAGGCGCGAGAGGAAGAACATCGCCTACGGGGTGGCTCACATCAAGAGCTCCTTCAACAACACGATCGTCTCCATCTCCGACCAGGACGGGAATGTGCTCGCTTGGGCGTCGGCGGGGAATGTCGGGTACAAGGGATCGCGCAAGTCGACTCCGTTCGCGGCCCAGCTCGCCGCGGAACAGGCTGCACGGCGCGCAATGGAGCACGGTGTGCGTAAGGTCGACGTCCTAGTGCGTGGTCCGGGCTCCGGGCGCGAGACGGCGATCCGGTCCCTGGCGGCGGCCGGCATCGAGGTGGCCGGCATCAAAGACGTGACCCCCATTCCCCACAACGGTTGCCGCCCGAAGAAGCGGCGCCGGGTCTGAGACGGGTGTAGGTACCGACATGGCTCGTTATACGGGACCCGTCTGCCGCTTGTGTCGGCGCGAACGGGCGAAGCTCTTCTTGAAAGGAGAGCGCTGCTACTCGTTGAAGTGCCCTGTGAGCGAGGCGGTCACCGACCGCCATAGCCGCGCCTACGCGCCCGGCGAACACGGGCGCGACCGGATGCGCCAGGGATCGGAGTACCTGGCGCAGCTGCGCGAGAAGCAAAAAGCCCGTCGCATCTACGGGTTACTCGAGGCCCAGTTTCGCAACGTCTACGCCGAGGCCACACGTCAACCTGGTGTCACTGGTGAGAATCTGCTGCGGCTCCTCGAGCTGCGGTTGGACAACGTGGCGTTTCGCGCCACCTGGGGAGCGAGCCGGGCACAAGCGCGCCAGCTGGTGCGCCACGGACACGTGCTCGTGAACGGCAAGCGCGTCACGATACCGAGCTACCGAGCTCGCGAAGGTGACGTCATCGCGCTCAAGCCGTCTGCGCGCGAGATGTACGTCGTCCGACGCAACCTGGACACCTTGGACCGCCAGCTACCGCTGTGGCTGGAGGCGGACGAGGGAGGTGCCCAGGTACGTGTCGCATCGTTGCCCCAACGTGAGCACATCGACGAACCTGTTCGCGAGTCCCTCATCGTCGAGCTTTATTCGAGGTAACTCCCTGTCGGACACCGACCGAGCGCGTGGAGCACCAATCAGCCCGAATCAGCCAGCACGAACCAGTACGAATCAGCCGGAGTTAGCTAGTACCAATTAGGGAGCCAACCGCATGCTCATCATCCAACGACCGACCGTGGAGATCCTCGGAGAGGAGGAGTTCGGCCGGCAGCGTTTCGCCGTCGGTCCGCTCGAGCCCGGCTTCGGCCACACGCTGGGCAACTCGATCCGGCGGGCCCTTCTGTCGGCCATTCCCGGGGCGGCGGTGACCCAGGTTCGCTTCGATGAAGCCCTCCACGAGTTCACCACGCTTCCGGGCGTCAAAGAGGACGTTACCGACATCATCTTGAACCTGAAGGACGTCGTGATGCGGGTGCACAGCGACGAACCGGTGACACTGCGCTGTGACGAGAGAGGGCCCGGCGAGGTCACGGCCGGGAAGCTTCAACTCACCGCCGACGTGGAGATACTGAACCCGGACCTGCACATTGCCACCTTGAACCAGAAGGGCCGCCTGGCAATGGACGTCACTGTGGAGCGTGGCCGCGGGTACGCCTCGGCCGAGCGCAACAAGCCTTCGAGCACGATAGGCGTGATCCCGGTCGACTCGATCTTCTCACCGGTTCGGCGGGTGGCGTTCTCGATCGAGCCGGTTCGGGTCGAGCAATCGACCGATTTCGACCGACTGGTGCTCGACATCGAGACCGACGGGTCACTCACTCCACGCGAGGCGTTGGCGTCAGCCGGTGACACCTTGCGGTCGTTGGTGGGGCTGGTGGCCGACCTCGAGGACGAACCCCAGGGCCTCGAGCTCGGAGAGGTGGGCACTGCCAGCAGCGGCTCGCCCGATCTCGACTTGCCCATCGAGGACCTCGATTTGTCCGAGCGCCCCCGTAACTGCTTGAAACGGGCACAAGTCAACACGATCGGTGAGCTGGTGGACCGTTCGGCGGACGATCTGCTGGCGATCACGAACTTCGGGCAGAAGTCACTCGACGAGGTCCTCCAACGTCTGGACGAGCGGGGGCTCTCGTTGAGGGTGAGGGACTGAGGTCCGCGGATGCGTGGCACACCCCGCAGAGGGCGACGACTGGGCGGCGACGCGGCACACGAGAAGGCGATGCTGGGCAACCTCGTGGCTTCGCTGGTAGCGGCGGAGTCGTTGGTCACGACCGAGGCCAAGGCCAGAGCACTGCGGCCCGTCGTGGAGAAGTGCATCACCGCGGCGGTCAAGGGCGGGGTGCACCGCCACCGCCAGGTCGTCGCGCTGGTCCGTGACAAGGACATGGCGCACAAGCTGTTCGCCGAGATCGGGCCGCGCTACGCGGACCGCCCCGGGGGCTACACCCGGATTCTCAAGCTGGGTCCTCGCCAGGGGGACAACGCGCCGATGGCGCGTATCGAGCTGGTTTGACAATGCGCCGACAGGCGCAGGACACCTCCGTCGATGTTGTGCGCATGCGCCTGGTGGTGGCCTACGACGGGAGCGGGTTCAGGGGCTTCGCGGCGCAGGACGGCCAACGAACTGTGGCAGGAGAATTGTCGGGGGCCATCGCGACGGTCGCCCGGCATGAGGTCGAGCTCGTCTGCGCCGGGCGTACCGACGCAGGGGTGCATGCATCGGGCCAGGTCGTGCACGTGGACGTGCGTCGCGATGTCTCCCCGGAGCGGCTCGCCAAGGCGGTGAACGCCATGCTGGGTCCCACCGTCGTCGTGCGCTCGGCCTCAGAGGCACCCCCTGGCTTCGACGCCAGGTGGTCGGCACGGGCGCGCCGGTACCGCTACCTGGTGCTGAGGTGCGACACCCCGGACCCGCTGCTCGCTCCCCTCACCTGGCACGTCCGGGACTGCTTGGAGCTGCGGTCGATGGCGTGCGCGTCGGACTCGCTGATCGGCGAGCACGACTTCTCGGCGTTCTGCCGCAAGGCGCCGGGCGCGCCCGACGGCCAACCCATCACCCGCCGGGTGCTCGAAGCCCGCTGGAGCGAGCAACCGATCGTCGAGCGCGAGCTCGCAGAGGGTGAAGTCCTGCTGCGTTTCGACATCTCCGCTCAGTCGTTCTGCCACCACATGGTCCGCTCGATAGTGGGCACACTGGTGGACGTGGGGCGCGGGCGGCGGCCGGCGTCGGACATCACCCGGCTGCTTCGCAGTGGGGAGCGTTCCCATGCGACGACGATCGCGCCGCCCCAGGGACTGTGCCTGGTCGGTGTCGACTACTAGCCGTCCCAGGCCTCGAGGGTCGACGGGCGGCCCGAGCTCACGAGTTCCCGGGCGCCGCCGCATCATAGGGTCCTCTCCGTCGGCCCCGATCTCACGGGTCCTCTCCGGTGCTATCGTCGTGCCTGCTGGCGGCGGGTACGTGCCCGAGGGCTCCTCGTGGGCTGCCCAAAGTCGCCTCGGGCGCTTTCAGGCCCGGCTCCGGAACCAGAACGAGGGATTCTTTGCGTGCGCACCTTCTCACCCAAGCCCGATGACATCACCCGGACGTGGCATGTCGTCGACGCCGAAGGCCTGGTGCTCGGGCGACTGGCCACCGAGGTAGCCGCGCGGCTTCGTGGCAAGCAGAAATCCATGTTCGCTCCCCACGTCGACACCGGTGATCACGTGATAGTGGTCAACGCCGACAAGGTTGTGCTGAGTGCGGGCAAGGCGGGGAAAGAGGTCTTCTACCGACACAGCGGCTATCCCGGCGGGCTCAAGTCTCACCGACTCGACACCCTGCTCGCCACCCGCCCCGAAGAGGTCGTGCGGCGGGCTGTGCGGGGAATGCTCCCTCGAACGCGACTCGGCCGTCGCCAGTTGACCAAGCTGAAGGTGTACGCGGGGCCCGACCATCCCCACCAAGCCCAACAGCCGCAGGTGCTAGAACTTCCTGCTGCGCGGGCCCGGTCCTGAGCCCCGTGCACACCTAGAGAGGATTGCAGCTCCATGTCTTCTAGGCCCAAGCTCCCAGCCCCGCTCATTCAGGCCACCGGCAGGCGCAAGGCCGCTGTGGCCCGTGTGCGGATCCGTCCCGGCCAGGGTGCTGTCACAGTCAACCGCCGGCCGATTGAGCAGTACTTCACCTCTGCCACCCACAGGATGGTCGTCACAGAGCCGTTGCGGTTGACGAGCCGCACCGAGAGCTACGACATCGATGCCACCATCGACGGCGGAGGTCTCACGGGCCAGGCAGGGGCGCTTCGTCTGGGCATCGCCCGCTCCATAGTCGAGCTGGACACAACGCTGCGCCCGACCCTCAAGAAGGCCGGGCTTCTCACGCGCGACGCACGTGAGAAGGAGAGCAAGAAGTACGGGCTGAAGAAGGCACGCAAGGCGCCTCAGTACTCGAAGCGATAGGGCGAGGTGCAAGTTCGTTTCGGCACCGACGGCGTCCGGGGTGTTGCCAACGCACAGCTCGGTGCGGAGCTCGTCCTGGCGCTGGGCAGGGCCGCCGCCCGAGCGCTGCCGGCTCCCTGCTTCATCCTCGGTCGTGACACCAGGCGCTCTGGCCCGCTGCTGCAGGCCGCGATGTCGGCTGGGCTCGCCAGCGAGGGCGTGGACGTGATCGACGTCGGGGTGCTCCCGACGCCCGGGCTCGCCTGGCTCTCGGCCGTCCGGGGGGTTCCTGCGGCCGTGGTCTCCGCCTCGCACAACCCCTTCGATGACAACGGGATCAAGATCTTCGCCCCTGGCGGGCTGAAGCTTCCCGCGTCGACCGAGGCTGCGATCGAGGAGGAGCTCGAGAGGCTCCTCAAGGACCCTGATGCGCTCGAGCGGCCGACGGGAACCGGCGTCGGGTGCCTCGGCCATGAGCCGGAGGCCGCGCAGGGCTACGTCGATCACCTGGCCGGTGTCCTAGAGGGTCGCGACCTCGGCGGCTTGCAGGTGGTGGTGGATTGCGCGAACGGCGCTGCCTCCTCGGTCGCGCCGGCCGCGCTAAGAAACGTGGGTGCACGGGTCCGTGCCATCGCATGCGAGCCGGACGGGACCAACATCAACGACGGCTGCGGTTCGACCCACCCCGAGGCGCTCGCGGCCGAGGTGGTGGCACGCCGCGCCGAGGTCGGCCTCGCCCTGGACGGGGACGCGGACCGCCTCGTGCCCGTGGACCACACAGGTGCCGTGGCGAGCGGGGACGAGATGCTCGCGCTCTTCGCCACAGATCTCGCACGGCGCGGAAAGCTGGCGGGCGACACGGTGGTGGTCACGGTGATGTCCAACCTGGGTTTCCATCGGGCCATGGCCGAGCGCGGCATCGCGGTGCTCGAGACTCCCGTCGGCGACCGCCACATCCTCGAGGCTCTCGACGACGGCAACCTGGCGCTGGGGGGCGAGCAGTCGGGGCACATCGTCTTTCGCGAGCTGGCTACGACCGGCGACGGCGTGCTCACCGCCCTGCTCCTTCTCGACCTCGTGCACCGGTCGGGACGACCTTTGGCAGAGCTCGTGGGTGGCGCCATGCGTCGCCTACCCCAGGTGCTCACCAACGTGGTCGTCGCAGATCCCCGTGCGGTGCTGGCATCCGCGGACGTGCGCAGCACTCTGTCCGCTGTTGAGGAGTCACTGGGAGGAACGGGCCGGGTGCTGCTGCGCGCAAGCGGCACGGAGCCTCTCGTGAGAGTCATGGTGGAGGCGACCGAGCAACGCGCCGCCCTTGCTGCGGCCGAACGGCTGTGCCGTGCCGTGGAGACGGCCGGTGCCGGGGACCGCCGGGCGGCCGGGGGGACAGGGGCCCCGTCGACCTCACGATGAGCCGCAAGGCGAGCAAAGGGCTCCGGGCGGGCGCAGCTTCGCCGGCCCTGGTGCCGTAGCCTGAGGCGATGTGCGGCATCATCGGGGCCACCGGCCGGGGTCCTGTCACCGAGATCCTGCTCGAGGGCCTGGCCCGCCTCGAGTACCGCGGTTACGACTCAGCCGGGGTGGCCCTCCAGGCCGGCGGTGAACTCTGGCGGGCGCGCGCCGCCAGGGGGACGCGGTCCCTGGAGGACCTGCGAAAGATCGTGGACGGCGCACCCGACGCCGGAGGAGCGCTCACCGGTATCGGCCACACACGCTGGGCCACCCACGGACATCCGACGGAGGAGAACGCCCACCCCATCATGGATTGCTCGGGCCGGGTGGCGGTCGTGCACAACGGCATCATCGAGAACTGGCGCGAGCTGACGGCGCGGCTCGACTCCGACGGTCACGTACGCACCTCGGACACCGACACCGAGGTGCTCGCCCACCTTGTCGAGGAGGAGCTCGCCACCGGAGCCTCACTGGCCGACGCGGTCCGGGCGACGCTTCGCGAGGTGAGTGGCACGTTCGCCCTGGCGGTGGTATGCGCCGGTGAGCCGGGGACGATCGTCGCGGCGCGCCGGGTCTCACCTCTGGTGATCGGGCTCGCAGAAGGCGACCCCGAAGCCGATGGTTCTGGGGAGGCTCTGCTCGCCTCTGACATCCCTGCCCTGCTCGGTCGGACGAGGCGTCTCTGGGCGCTCGAGGACGACCAGGTCGTCCAGTTGCGGCCCGGTTCGATGCGCGTGACCACGCTGGCGGGCAAGGAGGTCGAGCCTTCGGTTCTGCAGGTGGGCTGGGACCTCGAAGCGGCGGAGAAGGGCGGTTACCCCGATTTCATGGGAAAGGAGATCCACGAGCAGCCCAGAGCGGTCTCCGACACGCTTCTCGGCCGACTGCTGCCCGACGGCACTTTCGCCCTCGACGAGCTCAGGATCTCCGACGAAGACCTCTCGCGGGTGGACAAGGTCTTCATCGTGGCGTGCGGGTCGAGCTACCACGCCGGGCTCGTGGCCAAGTACGCGATCGAGCACTGGGCCCGCCTGCCGACCGAGATCGACATCGCGTCCGAATTCCGATACCGCGACCCTGTTCTCGACGAACGCACCCTGGTGATCGGTGTGAGCCAGTCGGGTGAGACCATCGACACGCTTCAGGCCATGCGCGAGGCGCGCCAGTGGAGCGCCAGGGTGCTCGTGATCTCGAACGTCGTGGACTCCTCCATGGCGCGTGAAGCGGACGGGGTGCTCTACACGCGCGCGGGGCCCGAGGTCGGCGTCGCCTCCACGAAGACCCACCTGGCACAGATCGTCGCTCTGGAGGTGCTGGCACTTCACCTCGCCCAGCTGCACGGCCGCATGCCGTCGGCCGACGCGAGGATGCTCTTCGGAGACCTCGAAGGGTTGCCGGGCCTGGTGGAACAGGCTCTGGCACGCGAGGAGGACGTCGCCAAGGTCGCCTGCCGGTTCTTGGATACGAGGGACTTCTTCTTCCTGGGTCGTCACGTCGGGTACCCGGTGGCGCTGGAGGGAGCACTCAAGCTGAAGGAGATCTCGTACCTGCGGGCAGAGGGATACCCCGCCGGCGAGCTCAAGCACGGGCCGATAGCGCTGATCGAGCCTGGGGCGGTGGTGGTCGGTGTGGCGACGCGGACGCGGCTGTGGGAGAAGATGATGGGTAACGTCGCCGAGGTGCGAAGCCGTGGCGCTACCGTCGTGCTCGTGGCAAACGACTCCGATGACGACACAGCCGATCAGGCCGACGAAGTGTTGTGGGTTCCGTCCACGGACCCATTGCTGGCACCTGTCGTCGACGTCGTACCGTTGCAGCTGTTCGCATACCACCTTGCGCGGGCGCACGGGCACGACGTCGACCGTCCTCGGAACCTGGCCAAGACCGTCACCGTGGAATGACCGCTGCGTGGTCTCGATGACCAGTGCGCGCGGCGAGGGCGGCCCGGCCGGCCCGGCCGAGCCTGCTGTGGTGCGGGGCTTGGGCATCGACGCGGTCGACGTGCAGCGGTTCCGGCGGGTGATCGCACGCCGTCCGAGCATGGTCCGTCGCGTCTTCACCGACACCGAGCGTGCCGACGCGGCACGCGTGAAGGACCCGGCGCCCCGGCTGGCAGCGCGCTTCGCGGCGAAAGAGGCGACCATGAAGGCGCTCGGGGTGGGCATCGGCGCTCTGGGATGGCGCGAGGTCGAGGTGATACGGACCGAGGGTGGCGCCCCCGACCTCGTTCTCGGCGGCCGGGCGATCGCACTGGCCGTCGATCGCGGCGTCGGGACTTGGCACGTGTCGCTCACCCATACCGACCTCGTGGCCATCGCCAGCGTGGTGGCGCTCGGGACGCAGGAGAAAGGGGCCGCCTCGTGAAGCCGGTCGTGACCGTGGCCGAGATGCAGGCGATCGACGCCGAGGCTAAGGCGGAGGTGGAAGAGGCCGTCCTGGTCGAGCGCGCCGGGACGGGGCTCGCTACTTGGGCGCTGCGGCTGTTGGGCGGGTGCTACGGCCGGCGGGTCGTGGTGATAGCCGGGAAGGGGAACAACGGCGCGGACGGGAGGGTGGCCGCCTCACGCCTTCGCCGTCGTGGCGCGGCGGTGCAGGTGATCGAGGCCGGCGCGCTCTCGAGCATCGGCCCGCCGGGTCGGGTGGACCTCGTGATCGACGCTGCCTACGGCACGGGCTTCCGGGGGACCTACCGTGCTCCTGCCGTGCCCCCCGGTGTCCCTGTGCTCGCCGCCGACATCCCCTCGGGTGTGAACGGTGACACGGGCGAGGCTTGCGGTGAGCCGCTTCGTGCGGATCTCACGGTCACCTTCGCAGCGCTGAAGCCGGGGCTCTTACAGGGCGACGGGCCGCTTCTGGCCGGCCACGTGGAGGTCGTCGACATCGGTCTCGACGTGAACAGGGCCCATCTGTGGGCGATCGAGGACTCGGACGTGGCGAAGATGCTGCCGGCACGCGAGCGCGCTGCACACAAGTGGCAGTCGGCGATCGCCGTCGTGGCGGGGTCGCCGGGGATGACAGGAGCGGCGGAGCTGTGCGCGCGAAGTGCCTACCGGGGCGGAGCCGGGATGGTGCGGCTCGGGGTGCCGGGTGCCGATCTCGCCGAGCTCGGTGCCACCGAGGCGGTCGGGGTGGTTCTTCCCGCCGAGCTGTGGGCGCCCGCGGCGCTCGAGATGGCCGAGAGGTGCAAGGCTCTCGTTGTCGGCCCGGGCCTCGGCCGGGAGGAGGACAGCGCTTCGCAGGTGAGGCAGCTGGTCGCCGAGGCGCGCGTACCTGTGGTGGTCGACGCCGACGGGCTTTTCGCGCTGGGCACCGGCGAGGACGTCGCCGCCGTCGTCGGAAAACGCAGAACGCGCGGTGCACACGACGTCGTGCTCACCCCCCACGACGGGGAGTTCGCGCGCTTGACGGGCTCGGTGCCGGGGAAGGACCGCATAGGCGACGCAGCGCGCCTCGCTCTCTCCAGCGGCGCGGTGGTCCTGCTGAAGGGTCCCACCACGGTGGTCGCACGACCGGACGGACGTGCGCTTCTCGCAGTGGCCGGGTCGCCGCGACTTGCCACGGCGGGCACCGGTGACGTGCTTTCGGGGGTGATTGGGGCGTTCTTGGCGCGAGGGTTGGCTCCACTCGAGGCGGCCGCGCTCGCAGCTCACGTGCACGCACGCGCCGCGGAGCTCGGCCGCGCCGAGGGGCTCGTGGCAGGCGAGGTGGCCGACCTGGTCGCGCGTTGGCTGTCAGGGGTGCGTCGTGGGTGAGAGCGTCGACGCCGTCGTGGCGCCCAGGCGCGCGGCGTCGCGGCCGGTGTGGGCCGAGATAGACCTCGCCGCCGTGAGGCACAACGCCCGGCTGTTGCGGCAAGTTGCCTCACCTGCGGCGTTGTGCGCCGTTGTGAAGGCGGACGGCTACGGCCACGGTGCGGTCGCCGTCGGTCGGGCGGCACTCGAGGGTGGCGCCACCTGGCTGGCGGTGGCGACCGTGGAGGAGGGCGTCGCGCTTCGCGAGGCCGGGATAGACGCTGCCGTGCTGGTCCTGTCGGAGCCTTCACCCGAAGCGATGGGCCAGGCCGCGGCGGGCAGGCTGATACCGACCGTCTATTCGCTAACCGGTGTGGAGGCCGCCGAGCAGGCGGCTGCTGCCGCAGGACGCACGCTTGCGGTCCACGTCAAGGTGGACACGGGAATGCACCGCGTCGGAGCAGACCCCTCGGCGCTCGCGCGGACGATCGCGGCCGTGGTCATGGCGCCTCACCTGGAATGCGGGGCGTTGTGGACCCACCTGGCGGTGGCGGACGGCACGAACGAAGAGGACCGCGAGTTCACGGTCGGACAGCTCCGTTTGTTCTCCGAGCTGCGGCGCCTGGTCGCGGATCTCGGGGTGGAGATCCCCCTCGTCCACGTGGCCAACTCGGCTGCGACCATATGCTTCCCGGAGTCTCACCTCGACATGGTGCGTTGCGGGATCGCCCTGTTCGGCGTGCTCCCCTGCCCCGCTCTCGAAGCCGCGTTCGTCGACGCGTGCGCTCGTGCCGGGGCCTCGGTGGAGCGCACAGGAACCCGATACGCGGACCTGCGTCCGGCGCTTTCGCTTCGAGCGGAGGTCTCCCACGTCAGGCGCCTCGAAGCCGGCGAGCGTCCCTCGTACGGGCGTTTGCGCGCGCTGAGCGTGCCGTCCGTCGTTGCCACGGTCCCGGTCGGCTATGCGGACGGGATCCCGAGGCGCTACTTCAGTGAAGGGGGTACCGTGCTCATCGGCGGTCATCGCCGTCCACTGGCGGGGGCGGTGACCATGGACCAGATCATGGTCGACTGCGGTGCGGATGCGGAGGTGTCGGCGGGGGACGAGGTCGTGCTGATCGGGAGGCAGGGGGACGAGCGCCTCACCGCGTGGGACTGGGCCGAGGTGCTCGGGACGATCAGCTACGAGGTTCTCTGCGGCATCGGCCCGCGGATTCCTCGCATCGTCGCTGACGGCGGGCGCGAGGAGATCGCACGGTGAGGCGCAGGCTCGTAGGCTTGCTATCGGACGGGCCGGGGCCGCGATGAGCCCGCGGGCGAATAACACGCGGGCAGAAAGGCCTGCGAGGTGAACGGAGGAGGGTCCTCGGGTCGCCATCATCGACTTGCCGGGGCACTGGCCCTGGGGGTGGGAGCCGTGGCTGCTGCCGGCTCGGTGCTCCAGCACCGCAGCGTCGCGCGCGCGGTCGTCACCGAGCAGGACATCGAGTCCGAGGGGCTGACCCTTCCTGGGGATCTCCTGCACCACCTCGTCGAGGCCGAAGACGGCGGTCGTATCCACGTCGTCGAAGGCGGCACGGGCCCGGTGGTGGTGCTGCTTCACGGGTTCCTGCTCGATTCGTCGATCTGGGCGCACCAGTTTCGCGACCTCGCTCACCAACGCCGCGTGATCGCCATCGACCACCGCGCTCATGGCAAGTCGCTGGCCGGCGTGGGCGCTCCCGGTATTCGCCGTCTCGCAGCCGACCTCGCCGCCGTGCTCGAGGAGATGGATCTCTCCGACGTGCTCCTAGTGGGCCATTCGATGGGCGGCATGGTCGCGTTGCAGTTCGCGCTGGACTCACGAAAGGCGATGCGGAACCGGGTCGCCGGGATTGTCCTCGCATCGACCCTGGCCGGACCGTTCCTCCAGTTGCCGGGTTGGGGTGCCCTGGCCCGCGTGGGCGCGCCTGTCTCGGCACGCGCCGTGCTGCTCGCTGGTCGTCTGGGCGTGCCCGGCGTGCTTTCCCACGATCTGCGTTACTGGGTGAGCAGGCTCGCCTTCGGCAGCGATGCGCGCCCCGCGCAGGTTCGCTTCGTGGAGGCCCTGCACACGACGACCTCGTCGCGCACCCTGGCGGGCCTTCTTCCCTCCCTGGCGCTCTTCGACGTGTTCGCGGGCCTGGGATCGATCGAGGAGCCGGTCCTGGTCGTGGTCGGGTCACACGACCGTCTGACGCCGCCACGTGCTGCGCGACGCATGGCCGGGGCTCTCCCGCACGCGCAGCTCGCGGAGCTGGCCCGCTGCGGGCACATGCCGATGATCGAGCGCCCTCACGAGTTCTCCCGCATGCTCGACGAGTTCGCCGACAAGATCGAGCGCCGGTCGGTCGAGCGCCGGTCGTGATTCGCTCGTAACCGGCGCGACTTCGAGGGCGACGTCGCCGTCTTGAGGTTCGTCGGCCGCGGGGATCTGACGCCCCGGCGGTACCATCGGCGCGTGCCCACGCTGTCTGAGGTCGCAGTCGAGGCGTCCACGTGCACCCGCTGCCGGTTGGCCGACAACCGGACCAACGTCGTCTTCGGCATGGGCAACCCGCACGCGGATCTCATGTTCGTCGGCGAGGGCCCGGGCGCCGAGGAGGACCGTCAGGGTCTGCCCTTCGTAGGTCGCTCGGGCCAGCTGCTGGACCGCCTGATGCGACAGGAGATCGGCTTGACCCGAGAGCACTGCTATGTGGCAAACGTCATCCGGTGCAGGCCTCCAGGCAATCGCGATCCCCTTCCCGACGAGATCGAGGCGTGCAGCCCGTATCTCGAAGCGCAGCTCGAGCTCGTGGCCCCGCGCGTCGTCATCACTCTCGGGAACTTCGCCACCCGCCGGCTTCTGCACACCTCGGAGGGCATCAGCCGTCTTCGTGGTCGTTCCTATCCGTTCCGGGGCGGCCACTTGGTCCCCACCTACCACCCCGCCGCTGCCTTGCGAGGTGGCGGGGAGATCGTGGCGGAGATGCGGGCGGACTTCGTTCGGGCCAAGCGGCTCGTGGCGGGTGACACCCCGTGAGCCGTGTCTCAGCGGCCGGGCCCAAACGCTCGGTCCTCGAGAACGCCACGGCTCCGATCACCGCATGCACCGCTTCGGCCGACGAGACCAAGGAGCTCGCCGGTGCTCTGGCTGGCGTGCTGCGAGCCGGTGATGTCGTGCTCCTGGCAGGCGACCTGGGCGCCGGGAAGACCACTTTCACGAAGGGGCTGGCGGAGGCACTCGGGATCACAGAGCTGGTCACCAGTCCGACCTTCACGCTCGTGAGGACCTACCCGACGACCAGAGACGCCGCAGAGTTCGCCGATCCACGCTGTGTGAGGAACCTGGTGCACGCCGACCTCTTCCGCCTCGACCACCTACGAGAGGTGGCGGATCTGGCGATCGCCGAGATGCTCGAGGACGGCGCGGTCGCGGTCGTCGAGTGGGGCGACGTGGCAGCCCCGGTGCTCGGCCGCGATGCTCTGGTCTTGAATTTCGCCCACGGTCCGACTCCCGACGACCGGTTCTTGTCCTTTCAGCTCACCGGTCGTTGGGAGTCGCGTCGAGAAGAGCTCGTCGAGCTCCTGGGGCCGTGGCGCGTCGTGCACGCACGCTGCGGTCGGCGAGAGTAAGGGCCGTGCTCGTCCTCGCGGTGGAGTCGGCCACGGAGCTGGCCGGGGCGGCGCTCGCCGACGAGGCGGGCCTCATCGCGACGGCCGCGATCTCGCGCGGACGCCATCACGTCGAGTCGATCGCCCCCTCCGTGCGATTCGTGTGCGATCGCGCCGGGATCTCCCTGCGCGCCGTCGAAGGCGTCTGCGTGGACGTGGGCCCCGGGCTGTTCACGGGGCTGCGCGTGGGCATAGCGACTGCCAAGGCACTTGCCTTCGCCCTCGGGATACCCGTCGTGCCTACCACCAGTCTCGAGGTTCTGGCCCGTGCTCTTCATGGCACGGGTGTCGCGCCGCGAAGCCTCATTGTGCCGGTCGTGGACGCCAAGCGAGGCGAGGTGTTCTCCGCGCGCTTTCGCGTCGCGGACGATCCCGACGTGAGCGCCGTGCAGGTCGGAGAGGATCTCGTGTCGTCCCCGGAGGACCTCGCCGGCTGTCTTTCGAAGCTTGGGGAGCCGTTCGTGCTCGGCGGCGACGGGGCGATGCGTTACTCGGAGACTCTCCGCGAGCTGCCGGGGGCGAGGCTTGCGTCCGCCGCGTTCGTCAGCCCACCGGTGGAAGTGCTCGCGGCCATCGGCGTGGCCCGTCTGGGTGCCGGCCTCGGGCTCGACGCGGCGGCGATCGCCCCTAGGTACCTGCGCGACGCCGACGCCCGGATCCACTGGGAGCAGCGTCTTGCTCCCACGAGCCCTCGCGAGCGGTGATCTGACCATGGCGGGCGACGTCCTCGGTCCCGCGTCCACGGGCGGGCTCGACGATGACGGCGGGGCCGGAGGTCCCGGCCGCCTGCAGGACGTGCTCGGGGCGGTGCGGATCGTGCCGCTTCGGCGCCGGCACCTGCGTCAGGTGGTGCGTATAGAGGAGGATGCGTACCCCCAGCCGTGGTCTGCGACCCTCTTCCTGTCCGAGATCGCCCAGAGGTCCTCGCGCAGGTACACGGTGGCCCTCATCGGTCCGATGGTCGTGGGCTACTGCGGGCTGATGCTCGTAGGCGACGAGGGCCACGTGACCACGCTCACCGTCGATCCCCGCTGGCAGCGGCGTGGGATCGGGACGCTGATGTTGCTCGACCTGGCTCGTGCCGCCCCCGGGGTCGGAGCCCGCCACCTCACCCTCGAGGTGAGGGTGGGCAACACTGCGGCTCACGTGATCTACCGGCGCTTCGGTTTTGCGCCGGCAGGTGTGCGCAAGAACTACTACCCCGAGACCGGGGAGGACGCGATCGTGATGTGGGCACGCGACATCGACTCCCCCGTCTACGCCGACAGGCTGAGCGGGATCGAGTCGCGGCTCAAGGCGCCGTGATGACGATCGGGTCGCGGCTCAGGTCGTGGCGATGATCGAGTGGGGCGCGAGTGGGGTGACGCTCGGCATCGAGACGTCGTGCGACGAGACAGCGGCCGCCGTGGTGGTCGGAGGTGGAGATATCCGCTCGTCGGTGGTGGCAAGCCAAGTCGACGTCCACGCGACCTTCGGTGGAGTCGTTCCGGAGTTGGCGAGCCGTGCCCACCTCGAGGTCCTCACTGCCGTGGTGCAGCGCGCCCTCGAAGATGCAGGGTTGGAGTTCGAGGCGCCCGAGGCGCCCGCCATCGATGCGGTCGCCGCAACCGTCGGCCCCGGTCTCGTCGGCTCCCTGCTCGTGGGCGTGAGCGAGGCCAAGGCTCTGGCGCTCGCCTGGGAGCTCCCGTTCGTGGGCGTGAACCACCTGGAGGGTCATCTCTTCGCGGCTCTGCTCGACCATCACGACCTTCCCTGGCCTCTCGTGGTGCTGCTCGTGTCGGGCGGGCACACCGTGCTCGTCTCGATGGACGGGCCGGGCAGCTACCGCCAGCTCGGCCAGACCCTCGACGACGCGGCGGGCGAGGCATTCGACAAGGTGGCCCGCTTTCTCGGGCTCGGCTATCCGGGGGGCCCGGCCATAGAGGCGGCTGCGGCCTCGGGCGATCCGCGGGCCTTCGCGTTTCCCCGGGCGATGCTCGACGAAGGTCTCGACCTCTCCTTCAGCGGGTTGAAGACCGCCGTCGTCCACGCGGTGCGCCGGTCTCCAGAGGCTTCGAACGCCGACGTGGCGGCATCGTTCCAGCAAGCGGTCGTGGACGTGCTCGTGGCGAAGGCGCTCCGAGGCGCCGAGGCTGCACGTGCGGGTGGGTTGTGCCTCGCCGGCGGGGTCGCGGCCAACGGGCTGCTTCGGAAGACGCTCAGTGCGGCCTGTGAGGAGCTCGGGCTGCCTGTGTACGTGCCGAGCCTGGCCATGTGCACCGACAACGCGGCGATGGTCGCGGCGGCCGGGTGGTTCCAGCTCCGCCAACGCGGGCCGAGCCCTCTGGACACTGGCGCCCAGCCGAACCTGCGCCTGCCTCTGGGGTCCTGAGCTCCCCGGCACCGCCCGCGATTGCCTGTGCGGCTCGGTCCCGGTAGAGTTAGCACTCGCAAGGTCAGAGTGCTAACCACGTGCCCACAGGAGGCCCGCCTGCCATGAAGCTCCACCCCCTCGAGGACCGGATCGTCGTCCGTCCCGGCGAGTCCGAGGAGACCACCGCGTCGGGGCTCGTCATCCCCGACACCGCCAAGGAGAAGCCCCAGCAGGGTGAGGTTCTCGCCGTCGGCCCGGGCCGACGCGCCGAGAACACCGGCGAGCTGATACCGCTCGGCGTGGCTGTGGGCGACACGGTCGTCTACTCGAAGTACGGCGGTACCGAGATCACGGTGGACGGTGAGGACCTGCTGATCCTCTCCGGCCGTGACGTGCTCGCCAAAGTCGCCAAGTAGCGCGCGCCCGAAATGGCGAAGATCCTGAAGTTCGACGAGCACGCGCGTCGCGGGCTCGAAGCCGGGGTGAACAAGCTCGCCGACACCGTCAAGGTCACGCTCGGCCCCAAGGGCCGTAACGTGGTCATCGACAAGAAGTTCGGCGCGCCCACCATCACCAATGACGGCGTGACGATCGCGCGCGAGGTCGAGCTGGAGGACCCGTTCGAGAACATGGGCGCGCAACTCGTGAAGGAGGTGGCGACGAAGACCAACGACGTCGCCGGAGACGGAACCACCACGGCGACGGCGCTCGCGCAGGCCCTCATCCACGAGGGGTTGCGCAACGTCGCGGCCGGAGCGAACCCCATGGCCGTGAAGCGCGGCATCGAGAAGGGCGTCGAGGCCGTAGTCGGTCAGATCAAGAAGCTTGCCAAGGAGATCGATTCGAAGACCGAGATAGAGCAGGTCGCGTCCATCTCAGCGGCCGACACCTCCATAGGCGAGGTCCTCGCCGAGGCCATCGACAAGGTCGGCAAGGACGGAACGGTGACCGTCGAGGAGTCGAACACGTTCGGCCTCGAGCTCGAGTTCACCGAGGGAATGCAGTTCGACAAGGGCTACCTCTCGCCGTACTTCGTCACCGACCCCGAGCGTCAAGAGGCGGTTCTCGAGGAGCCGTTCGTGCTGATCGCAAACCAGAAGATCAGCGCTGTGCACGACCTCGTGCCGGTGCTCGAGAAGATCATGCAGACCGGCAAGCCGCTCCTCGTCATCGCTGAGGACGTGGAGGGTGAGGCGTTGGCCACGTTGGTGGTGAACAAGATCCGCGGAACCTTCACGTCGGTGGCGGCGAAAGCCCCTGGGTTCGGCGAGCGTCGCAAGGCGATGCTCCAGGACATGGCAGTCCTGACAGGAGGCCAGGTGATCTCCGAAGAGATCGGTCTGAAGCTCGAGAACGCGACGATCGATTTGCTGGGCAAGGCGCGCCGCGTGATCATCACCAAGGACGACACCACGATCGTCGAGGGGGCCGGTTCCGAGGAGGACGTGAAGGGTCGTATCGCTCAGATCAAGCGCGAGATCGACGAGACGGACTCCGACTGGGACCGGGAGAAGCTCGCTGAGCGCCTGGCCAAGTTGGCCGGTGGCGTGGCCGTGGTTCGGGTTGGCGCGGCCACAGAGGTCGAGCTGAAAGAGAAGAAGCACCGCATCGAGGACGCTCTCTCGGCCACGCGCGCGGCCATCGAGGAAGGCATCGTGGCAGGCGGTGGCGTCGCGTTCATAAGAAGCCGCAGCGCGGTGGAGAAGCTTGCGAAGAGCCTCGTCGGTGACGAGGCGACCGGGGCGCTGATCGTCGCGCATGCTCTTGATGAGCCGCTCAAGTGGATAGCGATCAATGCCGGTCTCGAAGGCGCGGTCACCGTCCGGCAGGTGGAGTCGGAGAGCGGTTCGACCGGACTGAACGCCGTCACCGGGGACTTCGAGGACCTCGTGAAAGCCGGGGTCATCGACCCCGCGAAGGTCACGCGCTCGGCCCTGCAGAACGCCGCCTCTGTGGCCGGCCTCCTCCTCACGACCGAGGTGCTCGTCGCGGAGAAGCCAGAGAAGCACGACGCCGCGGCTGCTGCGGGCATGGGCGGAATGGGCGGAATGGGCGGAATGGGCGGAATGGGCGGAATGATGTGACAGGGGGCTCGAGCTCCACCCGGTAACGTCGAGCTGAGTGCAGGCCCACCCGAGCACAGCCCCGAGATCCGACGGTTCTCATCGTCCCGGGGAGCGCGCTCCCTGGGCGAAGCTCGCCCCGGGAGCCCGACGGGGCATCGGCGTGGAGCGCGTTCGAAGAGCCGTCGAGACGAGACGACGCGTCCTCGGCGGAGCCGCGCGGGTCTCCGATGAAGGGTCCTCTCCCACCGGGGCGCGCGCCGCGGTTCTCGTCCCGATCTTCGAGGAAGACGGCGAGGCACGGGTGGTGCTCACCCGACGGGCGGCCGATCTTCGTACCCACCCCGGGGAGGTGAGCTTCCCCGGGGGTCGCCTCGATGCCGGGGAGACTCCCGAGCAAGGGGCGCTTCGGGAGGCAGCCGAGGAGATAGCCCTTGATCCAGCTTCCGTGGAGCTGGTGGGGCGGCTCACCGCCCTTTCGACCTTCTCCTCCGCCGCGGCTGTCACCCCCGTCGTAGGCGTCCTCTCTTCGCGTCCGAAGCTCCTTGCCAACCCCAGCGAGGTCGAGCGCGTCTTCGACGTGGCACTCGCGGATCTGGCCGTCGCGGAGGTGTTCCGTGAGGAGACATGGGTGGTCCTGGGCGCCTCGTCTCCGGTGTGGTTCTTCGAGCTGGACGAAGACACGATCTGCGGAGCCACCGCGCGCGTCCTCGTCGAGCTTCTTCGCCTGGTGCTCGAGGTGTGACCTGGCATCGAGGCCAGGGCTGGGGTGACGACGGCGGGCGGTATCGTGTGGGGATCGTGTGACGGCAGGAGGAAGCCACGTGGCCGACATCGAGATCGGGATCTACAAGTCGGGCCGGCAGGCATACGGTTTCGACGACATCGCCATAGTCCCGAGCAGGAGGACGCGCGACCCCGAGGACATCGACATCTCTTGGGAGATAGATGCCTTTCGCTTCGAGCTGCCGCTCATGGCGGCGGCCATGGACGGGGTGGTGAGCCCGCGCACTGCGGTGGAGATCGGTCGTCTCGGCGGCGTGGCCGCGCTGAACCTGGAGGGGCTGTGGACCCGTTACGAGGACCCCGAGCCGCTCTTCGAGGAGATCGCCAACCTCGAGGACGACAAGGCCACCGCCCGGATGCAGCAGATGTACCTGGAGCCCGTGAAGCCCGAGCTGGTGACACGGCGCATCCGTGAGGTCTCCTCGGCGGGCGTGGTGACATGCGCCTCGGTGACCCCCCAGCGCACCACGGAGCTGGCACCTGCCATCCTCGCCGGCGAGCTCGACCTTCTCGTGATCCAGGGGACGGTCGTCTCCGCAGAGCACGTCTCCAAGACCTCCGAGCCGCTCAACTTGAAGAAGTTCATCCGCGAGTTCGACCTGCCCGTGATCGTCGGTGGTTGTGCCTCTTACCAGGCGGCGCTGCACCTCATGCGCACCGGAGCGGTCGGCGTGCTGGTGGGGGTGGGCCCTGGGAACGCCTGCACCACCCGCGGCGTTCTCGGGATAGGGGTCCCCCAGGCGACCGCGATAGCAGACGTGGCCGGGGCCAGGATGCGCCACCTCGACGAGACCGGCGTCTACGTCCACGTCATCGCCGACGGCGGCATGAGCCGCGGCGGCGATGTCGCCAAGGCCATCGCATGCGGCGCAGACGCGGTCATGGTCGGATCGCCGCTGTCCTCGGCAAACGAGGCACCGTGCAGAGGCTTCCACTGGGGTATGGCGACCTTCCATCCCACGCTTCCGCGTGGCGCGCGCGTTCGCACGACCGTGCGGGGCTCCCTGAAGGCGATTCTCCTGGGGCCGGCGCACGAGAACGACGGCCGCATGAACCTCTTCGGCGCCCTGCGGACGTCGATGGCGACGTGCGGGTACCAGTCGGTGAAGGAGTTCCAGAAGACCGAGGTGATGATCGCGCCGGCGTTCCAGACCGAGGGCAAGGCGCTCCAACGCTCCCAGGGTGTGGGGATGGGCAGCTGACAGATCACCTCGACACCGTTCTGGTCGTCGACTTCGGCGCCCAGTACGCGCAACTCATAGCCAGACGTGTGCGCGAGGCGCGCGTCTACTCCGAGATCGTCCCCTTCGACGTGCCCGTGTCAGAGCTCTTGGAGCGCAGACCGAAGGGCGTCATCCTCTCGGGCGGTCCCGAGTCCGTGTACGCGCAGTGGGCACCGACCCTGGATCCCGGCATCTACGAGGCGGGAGTCCCGATCCTCGGCATCTGCTACGGAGCGCAGCTGCTCACCAGGCAGCTGGGGGGCATGGTGGAGCGCACCGGGCGCGCCGAGTACGGACGGACCCCTCTCACGCGCATCGGCTCCTCGCCGCTGTTCTGCGACTGGCCCGCGCAACAGAGCGTGGATGTGTGGATGAGCCACGCAGACTCGATCACCGAGGTGCCGCCGGGGTTCGTGGCCACGGCGACGACCGCCGAGTCGCCGGTGGCCGCTCTGGACGACACCGAGCGTCGCATCCACGGTGTGCAGTTCCATCCCGAGGTGCTCCACACCACTCGCGGCCAGGAGCTTCTCGAGCGCTTCCTGTTCGACGTGTGCGAAGCGCGCCCGAGCTGGACCCACACGAACATCATCGAGTCCTCGGTCGAATCGGTGAGGGCACAGATCGGAGGCGCCAGAGTCCTCTGCGCCCTGTCGGGCGGGGTCGACTCGGCGGTCGCGGCGGCGCTCGTCCATCGGGCGGTGGGTACCCAGCTCACGTGCGTGTTCGTGGACACCGGTCTCATGCGTGCTGGCGAGGGAGAGCAGGTGGAGGAGACGTTCCGAAGCCAGTTCCATGTGGACCTCGTCCACGTCAAGGCGACGGACCGCTTCTTCGGGGTCCTCGCCGGGTTGACCGATCCCGAGGAGAAGCGAAAGGCGATCGGGGAGACCTTCATCCGCGTGTTCGAGGAGGTGGCACGCGACGCAGAAGATGCCCGCTTCCTGGTGCAGGGGACGCTCTACCCCGACATCATCGAGTCCGGCACCCGTAATGCCGCCACCATCAAGTCGCATCACAACGTGGGAGGGCTGCCGCAGGACATGTCCTTCGAGCTCGTAGAGCCGCTGCGCCTTCTGTTCAAGGACGAGGTGCGCGCCGTCGGAGAGGAGCTGGGCCTGCCCGAGGAGATCGTCTGGCGCCAGCCCTTCCCGGGCCCGGGTCTTGCGGTGCGCATCGTCGGAGAGGTCACGCCCGAGCGCGTCCGGATCCTGCGCGCCGCCGACGCGATCGTCCTCGAGGAGGTCCGTCGGGCCGGCTTGTACCGCGAGCTGTGGCAGAGCTTCGCCGTGTTGCCGGCCGTGCGCAGCGTAGGGGTGATGGGCGACGGCCGCACCTATGCGTACCCCATCGTGATCAGGGCTGTCACCTCGGACGACGCCATGACCGCAGACTGGGCCCGGCTCCCCAACGAGCTGCTCGAACGCCTCTCCACCCGCATAATCAACGAAGTGGACGGTGTCAACCGGGTGGTGCTCGACATCACGTCGAAGCCGCCCGGGACCATCGAGTGGGAGTGACCGCCGTGGAGGAGGGCAGGGTACGCGCTCCCCTTCACCGCTTCGGGGGCCTCGGTGCTTTCGGGGACCTCGAGGACGAGCTCGCCGAGGTCCGCGCGCCTGCAGGTGACGCAGACGTCGGGGCGGGCGCGCCCGGCGATGAAACCGCTTCTCGCGACCCGTCGGGTTCAGGCGATGCGCCGGGTCCAGGTCGCGAGGCATCCCTCGGTGTCGGGGGGCCGGAGGCCGCGAAAGGCCGCCGGGTCCACTGGAGCGAGACGGTGCCGTCACCGGAGGCCCTGCTCGAGGGTCTGAACGACCCGCAGCGTCGTTCGGTGCTCCACAGGGGCGGCCCGTTGCTGGTGGTGGCGGGCGCTGGATCGGGCAAGACCAGGGCGCTCACCCACCGTGTGGCCCACCTGATCGCCACCGGCGACGCCTTGCCCTGGGAGGTGCTAGCGATCACCTTCACGAACAAAGCGGCCGACGAGATGCGCGAACGTCTAGTCAAGCTGATCGGTCCGGTGGCGCAGCGCATGTGGGTCTCCACCTTCCACGCGGCTTGTGTGCGGATTCTGCGTTCGCACGCCGATCGTCTCGGTTACCGGCGATCGTTCACGGTCTACGACGACACCGACTCGCGCCGCCTCGTGGAGCACGTTCTCAAGGACCTGAACATCGACGCGAAGAAACTACCGGCACGTTCGGTGCAAGCAGCCGTGTCGGGGGCCAAGGCCGAACTCATCGATCCCGACGGCTTTCGCGCCCAGGCCCGAAGTGTCTTCGAGCGCCGGGTCGCAGACGCCTACGTCGAGTACCAGCAGCGTCTGTTCGCCGCCTCTGCCATGGACTTCGACGACCTGCTGCTGCTCACGGTGAGACTTCTGCGTACCTTCCCCGAAGTCCTAGAGAGCTATCGAAAGCGCTTCAAGCACGTATTGGTGGACGAGTACCAGGACACGAACCGCGCGCAGAACGAGATCGTCCTGCTGCTCGGCGCGCAGCACCACAACGTCACCGTAGTGGGGGACACCGACCAGGCGATCTACGGGTGGAGATCGGCGGACATCCGCAACATTCTCGAGTTCGAAGGGTCGTTCCCCGACGCGGCCGTCATCCCGCTCGAGCAGAACTACCGATCGACCAAGACGATCCTCGATGCCGCCAACGCAGTGATCGCGAACAACACCACCCGGGTGCCGAAGGCATTGTGGACCGCAGGGGAAGCGGGAGTGCCACTGTCTCGTTACCGCGCGGAGGACGAGTACGACGAAGCGGCGTGGGTGGCCTCTGAGATCGCGCGTTTGCATGCGAACGAGGGGCTGGCATATCGGGAGATGGCGGTCTTCTACCGCACCAACGCGCAGAGCCGCACCTTCGAAGAGGAGTTCGTCCGTGAAGGCATCGCCTACCGGGTCGTGGGGGGCACGCGCTTCTACGACCGCCGTGAGGTGAAGGATATCCTGGCGTACCTGCGATTGTTGGCCAACCCCTCCGACGAGGTCTCCGCGCGCAGGATCGTGAACGTCCCCCGCCGGGGCGTGGGCGACTCCTCGGTCGATCGTTTGGTCGCCTGGGCCCGTGCACCCGGCCACGATTTTGCCGATGCCCTCGAGCATGTTCGGGACGCCGGGGTCACGGCGCGCGCGGTCAAAGGTGTCGACAGCTTGCGGGGGCTCCTTGAGGAGTTGCGGGTGATGCAGGAATCCGGTGTCGGGCTCGGTGGGTTGGTGGGAGCCGTGGCCGAGCGCACCGGGTACCGGGCCGAGCTCGAGGCGATCGAGACCCTCGAGTCCATCGCGCGACTCGAGAACATCGCAGAGCTGGAGGGCGCGGCTGCAGAGTATGACGAGCTCGACGAGTTCCTGGAGTCCGTCGCCTTGGTCTCGGATGTCGACGAGCTCGAGGCCGATTCAGACCGTGTGTCCCTCATGACACTGCACACGGCCAAGGGACTCGAGTTCCCGGCGGTGTTCCTGGTGGGGATGGAGGACGGGGTGTTCCCCCACCTTCATACCCTCAGCGACCCGGTCCGCCTGGAAGAGGAGCGCCGACTGGCCTATGTGGGGATCACGCGTGCCCAGCGGCATCTGTACGTGTCCCACGCGTGGAGCCGGACGTTGTGGGGATCGACTAGCTACTGCATACCCAGCCGATTCCTCTCCGAGCTTCCCGACGAGCTCGTGCACGACGTGGACGACTCGTCGTCGACGCGCCCCGACCCGTTGCGCGCTTCTGCCTCGTGGGCCCACGGGCGGCGGCGAAGAAGTGTCGGCAGCACGAGGTTCGTCTCCGCAGACAGCGACGACAGTGACCTCGAAGTGGTGTTCGGCGATCCCGGTGCCGACGCCGACGCCGACGTCGACGCGTTCCACGATCCCGACCCCTGGGGAGACGCGGAGGCGACCGTGTCGTGGAGCCCGGGACGGATCGAACCGGGCTCGGCCGGCTTCCAGGTCGGCCGCCGGAGCTCGGGACATGAGGGCTCGAACCGGGGAGGTGGAGCTGGTCGCTCGACCTCCGGCAATCGGCGTGTGGGTGGTCGCAAGAGTCGGCTTCCGAAGATGGCGGAGGAACGCTTCGGCCAACGATAGGTGCCCGTGCGCTAGGTGAGACCTAATCGTGGCGCGTCAATGATCTCGCGTAGGCGTCGGTCCGGGATCGCAACAGGTCGATGTCGAGGTCTGCACCGAAGGTGTTCAAGGCAAGGGGGCTCGAGAAGTCGTCTATGAACACGAACAGCTCGGCGGCGTCCCACCACGCGTCATGCCGGTACGACGGAGCTCGGTCGACGTAGGCCTCGAGGAACCGGTCCGCTGCTTCGACACCGTCGACTAGGGCAAGGTTGGCACGCGTGTGCGCCACGTCGAGCGCGCGCGGACCTCGGCCGGCGAAAGCCCAGTCGACGATCCCGGACAGCTCGCCGCCTCGCCAGAGGACGTTTCCGGGATGCAGGTCGCGGTGCAAGAACGCGAGCGTGGACTGGGGCTCGGGCTGCTGGACGATCTCCACGAGCTTGGCCCAGCTTCCGGCAGACGCGCTCCACTCCGGCGGCGCCACCCGCTCAGGGTCGAGCCAGCTTCGAGATCCGGGCAGTCCCTTCGGCGGCTCGCTCGCGTGGAGCGTCGCAAGAGGAGCCGCAAGACGACTTGGGTCGAGACCGTGGACTTGGACGTTCCCAGGGAGATACGTCATAAGAAGGGCCGGCCGGCCCACCCGATGCCCGCAAGGATCGATCGCGACAAGTTCGGGAACGAGGTCACCTAGGACCGAGCGCGCCTCGACCAGAACCTTGGCCTCGTCGGAGACGAGGTGGGGGAAGCTCTCTAGAAGGGCGTCGTCGAAGTAGCGGCGAAGCACGAACGGCCTGTCGTCGGCCTCCACCAGACACAGGTCGGAAACGATCCCGAATGAGATCGAGCGCTGTTCTCGCACCTTGCTCGCACCGAGGGCGTCTCTTATCCATGCGAGGGTCGCGTCATCCACAGCCAGAGCCTACGAGCGCCCGGCCGTGTCGCCAACGCGTTTTCGGCCTCAATGTTGGTAGAGCGGCCGAATTGAGCCTTCAAGAGTTACGCGTCGAACGGTCGTGACTCAGCATGGCATGACATCTCTTCTGTAATCAGCGCGTAATCGACTTCGGACAGCCTTGGTCGTGCGTTAGGCGGTTGGTGATTACGAAGCGGTCGCGGGCGGTTGAACCCGTGTTCCAGGTCCACGTGGAAACGCCCTATGCCATGCAGGCGATAGTTGGCAGTTCCCTCCCCAACCTTTCTGACCGTCCCTCGCCCAGGTTCCAAACGCCCCCCTCGCCCCTCCACCCCACTTCTCCCAGGACTTGTTCTGCTGGGGTCAAGAAGGCCTGGTCGAATGCCGAACTAACCCGTTGGGACCCTCTCTGGCTAGCAGATCGGATTTGGCCGTAATGCGAGAACGACTACAGGACGCGAAGGGGGCGGGGCTGGAACTGCCGCAGACCCCCGAGTGTGTCCACGGGCTTCGAGGGCTTCGTGGACACGTCCGTGTCGGGCTAGCTCTCCCACTCGTCGTAGTCGGAATGACGGCCCTGGAAGCTACGCCCGCCCGTGCCGAGACCCTGAACACCTACTACGTGAGCACAACAGGTGGCGACCCTGATTGTGCCACGGCGGCCAACAACAGCAGCGCCCCGTTCGGAACCATCCAAGCTGCGCTCGATTGCACTGCAAGCGATGCCACGAGCGCTTCGAGTCCGGACGCGATCGATGTCGCCGCCGGCACTTACGATGAGAACGGCACCGTCGAGTCAAACGTGAACCTCGTTGGGTCCAGTGCGTCTACGACCGTCGTCGACGGTACGTATTCAGGCACCGTAATGACCGTCACCTCGGGGAACACCGTCGCGATCTCGGGACTCTCCATCGAAAATGGACAGGCGACAAACGGCGTCAGCGGTGGTCTGGGCGAGGGCGGCGGTAACGGTGCCGACGGCGGAGGAATTTACAACTCTGGGGAGCTGACTCTTACGAACGACACGATAACGGGCAGCGCCGCAGGCTTTGGCGGTACAGGCGGCCCTAACTACGGCTATACGGGTTTCGACGGCGGCAACGGCGGCAACGGCGGAGGCGTCTACAGCGTTGGGACCCTGACGCTTATGAACGACACGATCACGGGCAACTCCGCGGGCACTGGCGGTTCCGGTAGTCCCATGTATTACAGCGGCAACGCCGGCAACGGCGGCGATGGCGGAGGCGTCTACAGCGTTGGGACCCTGACGCTTATGAACGACACGATCACAGGCAATACAGCTGGCCGGGGTGGTGATGCTGAAAACGGCGTATACGACGGCAACGGAGGCGACGGCGGCAACGGCGGCGGCGTATACAGCACCGAGGAGCTAACCTTTGTGAGCGATACGATCACGGGTAACACCGCGGGCGCTGGCGGCAACGGTGGCAACGGCGGAAACGGAGGTGCCGGCGGCGGCGTCTACAGCTCCGCGAACCTCACGGCGACGTACGCCACCTTCTCGGGAAACTCCGCAGGAGACCTTGGTCACACTAATGGGATGCCCCCTTTCCTTCCTGCGAACAACGGGACCTACGGGCTCGGGGGTGGGATCTCCGGTGCTGCCACCCTCGCCAATACCGTGTTGGCGAACAACGTTCTGGCTGACGACGCCCCGAACAACTGCAGCGGCACTATCACCGACGGTGGATACAACATCAGCTTCCCGAGCTCCGACACCTCGTGTCCGGGGACCTTCGCAAGCGGCGATCCTGCTCTCGGGCCTCTCCAGGACAACGGCGGACCGACACAGACCATGGCTATCGACCCGACAAGCTCCGCTTTCGAGGAAGTGCCACTGGCCAGCTGCACCGCGAGCACCGACCAGCGCGGGGAGCCGCGCCCCGGGATGCCAGGCCAGAACTGTGACGCCGGTGCCTTCGAGCACCAGCAGCAGTACACGGTCACCTTCGACCCCAACGGCGGGAGCGGGACCATGGCCCCCGAGACCGAGAACGTCCCGACGCCGCTTACGGCCAACACCTTCACCTACCTCGGCTGCAGCTTCAGCGACTGGAACACCCTAAAAGACGGCACCGGCACCTCCTACGCTGACGGCGCGGTCTACGACTTCAGTGTCAACATCACGCTCTATGCACAGTGGGCTGCCATCGCCGTCTCGTCCTCGAACCCCACCACCACCACTTTGAGCTCGTCGGCCAATCCCGCCCTCGCCGGCCAAAAGGTGACCTACGAGGCCACGGTCTCCCCTGTCCCCGACGCGGGCGCGGTCTCCTTCGCAGACGACGGAGACACGAGGAGCGGCTGTGGCTCTGTCCCCCTGAATGCGTCGACCGGGACGGCCACCTGCGCCCTCGTCTATTCAACGCGCGGGACCCACACGGTCACAGCCAGCTACTCGGGGGACACGACCTTCGCGCCTTCCACCTCGAACTCCCTGACCGAGGTAATAAAGCCCGGCGTGGTGCGTGTCTTTGGCGAAGACGCCATCGGAACTGCCATCGCGGTCTCACAGGCCCAGTTCCAGGAAAAGGACTCTGCCAAGGCCGTGGTGCTAGCGCGCTCGGACTTCTTCTCAGACGCAGTTGCAGGAGGACCCCTCGCGGCGAAGCTGGATGCCCCGCTCCTCATAACACCGGGAGCCTCCCTGAGCTCGAACCTCGACCCGAGGGTGCTCACCGAGATCCAGAGGGTGCTTCCCGCCGCTGGGACCGTCTACGTCCTCGGGGGAGACCTGGCCTTGAGCCCCCAGATAGACACCACCTTGGAGAACCTCGGCTACAAGGTGACAAGAGAGGCGGGTGCAGACGAGTACGCGACCGCAGTCGACATAGCGGAGGCTCTCGGGGACCCAGCCACCGTCTTCGAGGCGACGGGGACCGACTTCTACGACTCGATGTCCGCGGTACCCGCAGCCGTCGAGACACACGGTGCGATCCTGCTCACAGACGGCACCACCCAGGCCCCTGAGACCGCTTCATACCTGGCTTCCCATCCGTCAGACAGCCGCTATGCGATCGGGGGTCCATTAGCTGCAGCAGGGGCAGACCCCACAGCCACCGCCGTCTACGGACAGGACGTCTACGGGACCGCGGCAGCGGTCGCGCAGAGGTTCTTCGCACATCCCACGAGCTTCGGATCCGCGACCAGCGCGAGCTTCTCGGACGCTTTCGTGGCTGGGCCGGCCCTCGGATCCGAGGGGGCGCCCATGCTCCTCGTGCTACCTACTGGAGCGATTCCCAACCCGATCAGCCGGTACCTGGGCTCTGTGTCGAGCGGCCTGGAGGGGGGCACCCTCTTCGGAGGCCCGCTAGCGGTGGGAGACGACGTCTTAGGCGAGCTGAACTCGCTGCTCTAGCAGCAGATCGATCTCTGCCGGCGAGTCGATTCCGATGCTGCGGGATTCGAGCGAAGCTTTCATGCGTCAAAACAATGCCATCGACTTTTTGGACCTGGTTGTGGTGCTCTGAGACATGAGACTTCGGTAGCATGGCCTGACCGAGGGGCTCATAGCTGGCGTAGGCTGGCCCGTCGGAGAGGTGCGAGAGCGGCCGAATCGGACTCACTGCTAATGAGTTGACCTGGGAAACTGGGTCCGAGGGTTCAAATCCCTCCCTCTCCGCTCATTGTGGCTCTTCGGAATCTCATTGTCCTCTAGCGCGTCATCGTGGACGCGCGAACCCGCAAGGACCGTGATTCACCTCTCGGTCGCGCCCCTGACAGACCCTTGAAGGGTCGAGTTCGAGGTGTCGTAGGAGCTCGCCGTCGAAGGTGACGATCCGTTCTACCAAGAGCACCTTTCCCGTATGCGGGGCGCTGCAGGGCGAACCGTGCCGGGCGTACTCCCGCCTGGACAATCGAATTCACCTTACCCACTCGTCAAAACACGACGCGGCCGGCTTCAGCGGTCACCAAGTCACCTACGATGGCAACATGACCTCAGCACTCGCGTCGCCGAGCTGTATCAGCTGTGCGCTGGTCTGAGGCCGGTGTCGGCGAGTGACCTGTCGCTGAAACAGCGCTCTGCGACAGTGTGTTGGACGACATGTGAAGTCCTAGCAGGATGATGAGCACAGCGCTGAACGGAGGGCGACATGAACGGTGAAGCGGGGAGCCGACCGAGGATCGTGGTGGGCGTGGACGGCTCGCAGTCTTCGCGTGAAGCGATTCGGTGGGCAGCAGGACAGGCGAAGCTCACCGGCGCGGAGCTCGATGTCGTCACCACCTGGAAGCTCCCGACCATCTGGACCGGCCCCTACCCCGAGGGCCTCGATCCCGAGGCCGGTGCAACCAAAGTGCTCGAGGAGACACTACGTGCAGTTCTCGGCGAGCATCCGGACATCGAGGTGCACACGCGGGTATTCGAGGGACACCCCGCGCCCTCACTCATCGACGTCGCCCGAGGAGCGCAGCTACTCGTCGTGGGCAGCCGGGGGTATGGGGCGTTCACCGGGATGCTGCTCGGGTCGGTCAGCGAGCACTGCGTATCGCACTCACCGTGTCCGGTGGTGGTCGTCCGCTATGCCCACGACCCCTCGTAGCCCACTGAGACCGGTAAGAGCCGAGCAGGTCCTTCCAACGGGTACGTGCGCGCAGAGCGGCGCCGCCCGCTGATGGGACACCGGAGCAAGCCGACCAGCTTCCCCGTTCAGGGTCGGCTCGGGACGACCGGACAGCACCCGAACCTGGCGCTGTTGGTCGTGGTGGTCGGTGTCCTCATCACAGCGGTCGACACCACGATCGTCGTCCTAGCCCTTCCCGAGATCCAGCGCTCCCTACACATTGGGTTGGCCTCGGTCATCTGGGTCATCATCAGTTACTTGCTCATAATCACACTGCTCTCGACCCAGGTCGGTCGCCTCGGAGACATGTTCGGCCGGGTGCGGATGTACGAGGCGGGCTTTGTGGTCTTCATCGTCGGCTCAGCGGCGTGCGCCCTGGCATGGAACGAACTCTCGCTCGTCGTCTTCCGACTCGCGCAAGGGGTCGGAGGTGCGCTCATCACCGCTAACTCGGGCGCGGTCATCGCCGACACCTTCCCCAAGGAGCAACGCGGCCGGGCCTACGGGTTCAACTCGATCGGCTTCAACACCGGCGCCGTACTCGGGGTCGTCCTCGGGGGCGTCATCGTCACCTACGTCTCGTGGCGATGGATCTTCTGGATCAACGTGCCCATCGGGATCGGCGCGGTGGTGGTCGCGAAGCGGGTCCTGCTCGACCGGGGGGGACGGGAGCGGCGGCGACTGGACTGGTGGGGCATGGTGACCCTCGGCCTCGGGCTCTTCGGGCTGTTGTGGGCCATGGTCAAGCTCACTTCCGAGCCACTCGACCTACACGTCTCAGCCTTCTTCGTCGGCGGCCTGATCACGCTCCTCGTCTTCTGGTGGATAGAACGCTCCACCTCCGAGCCGATGCTCGAGCTCAAGTTGTTCGGGGTGCCCACCATGACGCCGTCGCTACTGGCAGCGATGTTCCAGAGCCTGGCGAACTTCGCCGTCCTGTTCCTGCTCCTCATGTACCTCCAGGGCGTTCGCCATCTCAGCCCGATCCATGCCTCGCTGCTCCTCGTCCCCGGCTACGTCGTCGGCGGGGTCGTCGGCCCTTTCGCCGGTCGGTTCGCCGACCGCCGGAGCGCCGTCGTGCCGGCCACCGTCGGCCTCGGGATCCAGGTGCTGGCGCTCCTCGTCTACGCTCACCTCGGGCTGCGCACCTCGCTGTGGGTCGTCGCGGTTGCCTATGTGGTCGGAGCCGTCGGTGCGGGTTGCTTCTTCCCGTCGAACAATTCGGCCGTAATGAAAGCTGCGCCCGGCAAGGAATTCGGTATCGCATCCGGGCTGCTGCGGACCTTCGCCAACGTGGGCATGGTCTTCTCTTTTGCCCTCGCCATTTTGGTTGCCTCTGCGAGCATCACCAAACACGAAGCCTTTGCCATCTTCGTGGGTACGAGCACACTGTCGCGTTCGGCGGCCACAGCATTCACCGACGGCATCCACTCCGCCTTTTACTCGTCGACATCGTTGATGGTGGTGGCGGCGATCCTCTCGGCAATGCGTGCTCGCTCGGGACGCGCAGGGAGGGCGGTCGCCAAGACGAGGCCCGAGCAGGTGCCGAACATGCGATCGTCTTCGTCATCGAGTTCGTCGTTTGGGGGAGCTGCCTCGAACCGGACGTAGGAGCTCCGGGGACGCTTGTAGGGCTCGGGGGCTGTCCACTATGTGGTCGTTTCCGACACGGTCCTCTCCGCTCAGATGCCTCCGCTCCGCTCATGATCCGAGGACGACGGCTGAGGTCGTTCGAAGGCTTTAGATTGTCCTGGTGGCCGAGTGTTACTGGTTTGAAACGCTGGGGTGCCCGAAGAACCGGGTCGATTCCGAGAAGCTCGCTGGCACCCTGCTTGCCGACGGCTACAGGCCGGCGGCCTCGCTTGCTGAGGCCGACCTGGTCGTGGTGAATACCTGCGCCTTCATCGAAGCTGCCCGCCAGGAGTCGATCGATGTGATCCTCGAGCTCGCGCAGGAGCGGCGCGAAGGTGCTCGGCTCGTGGTGACAGGTTGTCTGGCGGAGCGCGAAGGTGCCGAGCTCTCCCGGTCCATGCCGGAGGTCGACCTGGTCGTCGGCTTCGGGGTGCCGGTCGCACTCAGGCGTCCCGGGGCGAGTTTCGACCTCCTGAACCTACCGAGGCCACCGGTAAGGGGCCCGTGGGCGTACGTGAAGGTTGCGGAGGGATGCGACCGGCGCTGCGGATTCTGTGCCATTCCCCAGTTCCGCGGCCGCCAGCGGTCGCGCTCAGTCGAGTCTGTCACAGAAGAGGTCGAGTCTCTCGGGGCCGACGTGCGTGAGATCGTCGTTGTTGCTCAGGACGTGTCGTCGTGGGGGCTCGATCGCGGCATGCCGGAGGCCGTTCGGCGCGCCCGCGGCGCTCCCAGACCGATCGTCGGATTGCTGCGCGAGCTACGCGAGCGAGTGGAGCGGGTGCGCCTTCTGTACCTGTACCCGTCCTCACTCGACGAAGCGCTGGTGGAAGCGATCGTCTCGACGGGAGTCGCATACTTCGACCTGTCGTTGCAGCACGTGTCGCGACCGTTGCTCGCGCGCATGCGGCGCTGGGGGGAGACCGAGAAGTTCCTCGAGCAGGTCGCTGCCATCCGTAAGGTCGCTCCGAATGCGGCGCTGCGTTCCTCGTTCATCTTGGGATACCCGGGAGAGACCGAGGAAGACCACGACCGGCTGCTCGAGTTCCTGGAAGAGGTACAGCTGGACTGGGCCGGGTTCTTCACGTTCTCGGAGGAGCTCGGCACTTTCGCGACCGGGCTCCCCGAGAAGGTCCCCAAAGCGCTCGCGTTGGAGCGCCTGCGCGAGTGCTCGGAAACCCAGGATGCCATCACCGCGGCCAAGCGCGCGGCTCTCGTATGCGAGCGCGTGAGCGTCCTGGTCGATGAGCTCGGAACGGGGCGCTCGCACCGCGAGGCGCCCGAGATCGACGGCATCATCCACGTCCCGGGGGATCTGCCGGTCGGCCGGATCGAAGAGGTATTGGTCACCGGGGCGGCAGGTCCCGACCTGTGGGCCGAGCATGTCCCCGAGTACAGGGCAGGGAGAGCCGGGTGATCCAACCCGGGCGCGAGCCTGCGTACGAGCCTTTCCAGGACGATGCGTGCCAGCCTGCACGCGAGACGTCCCGTGAGGCGCCCCACAGCCCCGCGCACCAGCGGGTGGGCGACCACCCGCAGGCTCGACTTCCCAAGGAGAGGTCATCGAGGTTCGGTCCTTCTGCACTGGCGACGCCCGCCAACGCGATTACGGGCGCGCGGCTCTTGGCCACGCCCGCGCTGGTCGTGTTGGTCGCGGTCGGCGGAACCGGCTGGGCACCGTTCGCCGTCGCCCTCGCAGTGGGAGCGACCGATTTCATGGACGGTTGGATAGGCCGACGCCAGGGTGCCACCCGCTCCGGAGCGTTCCTCGATCCGCTGGCGGACAAGGTTGTCGTGCTGAGTGTCTTGTTCGCCCTAGCCGGCAGGGGCGAGGTCGGGTGGTTGCCGGTGGGCTTGATCGCAGTGCGAGAGGTGGCGATGAGCGTCTACCGCTCGCTCGCGGGACGTCGCGGGGTGTCGATCCCCGCCCGACCGTCGGCGAAGCTAAAAGCGTGGGTCCAGGGGATCGCGATCCTCCTCGCGATCACCCCCCCGATCGCACCCCATCAAGTAGTGATCGACGCGGCAATGTGGGTGGCAGTGGCGTTCACGCTCGTGACCGGTGCTCAGTACCTGGTTGACGGCAGCAGGGCAGCGCGCTCTGTGACCCCGGTCGCCCGCCGCCGGCAACGCCCGACGAGGGCCTGACGATGCGACACGGGCGGCGATGAGGATCGACATCCTCGCTGTCGGCACGGAGCTGCTCCTTGGCCAGATCGCCGACACGAACTCGGCGTGGCTGGGAGAGCAGCTCGCTGCTGTCGGAGTCGACTCGCACTTCCACCAGGCCGTGGGAGACAACCAGGTCCGCATCGTGCTCGCGCTACGCACCGCTCTCGCCCGCAGCGACGGGGTGATCGTATGCGGGGGGCTCGGGCCCACTCCCGACGACATAACGCGCGACGCGATCACCGAGGTGATGAACGTCCCGCTCGTGCGCGATGTCGCGATCGTGGAGAACATCCGTCGTATCTTCGAGTCGCGCGGCCGTGAGATGACGGAGAACAACGCCCGCCAGGCCGATGTGCCCCAAGGAGCCACCACGATCCCTCCGGCGGGCACGGCGCCGGGGCTCATATGCGTGGTAGGCGGCAAGGTCGTCTACGCGCTGCCGGGTGTTCCCTACGAGATGTCGGAGATGTTCACGCGAGCAGTTCTCCCCGACTTGTGCAAGAGGCTCGGCGACCAGAACGCGGCGGGCACCATCACCAGCCGGGTGCTGCGCACCTGGGGCCTGAGCGAGTCCGCTCTTGCCGAGTTGCTCGCGCCACGCATCGAGGCCCTCGACGCGGGACCGGACAACCCGACCATCGCATTCCTGGCGAGCGGAATCGAGGGCATAAAGGTCCGGATCACGGCCAAGGCCCCCGACACCGCGACGGCGGCCGCGATGCTCGCCGAAGAGGAGGCGCACGTGCGCGAGGTGGTGGGCGAGGCGGTGTTCGGTGTGGACGCCGAGACGATGGAGTCGGTGCTGGGCACGGCGCTGGCGGCGCGTGGCCTGACCCTCGGGCTGGCCGAGTCGCTCACCGGAGGGTTGGTGGCGTCGCGTTTGGCGAGCGTGACAGGGGCGAGCGCCTGGCTGCGCGGATCGATCGTCGCCTACTCCCCGGAGGTGAAGTTCTCCGTCCTCGGTGTGCCCGATGGTCCGGTGGTGACCGAGAGCGCCGCGAGGGCTATGGCCGAAGGGGCGCGACGGGTGCTCGGCGCCGATATCGGCCTCGCCCTCACTGGCGTGGCCGGTCCGGACCCCTCCGAAGGACGCACACCGGGCACCGTGATCATCGCTTTGGCTCTACCGGGGCGCGACATCGAATCGGTCGAAGTTCGCCTTCCGGGAGACCGCGAGCGCGTCCGGCAGTACGCCACGATCTCCGCTCTCGACTTGTTGCGGCGCAGGCTCGTTGCCGGCGAGATCAAGGTTCCCCGGGCGTGCTGAGTGCTGCGTAGGGCGCGGTCAGCGGGCAGTTGAGCCGAGGGGACGGCCTTCTAGCCGCCGAGCAGGTTCACATAGAGATCAAGCGTCCTGTGGTCGAAGGCCACCAGACGGACCAACTCGACGACGGTGCTCGTGGTCGAGGCGATCGTGGACACCGCGATCTCGGCGGCGAGCTCGGGTGGGTACCCGTAGACGCCTGTCGAGATCGCGGGAAATGCCATCGACCTGGCGCCGAGCCGGTCCGCCACCTCGATGCTGCGTCGGTAGCAAGAAGCAAGGATCTCCGACTCACCGCGCGCGCCTCCGGCCCACACCGGGCCCACGGTGTGGATGACCCATCGGGCAGGTAGACGGAAGCCGGGCGTCGCCTTGGCGTCGCCCGGCTCGCAGCCGCCGAGCTGGGCGCAGGCGGCATGCAGCTCGGCGGCTCCAGCGGCGCGGTGAACGGCTCCGTCCACCCCGCCACCGCCCTGGAGCCGCCGGTTGGCGGCGTTCACGATGGCATCGACGTGTTCAGAGGTGATGTCACCGAGCACGGGCTCGATCGTCGGAGAGCTCATCGTTCCCACCTCTCTCGTCGGCTCTTGTCGGGCGTCCTCTTGGCATACCTCATTTCTTCGCTCACTCGTCTCTTCGCAGCTCCTCCTCCTACCTCGTTCGGCGTCGATCGGCCACACTGGGTGTGATGGTCCGCCTGTTCGTGGCCGTGTCCCCTCCCGAAGAGGTCCTGGCCCTGGTCGAGGGGCTTCCGCGGCCGAACCTGCCGAAGCTGCGCTGGACCACGCCCGACCAATGGCACGTGACGTTGCGCTTCCTAGGCGAGGTGGACCGTGCCGAGCCGGTCGCGCAGTCGCTGCGCCAGGTGCCCGCGGCGCTGGCCGACGCAGGAGTGCCCACCGTCGAGGCAGTGCTGGGCCCGGCCGTCGCCTGGTTCACCGGTCGCCGGGTCCTCCAGGTGCCGGTGACGGGCACCGAAGCGCTGGCCGCCCGGGTGGCCAGCGCCACCGCCAAGTGGGGAGGACCGCTGGAGACCGTCCCGTTCACAGGCCATCTGACCTTGGCCCGAGTGCGCGGCCAGGGCAAGGGGCCTGCCAACCTGGCGGGCACCCCGATCCGGGCGGCCTGGAGAGTAGACGAGGTCGTTCTCGTCTCCTCCACGCTCGGTGCCGGCGGCGCCCATTACGAGACCCTCGAGTGCGTGGCGCTCCCCTGAGGCGCGCGTGGCGGTCGTGGGGCTCGGTGGGGATCCGTGGACGATGTGCGCGCAAAAAAACCAGATGCACGCATAGTGACTGGGGAATAGGGTCGCTTCTGGGCGGGCGGCCCGACTGGAGGGGGACTATGGCGAGGTACTACTACACGACTTCGGAAGAACCGAAGCCCGTTTACCACAACAACCAGAACTGTGAAGAGGGCAAGAAAATCGAGCCCGAGAACAGGATGGACACGGACTTCATCCCCCTGGGGCGCACCCTCTGTGAGGTCTGCTGATTCGGGAACCCGTGCGTCCGTAAAACGCGGGGGCGCGGGCAGCGATTCGGGCATAGCGTCACCTCCGGGTGGGTCTGAGTGGTCAGGAGGCGGGAGTAGTGACCGAACTAAGAGAGCGTCCGAGCCAGCCACGCCCGGCCCCGCGTCCGGCCCCCAGACCGAAGACGCCAGTACCGCCGAGACCGGAGCCACGGGAACCATTTCGTAAAGATCGACCACCACGGGATCGACCACCAGACCCGGATCGGAGCACTCGGAGACGCCCTTCATAGAATCGCGATCCCCCAAGCGACAACCTGTAACCCGACAAGCACACATGCCAGGGTGAACCACCCGTAGAGGTTGTCCAGGATGAGTTTGTTGTTGATCCGAGACCGCTCAAAGTCCTTAGCGAGATTGGCAGTTATGTCAACGGGGGCGAGATCGCCAGCCTTCAGGTCAACGAAGTAGCTACGCAAATACTGGGCGAACTCCCATTTGTCCTTTCTGGGAGTCAACACGGCAATGGACGCCAGGACGCTGAGGGCGAAGAGGACTAGGGCGACCGCGATCGCTCCCGTCACATACCCCGGATGGTGGTCAGTGGCCACGATTCGACCCCCGAAGAGGCCAGCCACAAGCGAAGCCACGGAGAGGATCGCAACAGCACGGGTACGCAAAGTGTCTAACTCAGCCGCCTGAGAGGTGATCTGGCGACGAGACTCGTCCCACAGAAGGGCGGCTGAATCTTGAAGAGGAGAACCCTCATCGCGGGTCCCATCGGCCAGGGTCTCTTCGGCCATTATTGACCACCTTTCGTATCGTGACCAGGGGTTTGACTGTTACACCCCCCTGCGAAAATGGGGCTATGACCAAGACGAACATCGCCTCCCTGAGCCAGCAGATCACCACCGAAGCCGAGGCGTACGAGCACCTTGAGGCCCTCCGTTGGGGCGAGACCCCGATCTGTGCCCACTGCGACAGCACCGACGTCGCCCTGATCGTGCCGACCAACGGCACCAGCCGTCGGACAGCGGGCGGAACGATGAGCGAGCGCAGGGTGTGGCGTTGCCACGGCTGCTGCAAGCAGTTTTCGGTCCTCACGAACACGGTGATGCACGCAACAAAGGTGCCGGTTCGGACGTGGCTGCTCGTCATCTTCGAGATGTGCGCTTCCAAGAACGGAGTGAGCGCCCGAGAGGTAGAGCGCAAGTACGGACTGACTCCTCGGACGGCCTGGCACCTCACACACAGAATCCGCAACGCGATGGCGGGTGGCGACGGCCTTCTTGCGACCATGCGCGGCACCATCGTGGCTGACGAGACGTGGATCGGTGGCGACCCCAAGCGGATGAACAAGAACACCCGCTCCCACTGGTACAAGCTCCACATGACCCCGTGGGTCGACACGGCCCGCAGCGGAACCTCGAAGATCCCCGTACTGTCGCTCATCAATGCCGACACTGGCGAAGTTCGCTCGCGAGTGGTTCCCAAGGTGACGGGTGCGAATCTGCGGAAGATCATCTCCGAGCAGGTCGACATGGCTGGCAGCGAACTGTGGACCGACGAAGGTTCCTGGTACGGCCAGCTCGGGCAAGAGTTCATCTCGCACGCGACCGTCAATCACTCCCAGGACGAGTACGTGGACTGGATCACCGGAGCGAGCACGAACAAGGCCGAGAACTATTTCAGCCAACTCAAGCGGTCGATCGACGGAACGCACCACCACGTCTCGGTCGAGCACCTGCCGAGATACTTGGCCGAGTTCGACTTCCGGTACAGCACTTGCAAGATGAGCGACGATGCCAGGATGCGTCTGCTCGCTGGGCAGATGGAAGGAAGGCTGACGCTGCGGCGGGTAACCGCGTGAAGTCGGCGACTCACCTACAAGCGGATTAGCCGGGTGGTCTAATGCTGTGGGTGAATCGGTACCGTTACAACGGGTGGACGGCCGTGCGCTATAGCGATAGCGTCGCCCCTGCTCAGAGAGACAAAACGAGAGCGAGGAGCAAGAATGCCCAGGACTGGCGATAGCAACACCGTGGCTGGTATTTACAAGTGCGACTCCTGCGGAGAGCGCATCACGATGCCATTGGGGCACGAGTTTCCTCCTTGTCCCAAAGAGGGGAAGACGACGACGTACTCCCTGGTGATGGCAACCAAATAGCCACTTGTCTGCTTTCCATCTCGTCATTCCAACGGCTCATGGCATGACATCTGGGTAGACCTCTTCATAATGAGTAATCCGGGCAGCCAACCACCGCTCATAGGCAACCGCCTTCCGCCATCTCGCTGCGTGTGCGTTGGGTGCGCCTTGGGGTAATGGGGCAATCACATAATGATTCATGGTGCGCGCGGCCACAGACCCGCATTGTTGATTGACGACTTCATAGGCACTATCCAGCGTTGACTCAAGCCGAGAAGCCGCTTCAGCAATCTCGGTAGGAACCGTCTTACTCTCGGCAACCAGCTTGACCGCGTCTTCAAAGCGGTACATCGCCTCTACAAGAGGGTTGTAAACCTCAGCGAGCCTCTCGACTGTCATGCGGATATTGCGCGGCTCGGGAAACGGCCAGAAATGAAACACTGCGGCACTGATCAGAAGCAAGCAGATGATCAGTGGTACAAGAAACGGGGCAAGCAGCCACAAGGGAGTAGTCACCGACGGTGCGTAGTGGGTTATCAGCACGGTGATGGTTCCACCGCCAGCGATGGCTGCGGGAACTGCACCGAAAGCAATCCACTCTCCGCGATGGGCATGGAACCATTGCGGTCGTCGGCGAATGTCTCGGAACCAGTTCTCCACGGCAGCTCTCCGAACAGCAACGACCACGGCGCTAAGGACCAGAGCGGTGGCCAGCAGCAGTAGAACCACCAGGTTCCGCATCTCAGGAGCCTGTCAGGATTCGGGCGCTTCGTTCTCCTGGTCCGCGTCCTCGGCTTCTTCGTGCGATTCCACCGGCTGAGGGGTCCCCTCGACTCCCAGCAACCGCCGCATGACATCGTCCGGGTCGTGAGGATAGAGAGAGAGGCGTTCGTCCATATCGTTGCCGTGACGGGGCTTGCGGTGGCGGGGCATGTGCCTCCCAGGCTATCGGGGTATGAGGCTGCTTCACGGGACGCCGCCATCGGGCGTGATGCCAGGTAGACCCCATTTTTTTTGCGCGCACGTCCCCGATCCGTGCCCGAACAGGTGTTCGCAACTACACTGGTGTGAGTCGTCTCCCAATGGGGTCCGATTGAGAGCAGTCGAACCAGAAGCGTCACACCCCCTCCGTAGGGTCGGTTCGGTCGGAGCTACGTAGCGGTTCAACGAGGGAAGAGAGGCATCGCGGACATGGAACGTGACAAGGCGCTCGACATGGCTTTGAGCCAAATCGAGAAGCAGTTCGGCAAGGGCTCCGTCATGCGGATGGGAGAGCACCTGAACATGGGGATCGAGTCGATCCCCACCGGGGCGCTGGCGCTCGACATAGCGGTCGGCATCGGCGGCCTTCCCCGGGGCCGCATCGTGGAGCTCTACGGTCCGGAGTCGTCGGGCAAGTCCACTCTCGCCATGCACGTCGTGGCCGAAGCCCAGCGGAACGGTGGCATCTGCGCCTACATCGACGCCGAGCACGCCATGGACCCCGTCTACGCCGGCGCGATCGGAGTGAACGTCGACGAACTTCTGATCTCCCAGCCGGACACGGGAGAGCAGGCGCTCGAGATCACCGACATGTTGATCCGTTCCGGAGCACTCGACGTCATCGTCATCGATTCGGTGGCCGCGCTCACCCCGCGCGCCGAGATCGAAGGTGAGATGGGCGACCCGCATGTGGGCCTGCAGGCACGCCTCATGTCCCAGGCTCTGCGCAAGCTCACGGCCACACTGTCGAAGTCGGGTACCGTCGCCATCTTCATCAACCAGCTGCGCGAGAAGATCGGTGTCATGTACGGGTCCCCGGAGGTCACCCCGGGTGGCCGCGCGCTCAAGTTCTATTCGTCTGTACGCCTCGACATTCGGCGGATCGAGGCGATCAAAGACGGGTCCGACGTTATCGGCAGCCGCACGAGGGTCAAGGTCGTGAAGAACAAGTGCAGCTGCCCGTTCAAGTCCGCCGAGTTCGACATCATGTACGGGACCGGCATCAGCCGCGAAGGTTCCCTGCTCGACGTCGGTGTAGAGCTGGGTCTCATAAAGAAATCTGGAGCGTGGTTCACCTATGAGGGCGAGCAGCTCGGTCAGGGCCGTGAGAAGGCGAAGGAGTTCTTGCGCGAGACGCCCGAGTTGATGATCGAGATCAACGAGCGCATCCGCGCCTATCTGGCTGCCACCCTGCTGCCCGCAGACGTCAGCGTCGGCGTCGGCATGGACGAAGGCGAGAGCGCTGCCGAGGCGAGAAGGGGCGAGGAAGTCGCGGTCAGCCTCAAGGGCTGAGCAGGGTCGTTACCCTGCCGCCGTGGCGGGGGCGGTCGTCGTGACGGCGATGGTGCTGGGCACGAGCTCGACCCACGTCTCTCCCGGCTGGAGGGCGATCGTCGATCCGTCTGAAGCCACCAGGCGCGTGGGGCTGGTGAGCGATGACCTCTGCCAGGTTCCGGTGACCTCGATCCCGTTTCGGAACACCTCGAGCGGACCGCTTCCCGTCAGCTGTGACTGGACCTCGAGCGCGCCGTTAGTGTCTTCGACCCAGGGTCCGTAGCTGACGCGCACGGTCTGTACGACGACGTTCGGTACGGCGATCGGGTTGCCGCCGGCGACGGAGGCGGGGGTGCCGCTGTAGTAGAGCCTCCACCGCCCGCTGCCGGTGTCCCACATCCAGGTCACGTCGCTCGTCTGCGAGTAGGGGATGTGGACCGACGCTACCGGTGTGCCCGAGGGCGTCGTGGAGGAGTACGTGAAGAGCGAAGCGGGGGGCGTCGTGTCGTTCGGGCGAAGGCCCCAGCCGGCGGCTGTCGAGACGTAGGTGTCGTCGGGGGCGTAGTGCCCCGGTGGGCTCTGGACGACCGGACCGCGAGCCAACAGCGATTCGTCGAAGAGGTCAGCCCCTCTTATGAGCGATAGCACGGGGGCTATGCCCCCGACGTGCAGGAAGAGGGGCTTGCTCAGCTGGTCGAGGATCGGGGCGTCCACCGCGCGCGCCGAGCGGACCGGCCCCACCAGGCTGGCGCTCTGGCACTGGAAGACGGCCACCAGGCGTGTGATGCCTGCTTCCACCGGCTCTTCGAACACGATGTCCGCCTTGTCGAGGCCTGACTGTGGCCGCGCAGTGGGGTAATTGTCGATCTTGACGGCGAGGGCCGGACGCTGGGGTAGCTGTCCCCCCGCCGCGGGCATCCCCGAGAGAGGGCACGTCGAACCCGATGCCTGGGTGGTGGCGGACGAGGTCGCCGAAGGCGTGCCGCCGGTCGACTTGGTCGGGATGGTAAGTGCCAGCGAGACACCCGCGATCGACAGGACCACGACGGTCGACACCAGCGCAATGAGCCACGTCCTCTTTCGCGGGCTGACAGCTGAGGAGCTCTGACCGTGGCGTCCACGGATGTGGCGCCCACGGCCTGCCGCCTGGGTCTTTCCGGTTCCTGTCTCGTCCGCCATGTTCCTCCCGAGCCGGGCCGCGGCCGACTCGTGTCACGTCCCGGTTGGTGTTGGTGGGCGAGCGGCCCATCCACAACGGTCGAGCCGCGCCCGATCCGGGCACGCTGGACAGCACCCGTTGAGCCAAGGTGCCATGGCGAGGCTATCGCTGTGGCGCCTGTGCATCTGACCTCTCGGTTGCGCCGCGCTACGGTCGCCGCCGTGCCGGAGTTTTCTTCCTGGGCTCGCCGGGCAACGTCGGCAGGGATCGACGTGCTCTGGGAGCGGATCTGCGAGCTCGGCGCGATCGGCCCCGGTCACCGCCGGGCACGGCGCTTCGGCGCTTTCGGGGAAGACAGTGTGATGGCCTTTCCGTTGGGAACGGTGTTCAACGAGCGGTGGATCCACATCGGAAGCCACACGAGGATCGGTCCGCGCGTCTCGCTCTGCGCCGGGATGGAGCCGGGCCAGGAGATGGTGAGCGACCCAGTGGTCACCATCGGCGACCGCGCGGTCATCGGTCAAGGCAGTTACATCGTCGGCCACTTCTGCATCGAGATCGGCGCGGACGTCCATACCGGTCCTTACGTCTACATCACGGACCAGAACCACACCTATGAGGACCCCGACGTGCCCATCGGTCGGCAATGGCCGGTCGAGGCGAGCGTTCACATCGGGTCGGGCAGCTGGCTCGGCGCCGGTGTGATCGTCCTGCCCGGGGCCAATATCGGGTGCAACGTGGTGGTCGGCGCAGGCTCGGTGGTGACCGGTGAGCTCCCCGACCACAGCGTGGCCGTCGGGTCGCCCGCCCGGGTGGTGAAGCGCTACCTCCCCGGCACTGGCTGGACGGCCTGCTCGGTGTCCGCGACGCCCAGGCGACCACCTTTCGGCGTCGTGACCGGCGGCGCCACCCCAGATCCGGCTTAGTTCCGGCTTAGTCGGGCCGGGCCCCGCACCTGGTCGGGGCACGCCGGTACCGCTTCGGTTTGCCTCGGTGGCTCGCAGCCCGGAATCCGCGATCGCCGCCAAGCGTTGACGGCTATGCGAAGAATCGAAGCATCGTGAACGGTCGAGCTAGCTACGGAGGCGCAGTGTGCCCGCAGTAACCGTCGACGACGTCCTGACGTTGCCTCGTATCGAGCCGGCTGGGCCTGATGCGTCATCCCGGCCCGTCGTCTCGGTGACGACGGCACCAGCGGGATTGGAGGGAGAGGGGTTTCCGGTTCGCAGGGCCTTTGCCGGTGTCGCTCTCGAGCAGCTCGACCCGTTCGTGCACATGGATCAGATGGGGGAGGTCGACTACGGGCCGGGGGAGCCCAAGGGCACCCCGTGGCACCCGCACCGGGGTTTCGAGACCGTGACCTACATGATCGACGGGATCATGCAGCACCAGGACTCCGCAGGAGGCGGAGGTGTCATCACCGACGGCGACACGCAGTGGATGACCGCCGGAGGAGGGATCCTGCACATCGAGCGCCCGCCGGAGGCCCTGGTGGCGAGCGGAGGGCTCTTCCACGGAATCCAGCTCTGGGTGAACCTTCCGGCGAAGGAGAAGTGGGTTCCGCCGCGCTATCAGGACATACGCGGCGCCAATGTGGCGTTGCTCACCTCCCCCGACGCTGGGGCGTTGGTCCGGGTCATCGCGGGCGAGCTGTCACGGCACACGGGTCCGGGGATGACCCACACCCCTATGGCGATGCTCCATGTCACGCTGAGCCCCGGAGCCCGGGTCGTCGTGCCCTGGCGGGCGGACTTCAACGCGCTCGTCTACGGGTTGGCCGGGAAGGGGTCGGTCGGGCCTGGCCGTCACCCGATCGCCACCGGGCAGCTCGCCGTCCTCGGGGCAGGCGACACGATCGAAGTGTCGTCGGACGAGCGCCAGGAGTCTCGGTCGCCCGCGTTGGACGTGTTGGTGCTCGGGGGCCAACCGATTCGTGAGCCCGTGGCTGCCTACGGACCGTTCGTGATGAGCACCCGCGCCGAGATCGTCCAGGCCTTCGAGGACTATGAGAAGGGAAAGCTCGGCACCATCCCCGCTCAGCACGTAGGCGCCTAGGACGCCCTGGCGCTCCACCGAGGTCCTTTCACCGCGAAGCCACTGAGCCAAGTGGCGGTGACGCCCGGTCAGGATCTCGAGCGCAGCACCTCCAGCGCGCGCTCGGCGTGCTGGTTCATGTTCAGCTCGCTGTGGATGACAGCCAAGACCTTCGAGTCGGTGTCGATCACGAAGGTCGAACGCTTGACCGGTGTGATCGAGATCCCACCACGCCTCACGCCGAACATCTCGGCCACCTTGCGCTCCGGGTCCGAAAGCAGCGGGAAGTCGAACCCGTGTTTGTCAGAGAACATCTTCTGTCTCTCTACGGGATCGGCGCTTATGCCCACTCGCTGTCCGCCCGTCTGTTCGAACCCGGCCTTCAAGTCGCGAAAGTGACAGCTCTCCTTCGTGCAGCCGTAGGTCATGGCCGCGGGGTAGAAGAAGAGGACCACGGGGCCCTTCGAAAGGAAATCGCTCAGTCTCCGCGCCGCTCCCGTCTCATCGGGAAGCTCGAAGTCGCTCACGACGTCGCCCTTGTTCACGGCTCGTACCTGTGTCCAAAGATCACCGACGGAACGCTAGTCCCAGTGGCACCGACGTAGTTCATGCACTTCGCCGACGCCATCGGAACTCATGCATGCCGATCATCAGGTCGTCGATGTCGGTCTAGGCGTGGGAAGGGCGATGGCGCCCGAGGCAAGCACCGAGAGGAGCATCCATCCCGCCGCGTAGGCGAAGCCGACCGTCGGCGACACGATCGCGTAGAGGAGACCGACTGCGGCTGAGGATGCGAAGGCGCCGGTGGATTGGATCCCACCGAGCAGACCGAAGCCACTGCCGCGAAGGTGGTCGGGGAGCATCGACGCGACGAGCGCGGACTCGGAGGTCTCGGCAAGTCCTATTCCGCTTCCGGCGAGAGTGAAGGCGATCAAGAGCATGGGCCAGGTGTGCCAGTTGATCGCGAAGATCACGTATGCGGCCACGTAGACGAAGGCCCCGGCCGCGAACACGACTCGTGGGCCGGCCCGGTCGATCACGTACCCGCCGCCGTAGGCGACCACCGAGCCGAAGGCGTTGTGCGCGGCGTAGACCAGTATGGCGAGAGAAGCCGCTGCGGCGAACGACCTTCCACCTGTGTGTAGCAACTGGGTGGTACGCAGGATCAAGATGGTGGTGGTCACGTTCCCGAGCTCGAACAAAGCGATAGGCACCATCGGACGAACGACGCCCGCACCACGCAGGGCGCGCAGCCTTAGGCGACGCCGAGCGGATGCGATCCCGGGCGTCAGTCCTCTTGCCTGACGTGCCGCGACCGTGATGGTCATCGCGGCGAAGATCCCCGGTACGACAGCGAGAACCATGGCAGGCCGGATACCTAGCCATGACACCAAACCCGCCGCGAGGAGCGGGCCGGCCACGGCGCCCAGGTTGTCGCCGGCGCGTTCGAGCCCGAACGCCCGCCCATACGCGGAGCGTGGAGTCAGAGACGACAACAGGGTGTCTCGAGAGGGGCCGCGTATGCCGCGTGACACCCAGGCCAGCGCGCGCAGCACACCCGCCTGCCACACAGCGCCGACAAGGCCTATTGCCCCAGTCGCCAGTGCCGTGCCGAGGTATCCCCCTGAGGCCAGGCGACCGCGCGTCTCGGGTTTGTCCGCGAGCGGTCCACCGACGAGTTTCGCCACGCCCATGAGCGCGTCGGAGATACCCTCTACGATCCCGAGGGCGCCCGCCGAAGCTCGCAGGACCGAGGTGAAGAAGCTCGGGAGCACCGCGGTGGTGATCTCGTGACCGGCGTCGGAGAGCAGGCTGCTCACACTCACGCTGCCCACTCCGAGCGTGAACCATCGCTCGGCGGTCGGCGGCGATTCCGGTACGTGGCCTGGTTCGGGGCTCACGCGGGCCCATCCACGAGCTCACCCTATCGAGGCGCGCTACCGCGAGCCCGAGATGCGCGCTGAGGGCCTGCCATGGAGATGAGCTCCGCTCCAGTAGTCAGCCGACTCCTTGTCCGGATCGTCAGTCGAACTGATCAGGGTCTATTGGTCCGTATTCTTGGGTCCTCCGGCCGTAGACCGGCATGGCCACCAAGCGGCATGCTATGAGGGTCCTCCCATGTCCGCGTCCGTGAGCTCGCCGCCTGCCGTCAGCTTTGCGAAGCGGCCCATGCTCGTGTTCTGGGAGACTACGCGTGCCTGCCAGCTCGCCTGTCGGCACTGCCGCGCTTCGGCCATGCCGCAACCATTGCCGGGGGAGCTGAGCCACGAACAAGGACGCGACCTGATCGCACAGGTCGCCGAGTTCGGGCGACCGTACCCGATCCTGGTACTCACCGGCGGCGACTGCCTGCTTCGCCCTGACCTGTTCGACCTGGTCGAGGACGGTGTCGCGCGAGGTATTCGGGTGTGCCTGTCGCCTTCGGTGACCCCGGTTCTCACGCCGGAGATGATCGACAGGATTGCAGCGTCCGGTGTCAAAGCCGTCTCGATCAGTCTGGACGGCGCGAACCCCACGACCCACGACGGAGTGCGCGGGATCCCTGGTCACTTCGACGCGACGATGCGGTGCATCCGCGCGTTCGTGGACACGGGCCTGACGGTTCAGGTCAATACGACGGTCATGCGCGCGAACGCGGACGAGCTGGCAGACGTCGCCGCCAGCGTGGCGCGATCAGGGGTTCACATATGGGAGGTCTTCTTCTTGGTGCAGATGGGCCGGGGCGAGGCGGTCGCCGCGCTCACCCCGGAGGAACACGAGGACGTTTGCCACTTCCTCTATGACGCCTCCCACTACGGTTTCGTGGTCCGAACGGTCGAGGCGCCGTTCTTCCGCAGGGTCGTGGCACTTCGGAACAACGGAGAGCCAGCACCCGACGACACGCTTTACCGGGAGCTCTTGTCGAGGCTCACCCGGCAACTCGGGGCGGCGAGGGGGCGCAAGAGAGCTCACACTGCCGCGACGCGCGACGGGAAGGGGATCCTGTTCGTCGCCTACGACGGTGAGATATACCCGGCGGGATTCCTCCCCCTTCCGCTCGGCAACATCCGCGACCAGTCGCTCACTGCGATCTATCGCGACAACCCGCTTCTGCGCTCGATCCGCGCCGCGCGGTTCGCAGGCCGTTGCGGTCGCTGCGAGTACGCCGACCTGTGCGGCGGTTCGCGCGCCCGCGCCTTCGCCGCCAGTGGCGACCCGCTCGGCGAGGACCCGGCCTGCCCCTACGAGCCCGGATCGGTCCCGCAGCCCGAGGGCCCTAGGTCCCTTCCGATGGCAAGGTCCGACAGCCTCTAGCCCCATCTGTCAGGTATCTCGCTGCGATGCGTCGGGATGCGTGCAGGGCTTCCGCCCAGCGACGAGACTCCAAGTCAGCAGGAGGCTCCAGCCGGCAAGAGGCTCCGGCCGGCAACGAGAGCACGAAACCAGCAAGGAGAGCACGAAAGTGGACACCCCTGGAACCGCGTCGATGGGTGATCGACGGCTGAACCGGAGGGATTTCCTCGGTGGTCTCGTCCTGCTTGGGACATCGGGGGTCGTGATGTCGGCTTGTTCCTCTGGCCCTTCCTCGGGCTCCCCGAAGACCTCGCTCCCCTCCTTCCCCCTCGGCGCGGCAGCACGGTCGACTTCGAAGCCCGTGGAGATCACCCTCTGGCACTCGATGAACTCCGCGAACCAGACGACCCTTACGAACCTCACGAGCCGGTTCAATTCCTCCCAGAGCGACGTCCATGTGAACCTCGTGAACCAGAACAGCTACGACGACACCCTTAGCGCCTATGACGCGGCCCTCTCCGGCGGCACGCTGCCAGAGGTGGTGCAGATGCAGACGACGAACCTGCAGTACATGATCGACAGCCAGAGCGCGGTGCCCGTCCAGTGGGCGGTCGAAGCCGACCACTACGACCTTTCCGACTACATACCCTCGACTGTGGAGTTCTTCAAGGTCGAAGGGACCCTGTACGCGCTCCCGTTCAACATCTCCTCGAACGTCCTGTACTACGACAAGAACGCTTTTCGAGCTGCCGGCCTCGACCCCAATTCGCCACCTAGGAGCCTCGACTCATTGAGAAGCGCGGCAGAGAGGATCGTCCGTACGAACACCGAGAAGTACGGCATGAGCCTGAAGGTCACCGACGCGGACTTCCAATTGGAGCTCGCGCTCGCCGGTGACGAACTTGTGAACAACAACAACGGGCGAAGCGCCCGTGCGACTGCTGCTACCTTCGACGACAAGGTGGGCAAGTCGATCTTCGAGTGGTGGGGGGGCATGCTCGACGACAAGTTGGCCCAGCCGACCTCGTACACGACCTTTGACAACCTGTTCGGGATCGCGAACCGCATCGCGCCCATGAGCTGGGAGACTTCGGCCGCCCTCGGTACGATCCTGAGCGTTCTGGACCAATACCCTCAGGTCTCGCTCGGAGTAGGGGGATTGCCGTCCCCGACCGCTCCGAAAGGGGGGGTCTTCGCGGGTGGGGCCGGACTCTACATCGTGTCGAAGTCCTCCTCCGAGCGCCAGGACGCGGCCTGGCAGTACATCAAGTTCCTGAACGAGCCGTCCCAACAGGCCGAGTGGGCGGTGGGGACCGGCTACATCCCGATCCGCAAGTCCGCCACACGGCTGCCCGTGCTCACCCAGGCATGGAGCAAGGTCCCCGGGTACCTGGTCGCCTACAATCAGATCCTCGCCAGTCCGAGCAACCCGGCCACCGCCGGAGCCGTCATCGGTCCTTTCTCACAGGTGAGCGACACGATCAACAACGCGATCAGCTCGCTCGGCTCGGGCGCGAACTCTGATACGGCGCTTGCCCGGGCTGCTGTCGCTTGCAACCAGTCGATCGCCTCCTATAACGCCAGGGTGTAGAAGGCGGCCTCGTCTCCAGCTCAAGCGGCGAGGTCCACTTGGAACGGCTCGTTGTCGTGGGCCCCGGGCACCTGTCGGCACTGCCCGGGAGTGTCGGGTGCCAGCCGGACGCTTCGGCCGGACCGGCCGCATCAGGGTGTCGAGTCGGCCCAGCGGACCCACCGCCGTCAACGGGCCGCCGGTCGGCCAACCCGGTCGCCAGTCCCGCCCGTCGCGCGAGTCCACCCCGAACAGCCAGACCGAGACCGCCAACAGTGCCGCCGACGCAAACACCACCCAGCCCATGTCGCAGCCCCTTTTGCGAGCGCCTCTCCCGCTGAGCATGCAACCGGCTGTCGTACAGGACAAGTGAATATTGCTACACGTCCTGTAAGTGACACTGTAGAATCGCGCCTGTGCTGGACGTCCGCCGGCTCCGGGTGCTGCAGGCGGTCGTGGAGGCCGGGTCGGTCACCGCGGCCGCGGCCCGGTTGAACTACACACCCTCAGCGGTCAGCCAGCATCTGGCCGCGTTAGAGCGCGACGCCGGCATTGCGCTTATGGAGAAGTCAGGACGCGGCGTGCGACCGACGCCCGCGGGGCTGCTGCTCGCCGAACATGCCGAAGGCATCCTGGCCCGGCTGTCCGATGCGGAGAAAGCCCTGCTGTCCCTGCGCGACGGGCAGACGGGCCGGCTCGCGATCGTGGCCTTTCCCACCGCCGGTGCAGCGCTGATCCCGGTCGCGGTTGGCGAGTTCTGCCGCCACCGACCCGAGGTGCAGCTCGACCTCACCGTCGCGGAGAGCGACGAGGCGCTCGACGCGGTCCGCAGCGGCAGGGCTGACCTGGGAGTGACCGTCGAAACGTTCGCCTCGGACGCGGTGCCCGACGATGACCTCGTCTACACCCATCTGTTGGACGACCCGTTCCGCATCGTGCTGCCCAGACGGCACCGGCTGGCCGCCCGACGCCGGATCCCACTCGTCGAGCTGGCCGAGGAGTCGTGGATCGCCACGTCGTCTTGCCCCGGCTACTGCCAGGCGGAGGCCTTGCAGGCTTGCACCGAAGCCGGCTTCTCTCCTCAGGTCACAGTGGAGGCCGACGACTACCCGGCAGCGCAGGGCTACGTCGGCGTCGGGCTGGGGGTGGCGATGGTTCCGCTACTTGCACTGGGTGCGATCCGCGAGGAGGTCGTAGTCCGGCGGATTCGGGGCGTCGAACCGGTGCGACACATCTATGCAGTCACCCTTCCCGCAAAGGTCGAAAATGGCCCGATTCCGATGATGCTGGAGATGCTGGGCCTCGCCGCCGCCGAGCAACGCCGCCGTTCCGTGGCCTGAACCCGGACCACCGCGGGCGTCCGCGTCATTACGGTCAGGACATCCATTTGTCCACGACATTTCGCTACATCTGTCCACGATGTCTCGCGACATGAATGAGTCGGGCTGGCCGGATTTGAACCGGCGACCTCCACGTCCCGAACGTGGCGCGCTAACCAAGCTGCGCTACAGCCCGTCAACGGGGAGGCTACTGCCTGGAGCGAGGGCCTCCCCGTCGTTCGATTGGACCACCACCTTGGCGACCCTACGGCGGTCCATCTCGGCCACCCGCAGCTCCCAGCCGTCGTGTTCGAGGCTCTCACCCGTTTCGGGAATGTGACCGAAGGCGTCGAAGAGAAACCCGCCGAGCGTCACGTACTCACCTTCCGGGATGTCGAAGCCGAGCTGCTCGCGCACGTCGTCCACACTGGCGCTCCCATCCACCAACCACCGGGTGTGGTCCACGCGGATGATGTCGGGCTCCTTGCTTCGGTCGAACTCGTCGCGCAGGTCACCGACGATGGCGGAGAGCAGGTCCTTCACCGTCAGCACGCCCGCCACGCCCCCGTACTCGTCGACCACCACGGCGAACGAGCGCCGATCGCGTCGCATGTCGGCCAGCACGTCCAGCACGAGCAGGGACTCCGGAACCAGGTAGGGCTGGCGCAGTCGGCGGGAGATGTCGAGAGGGGTCGGTTTCACCGGGCCGCCGTTGTCTTCCCCGTTGTTCCCGTCGAGCTCCCATCCCGACCTGAACAGGTCGTTCACATAGAGGACGCCGATCAGACGGTCCAGGTCATCGTCGTAGACGGGGAAGACGCTGTGGCCCGACCGGCGTATGGCGTCGGCCACGTCCGCGCCGTGTACCGGTATCGCGAGGCCCACCACGTCCACCCTTGGCGTCATCACCTCGCGCACAGTGGCGCCGCGTAGATCGTGTAGAGCAGAGAGGATCAGCCGCTCCTGTTCGTCCCCGGCGATCGGTCCTTGCGAACGGGTGGGACTCTGGTCAGACGGCGGGTGACGACGCTTGAACACAATCGTTAGCGAAGCGGCTAAGCGCCGACGGTCGAGGCGCCCGTGTCAGCGCCGGGAGCTGCGCCGCCTGCAGGTGCGCCGGTTCCCAGGGGTGGGTCGGGTACGCGAGAGGAGGAAACCGGCTCGAACGTCCGGTCGTGGTAAGTGCCGCCCTCTGACAGAGCGGCTGCCGCCTTGCGAAGACGCAGCGAGTCGAGTGGCTTCACCAGCCATCCTTCCGCCCCGAAACGCCGGGCCAAGAAGACGTCTGCGCGGCGGTCGAGCAGCACGAGCACGGGAACGGCGGGCAAGTTGCCGTAAGAGGCCTCGAGCCGTAGGTCCATGCACACTGCCATGGCACCCATGCTCCCCATCTGCATGTCGACCACAACCAGGTCGGGATTGTAAGCATCGACCACCCGGGCCACCTCCGGCCCGCTGTGCGCCTCCACGATCTCGGTGCCAGGCTCGTCCAGTGCAGTGGCAACCGCCGCCCGTACCGAAGGGGCGTCGCTCGCGACGACGATCGTGCCCACGAGGCTCAGGGTAATGCGGTGTGCCTGCCTCGACCACCCCCATCCTCGCCGAACACGCCGAACATGTGGTCGGCCATCAGAGCAAGGCCTTGTGTGTCGGTCACGTCGATGTCCAGCAATGGCACACGCGCCACAGGGGAGGGAGCGACCTCGGCGACTAGCGCGGCCAAGGCTGCTTCTTCGCGCTCGTTCACGGCTGCGTACCCGTGCAGGTTCTCGATGAGCACTTCGAGCGCGCTGCCTTCGGGTGCTCGGGGCAGGTGGCGGGCTTCGCCGGGCTGCGAGAATGCAGGGTGAACCCGGTTCACCACCAGTCCCTCCACCGCGAGACCCGACTCGTTGAGTCTGTCCGCGAACCAACCTGCCTCGTCCACCGTGTCGGCACGCGGGGAGGTGACGAGCACGAATGCCGTCGTCCGTCGCGCCAACAGCCGTCTCACGTGGTCGGCGCGCAACCGGAATCCCTCTTCCATTCCTTCGAACGCCTGGAAGAAGGCGACGGCGTCGTGGACGATGTCCGCCCCGGCCACCTTCGCGATCGTGCGCATCAGGGCCTGCGCCGCCACCGACACCACGCGCAGGTATGCCCGAGTCGGCATCAACAGCAACTGGAACAACCGGTGGCCCAGGAACCGGGTGAGCCGACGGGGAGCTTCGAGGAAGTCGATGGCGTTTCGTGTCGGGGGTGTGTCGACCACGACGATGTCGTAGGTACCCTCCTCGGCCAGCTCGTAGAGCTTCTCCATCGCCATGTACTCCTGGGTTCCCGAAAGCGCGCCCGTCAGGTTCCGGTACATACGGTTCGCCAGGATGCCCTCTGCCTGTTCGGGTGAGGCCGCGTACCGGCGCACGAGGTCGTCGAAAGTGCCTTTGGCGTCCAGCATGAGCGCCCATAGTTCCCCCGCCCACGGCCCCTCGATCCTCTTCGGCGTGTTCGTGAGGGCCTCGAGGCCGAGCGCGTCGGCCAGACGCCTGGCCGGGTCGATCGTCACCACACATGCACGACGGCCCCGCCGGGCCGCCTCCAACGCGAACGTTGCCGCAACGGTGGTCTTGCCCACACCGCCGGACCCGCAGCAGACGACCACTGAGCGGCTCTCGACCAAGTCTCCGAGCTCGTTACCCGAAGAGTCCGATGTGGTTGGCGATGGCCGCGTCCCCGTACCCGTTGGTTCGCCGGCCTTCGGCTCGTTCATGCGCCGGACTGCTCGTGGTGGCTCTCGTCGAGCCGCCCAACCGACGCGACCAGATCGGTCTCGAGGAACCCGAGCTCCTCGGGGCCGATGCGGGGGCAGAAGAGGAACCGAGTATGAAGCTGGGGCAGGGGCAACTCGCTGGCCAAGCGTTCCCATTGCTCCGCCTGGAGCCGGTAGCGGTGCGCGCGGAACGCTGCAGCTCGTCCAAGGGCCCCAGCCAGCTTGTCATCGATCTCGATGCTCGCTTGCTCGGCAGCTTCGAAGGGGTCTGTGTCGAGAAGCGGCTCCTCGGGGAGACAGCCGTTTACGATCACCGGCCCGAGAGTGATCCCGATGCGGTCCTCGAGTAGGTAAGCGGTCTCGACCACCTCGTTCACCGGCATCTCCTCGGGGAGGGTGACGAGGACCACCTGGCAGCGCTTGGCGTCAGAGAGCAGCTCCACCACGTCGGCCGCCTGGTTGCGCACCGGTCCTGACCGCGCGGCGTCGACAAGTCCCTTGGCGGAGGACAGGAAGGTCATCGTGTGACCGGTGGCGGGCGCGTCCACGAGGATGAGGTCCGAGGGGTCGTCCCGTTCGAGCTGCTTCACTTTCCCGAGCACCAAGATGTCTCTGATCCCGGGGATCGCCGTGGCCACGACGTCCAGCGCGCCCGAGGAAACCAGGCGCTTCGAGATCCGCTTCATGCCGTGGTCGGCGAGGTATTCGACCAGGGCGTCGTCCGGCGTGATCTTGCGCGCGCGCACCGTACCGTCAGCGGACAGGTTGTCGAGCACCGTCTCGTTGTAGTCGAGCGTGTCGTCACGCCCGAAGGCGGCAGGCACGCCGGACTTCCCTTCCAGCTCGATCACCAGGACGTCGAGTCCCGATGAAGAGGCCATCTTCGCCAGAGCAGCGGTGATCGTCGTCTTGCCAACCCCACCCTTGCCGGCCACGATCAGAACGTGGCTCTGGCGACAGAAGCTGGCGACGTCCATCTCGGGCCGAGCGTACCCGTGTGTCGCGGGTCGTGGACCGGTTCCGGCGCGGAATTCCTGCTCAAACCCCTTGTCGGGCCTTCGAATGTACAGATAGCGTGCCCCGGGGGAGAGAGTCGAGTGGCGACAAGGTCGATCGGTGAGGTGTGGCAGACGAGGGCGGCCTGCAGAGGCCCGCAGGCGGCCGTGTTCTTCCCGCCCGCCCACGCCGAGCGCAAGGACGAGAAGATCGCGCGCGAGAGGCGGGCCAAAGCGATCTGTGCCACCTGTGTAGTGCAACCCGAATGCCTCCGGTACGCGATCCGTATCCGCGAACCTCACGGCATCTGGGGCGGGCTCAACGAGATAGAGCGCAAAGAGCTGCTCGAGTGCCCAGCATGCTGAGCCCGAGCCGGGCTTAGCCCAGCCCCAGGCGCGTCGCGCCGGCGCGAACCCCTGCGCTGTCGCAGACGTTGCTCGGGCGTTGGCCGGTGGCCGAGCAGATGGCTGCGGTGAGTTCGTTCGCCGCCCCGAGCACTGCTTGGCTGGTCGTGTTCGCAGGGTCGGCGAGCTCGCCGGCGATCTTGCCCATAGAGCTCCCCTGCAACAGCCCAGGCGAGTACCCGACACCGGCGCCGATCACCAGGAGTCTGTTGGCCACGTCGACGAACGGGAGCGCCCCGGGCTCGCTCGAGAAGGGTGCTGAGTCGTAGCGCTTCAAGAGCGCCTGCTCGGACGAAGGGACCTTCTCGATTGCGGGGAAACCGGCAGGGGCGTCGGTCGACGGCGCCTGAGCGTATGCCTCGGTGGGAGAGAACGTGACGTACCGACTGCGGTAGGTGGCTCCGGCGAAGCTGAACGTCGCTGTTGCACCGAATGCCTCGTACTTCGATGACGAGGTGGCGCCCAGGTCGGAGAACTTGCCGAAGCGACCCAGGGCGACGACCAAGGCCCAGCGCTCGGCGGCACAGTACGGGCAGAACTCGGCACCCACGTAGACGACGTCCGGGTGGCCCCCCACCACGAGCGGAGGTTGACCCGACAGGACGCTCGGAGCCGGGCCCTGGGTTTGGGGAGCGCCCGCCGTGTCGAACGCCGAAGCCGGCAACGAGGTTGTCGCGCGGACTACGTCGGCAGGCGCAGGAGTCACGGGCGGCGCCGGAGCACTGGCAGATCCCCTGGTCACTTTCAATATGAGCAGGACCACCACTATCAGCAGGACCAGCACCACGAACGCCCACGTCACCAGTGCCATGGGTGCGCGCCGAGGCCGCACCGAGGTGACGGGCTCAGCCTGTTCTTGCATTGGTGCTACTTCTGCACCGATGCGTCGAGAACCTGCTCGACGTGGTCGAGGAGACGGGCGGTGCATCCAGAGGTGTCGACGACCGGTGCGATTTCCCGCTCGATCCGCTCGGCCAGCACCTCGAACGTACGCGCCAGCGGGCCATCGCCGAGCGCCACCGGCTGCCCGCGGTCTCCGGCGGCAGCGATCTCGGGGTGAAGCGGCACGCTCCCGACCAACGGCACTCCGATCTCCTCGGCAAGGCGCCGGCCGCCTCCCTCACCGAAGAGCGAGTACGAGGTCCCGTGCGCGCAGGTGAATCCCGCCATGTTCTCGATCACCCCGGCCACCCGCAGGTGGCCTTTTCGGGCCATGTCCGCCGCCCTTGCGGCCACCTTCTGCGCGGCGATCGGCGGCGTGGTCACGACCAACACCTCGGTGCGGGGCAACATGCGGGCGAGCCCCATCTGGATGTCGCCGGTGCCGGGCGGCATGTCGACGAGGAGGTAGTCCACGTTCCCCCACCGGACGTCTTCGAGGAACTGTTGCACAGCACGGTTCAGGATCAGCCCGCGCCACATGATCGCTGTGTCCTCGTCAGCCAGGAAACCCATCGACACAACCTTCAACAGCCCGTTCCCCACGACGAGCTCCATGGGCACGATCTTGCGCGCCTGTGCCTGAAGCTCTCCGCGCAGGCCGAGCAAACGGGGGATCGAGAAGCCCCAGATGTCGGCGTCGAGCAGGCCTACGGTCACGCCCCTGCGAGCCAGGGCCACGGCGAGGTTCACGGTGATCGACGACTTGCCCACGCCGCCTTTGCCCGAGGACACCGCCAGCACCCTTGCGGCTGTCGGAAGGTCCGTGAGAAGAGCGTGGTCCTCTTGCGCCTTGCGTCGCGCCCGGTCCATCACAGCGCTTCTTTGGACCGCGTCCATCTCGCAAAAGCGCACCCTGACCTCGCGTACCCCGGGCAGGCTCGAGACGCGGTTCTCTACGTCCGAGCGAAGCTGGGTGCGAAGCGGGCATCCCGAGACGGTGAGTGCCACCTCGACCTCGACAAGACCGTCGGCACCCACCGTCACCTCGCGCAGCATCCCGAGCTCTACGATGTCCGCGCCGAGCTCGGGGTCGATCACCCCGGCGAGTGCCTCATGCACCTCGTGTGCCTTGGTGGCACCTCGTTGTGCAGCGTGGTCAGGCATTCCTCGATGCTACCGGTCACCAGGCCCGGGTCCGCCTCGACCGCGAGCGTGAGAACTACTTGCATCACGGCGCCCGGTAATATAGCCAGCGACTGAACGTCGCCGGGACCTCGTTCGAAGGAGAATCGGCGACCTGGGACGAGAACCCTAGGAGACCGCCGTGAGCACCACGACCAGCGTCAAGATCGGCAAGAGGCCGCAGTCCGTCATGTTGTCCGACAGCGCCGCGAAGAAGGTCGCCGACCTGTTAGCTCAGGAGGGCAATGACGAGCTCGCGCTTCGTGTCGCCGTACGAGCTGGTGGTTGCTCCGGCTACAGCTACGAGATGTACTTCGACTCCGAGATCGCCTCCGACGACATCGTCGGGGAGCAGGGCGGGGTGAAGGTGGTGGTGGACGCGAAGAGCGCCGAGCTGCTCAACGGCTCGACGCTCGACTACATGGACGGCCTGCAAGGTGCCGGGTTCCACATGTCGAACCCAAACGCGACGCGTACCTGCGGCTGCGGTTCTTCGTTCAGCTGAGCGTCGCGCGCGCCTTCGTTCAGGACGATCTCGTTCGTCGTGGACCACGAGAATCGACGGCGAGGATCGACAAGGGGAGGCGGCGTATGAGCGAGCCGGTCGGGCCATACTCGCCGACGGCGCGCGCCGGCGACTTGCTCGTGTGCTCCGGACAGATCGGCGTGCGAAGCAGTCCTGACGGCCCCACACTCGTCCCCGGCGGGTTTCGGGCTCAGGCGCGTCAGGCACTCGACAATGTGACGGGCCTGCTGGCGGGTGAAGGCCTCGACTGGGGGCATGTCGCAAAGACAACCGCCTACCTTGCCGATATCGCTGACTTCGCGGCCTTCAACGAGATCTATGTGGAAGCCCTCGGTCCACACCGTCCTGCGCGATCGGTGGTGGCGGTTGCAGGACTGCCCATGGGGGCGCTCGTAGAGATCGAGGTGTGGGCTAACGTCCGAACCGGATCTGCCTGACCGGCAAGGGCCCTACGGCGCCCATGTGCCGTGCCCGAAGCGGTAGCCGACCGAGCGCACGGTCTCGATCAGGTGCGCGTGCTCCTCTCCGAGCTTGGCGCGGAGCCGACGCACATGGACGTCCACTGTGCGCGCCCCGCCGTAGTACTCGTATCCCCACACCCTGCTGAGAAGCATCTCGCGGGTGAAGACCTTGCCCGGTCTCGCCGCCAGGAAGCGCAACAGCTCGTACTCCATGAACGTGAGGTCGAGCGCGCGCCCCGCCACAGCCGCCTGGTAAGTCTCGAGGTTGAGCACGAGCGGGCCGTGCTCGATGAGCTCGGGGCGAAGCCCACGCCCTGTCCGCCAGAACAAGTGGGCGAGGCGCGCCGTCACCTCCTCGGCATGGACCGGAAGAACGCAGAAGTCGTCGAACTGGTCCTCGCGGAGCGACAGATCGCGGACCTGAGCGAGTCCGACGACCAGGAGCAGCGGACGGAGCGGAACCTCGCGCCCACGCATCGAGCGACACAGGGCAAACGCGCCCTGGGGGTCGGCGTCTGCGCTCACCACCGCCCCCGCCCAGCCGTCCTCGGGCTCGTCGGACGAGGCGTGCTCGGGCCGGGCCACGGCCTTCCACGGGTACCCGGCGTGCTCGAGGGCGAGCGCCAGCTCAGCGGGGAACGGGTCCGGGAAGCACAGCAGAGGCTCCATCGCGCGTCAGCTCGTCGCCTTACAGCAGTGGCAGGTAGCGGTCAAGCTCGAACTGGCTGATATGTGTCTTGTAGGCGGCCCACTCGGCTCGCTTGTTCCTGATGAACCACTCGAAGACGTGCTCACCTAGCGTCTCGGCCACGAGCTCGGAACGCTCCATCACCGCCACGGCCTCGTTGAGGCTACTGGGCAGGCTGCGGATCTGCTCCGCGGCGAGCTCCTCGGGAGTCATCGTGAAGAGGTTCGTCGCGGCCTCGCGCGGGAGCTCGTATCCTTTTTCCACGCCTTTCAACCCGGCCGCCAGGATCACGGCGAAGGCGAGGTAGGGGTTGCACGCCGGGTCCGGCGCCCGGTACTCGACGCGGGTCGACTCCGGCTTGTTGCGCTTCACGACCGGCACACGCACCAGGGCCGAGCGGTTGTTGCGGGCCCACGAGACGTGGATGGGTGCTTCGTAGCCGACGACGAGGCGTTTGTAGGAGTTCACCCACTGGTTCGTCACCGCTGTGATCTCGTGTGCATGTGTTAAAAGGCCGGCCATGAACCGTTTGGCGACATCGGACAGACCATAGGGGTCGTCCTTGTCGCAGAACGCGTTGGCGTCACCTTCGAACAACGACAGGTGGGTGTGCATGCCCGAGCCCTGGACACCGGCCAGAGGTTTTGGCATGAAGCTTGCGTGCACGCCGCCGCGTTGTGCTGTCTCCTTCACCACCAGTCGCACGGTCATGACGTTGTCTGCCATTGTGAGCGCATCGGTGTAGCGCAGGTCGATCTCGTGCTGGCTGGGGGCGTCCTCGTGCTGGGTGTGCTCGACGGGGATACCCATCTCCTCGAGGGTGAGAACGCTGCGCTTTCTGAGATCGGTCGGTGCGTCGCTCGTCGTAAGCTCGAAGTAGGAGCCACTGTCCAGGGTTATCGGCACGTGGGAGGGGTCCGCGTCGGCGAAGTAGAAGTACTCGATCTCGGGCGCGGCGAAGAAAGTGAACCCCTGCTCGCGCGCGCGGTCCAAGGTCCGGCGCAAGGCGTGGCGTGGGCAACCCTCGAACGGGGTGCCGTCGAGGTTGGAGATGTCGCAGAACACCCGGGCCACCGCCGCTTCGCCAGGGTGCCAGGGAAGGAGCTGAAAGGTCATCGGGTCCGGCCGGGCGAGCACATCGCTCTCTTGCACCCGCGAGAAGCCGTCTATCGCAGAGCCGTCGAAGATCATGCCCTCTTCCAGGGCGTTCTCCAGCTCGGCAGGGGTGATGGAGAAAGTCTTTGCGGTGCCCAGCACGTCGGTGAACCACAGCTGGACGAAGCGGATCGCCCGCTCCTCCACGGTCCTGAGCACATACTCCTGTTGGTTTCGCATGTGGCCTCCGTACCGAATCTGTCTTGCCGGGATTCCCCCGGCTCGCCTCACCCTGGTCTATCCCCGAAAGCCTGCCCGCGCACCTAGGGCGACACCCCGCGACTCGACAGTGTCGCAGGCGGCCGAGCATTCCACAGACGGGTTAACGCGCCGTTCATACGGGGGCAACGCCCGAGAAATCCGTGCCTGAGAGCATGTGCCCGGGCGAAGCACGGCTCGGACACCTTGGCGCGGACTTGTGACCCGAGCAGGTTAGCCACCACGATAGTGCCAGCCCCACCCGGCCTGAGGGAGAAGGAGGACCTGTGCAAGAACGCACTCCGGCGGAAGTGCTCCGCCTCGTACAAGACGAGGGGATCGAGATAGTCGACCTACGGTTCGTCGACCTCCCCGGCTTGATGCAGCACTTCTCGGTGCCTGCCCGCACCCTCGGTGAGGACGTGTTCGAGGAGGGCATCGGGTTCGACGGCTCGTCGATCCGAGGCTTCCAGGAGATCCAGGAGTCGGACATGTTGCTAGTGCCGGACCCCAACACGGCGGTCATCGACCCCTTCCTCGAGCACAAGACGCTGGACATGAACTGCTTCGTGCGCGATCCGGTGACGCTCGAGTCCTACTCGCGAGACCCCCGCTACGTGGCGCAGAAGGCTGAGGCGTACCTGGGCACAACAGGAGTGGCCGACTCCTGCTGCTTTGGACCCGAAGCGGAATTCTTCGTCTTCGGCGATGTCCGCTACTCCCAGGACAGCCGCTCCGCGTTCTATCAGGTCGACTCCGTCGAGGGGCACTGGAACACGGATGCAGACGAAGGGCCGAACCTCGGTTACAAGATCAGGCCCAAGGAGGGGTACTTCCCCGTTCCGCCTGCCGACCACTTCCAGGACCTGCGCTCGGAGATGGTCTTGACCATGGAACGCCTCGGCGTCGAGATCGAGGTGCACCACCACGAAGTGGCTACTGCCGGTCAGGCGGAGATCGACATGCTCTTCGACACCCTCTTGGTGATGGCCGACAAGCTCATGCTGTACAAGTACGTGGTGAAGAACGTGGCGAATGCCGCGGGCTACACGGCGACGTTCATGCCGAAGCCGTTGTTCCAGGACAACGGCTCGGGCATGCACTGCCACCAGTCGCTGTGGAAGAACGGCGTGCCACTCTTCTACGGCGAGGGCTATGGCGGGCTCTCGGACATGGGACGTTGGTACATCGGCGGGCTGTTGCGCCACGCCTCGGCCATCCTCGCTTTTGCGGCGCCTACGACGAACTCCTACAAGCGCCTGGTACCCGGGTACGAGGCACCGGTGAACTTGGTGTATTCCCAGCGGAACCGCTCCGCGGCGTGTCGCATCCCGCTCTACTCGCAGAGCCCGAAGGCCAAGCGTGTCGAGTTCCGCTGCCCCGACCCGTCATGCAACCCGTATCTGGCCTTCTCGGCGATGCTGATGGCGGGCCTCGACGGCGTGCAAAACCGGATCGAGCCGCCCGACCCGGTGGACAAGGACCTCTACGACCTCCCGCCCGAGGAGCTGGCCAAGGTGCCCCAGGTGCCAAGCTCGTTGGACGCTGCCCTGGACGCGCTGGAAGCCGACCATGACTTCTTGAAGGCAGGCGGGGTGTTCACCGACGACTTGATCGACACCTGGATCGAGTACAAGCGTATAAACGAGGTTGACGCCATCCGTCTTCGCCCACACCCGTGGGAGTTCATGCTCTATTACGACATCTAGTCTAGGCGTGCTCTACGGCTCGTGAGGCGTCAGAGGAGCGGACCCGACGTACACAAGTGCTTGCAGGCTCGGCGCGCCCCGGAAGTCGATCGTCACCTCCCCCAGGCGCGTCCAGCCGACGGCGTCGCAGAGCGAGACCGCTCCCGCGTTGTCTCTCGCCACGTCGAGGACGGGCCACAGTCCCAACGCGTGCGCTCCTTCAGTTGCGGCATTGATAAGAGCCTTGCCTGCTCCCGAGCGTCGGGCGTCCGGAGCGACGAAGAGGCGGGCTACCATGCCGAGCCCCTCCTGAGCTCGACCAGTGGCTTGTGATGCCAGACGCACGGTCTCCGGCGCGCCCGGACGTCTGAGCACGACTTGGCCTGCGACCTTTCCAGTTTGTTCGACGACCCAGGCGTCGAGTGCACCTTCTGCTTCTATGAACGATCTGAGACCGTCGGATCTGCGTCGGGGATAGCCGTCAGTCGCCTGGACTAGCTCGGCAATCGCCAGAAGCGCGCCGAGGTCGTGTTGTTCGCGTTTGCGGATGGTCAAGATGTACCAATGCTAACTGCGCGGTGTACACCACTCGAACCTGCGCGTTGTCGGAGGTTTTATCCTCAAGCGCCTATGCCCCGTTGACGATCACGTCATCGTGCGGAGTCCGAGACCCGTGCCATTGCGTCTAGCGATTGGTCCCGACGCGCGCTCAGACGTCTACCCAGCCCCCGGCCCCATTGGCGAATCAAGTGGCTGCCTGCAGTCAAGGCTGCTCGGTGACCCTCCTTCTGCCTCGAGGAGGCAATGTGCATCCAGAGGGTTCTTGCCGACACGTGAGCGGCCTCCATGAGTCGTGAGACGTGTGAGATGGCTGTGAGGTATCCGAGCTGCTGAGGGGCAAAGCACCTGGTTAACGGACCACGGCCTCAGTATTACGACATCTAGGCCTGTGGGCCGGCCTCTCTGCTTCCGCGCCGAGCAGTACACCGGGGCGTTGCGCCTGGCGGGCTGATCCGGTCGGGCCCGGCGCACAGGGCAACTTCGTCGGCAGATCGACTCTTAGTCGTCTGCGATCACAGGCACATGGGTGGCTCAGGTGTGATGGAGTGTCACCATGGATATCTCCTTGTTGCTTCGCGAGCTCTACGGTCGAATTCCGCCATTGGCGCGACAGGCCGTCGAAGGTGTCGACGTCGACCGACTGACCGAACCGCCCTCGCCGGGTGCGAACACCATCGCGTGGTTGGTGTGGCACCTGAGTCGTGTGCAGGACCATCACGTCGCCGAGCTCCTCGGGTCGGGCCAGATCTGGACGGATGGCGACTGGGCTCGCCTCTTCGGGCTTGACGCGGACCCGTCGAACACCGGCTACGGGCATTCTGCCGAAGAGGTGTTGTCGGTGCGGCCGGAGCGACCGGATGTGCTGCTCGAGTACCTCGACGCAGTCGATCGGCGCACCCAAGCGATGTTGAAGGACCTCACGGCGCCAGACCTCGATCGCGTCGTCGACCGCAGGTGGGATCCACCTGTCACGCTGGGCGTGAGACTGGTCAGCGTCGCCGACGACAGTCTGCAGCATGCCGGGCAGGCGGCCTACGTCCGGGGGCTTCTCGGGATCTGACTTATCGGCCGCCCGAGGCGACGGGCAACGTGCCTTCTCGATCCACCGGGCTCCGATGCGAACTCATGAGTAACATCCCGCCTGATACGGCCGTACCGGTCGACTCGACGACGAGGAGAACCGTGGGAGAGGCCCTGAACTGGCGGCGACTGCGACGCGTCTGTGCCCGCGTCACGAACGCCGGCGATGCATTCGTGCGCGAGCCGGCGGCAAGAGCGGGGCCTCGGGCGTCGCCACGGGTGTTGCGGCTGGTATCGGTGCTGAGCCTCACCGTAGGGGCAGGCGCCGTGGTGGCGCTGTCCACCAGCTCGCGTGCGTCGCCGTCGACACCGTCGCCCCCGGCCCTCGCCATCAGCAACTCGTGGTCGGTGACCCTCGATGACGCGGGCAACCCGATCGCGTTGTCATCGCCGATCGTCGCCGACCTGGATGGTCAGCCTGCGGTGGTCGTGGGCGACCGGGCGGGTTACGTCTACGCCTATCACCTCGCAGACGGTTCACCGGTGGCCGGGTGGCCCTACAACGCCGGCGCGCCGGTCGACTCGGCCCCTTCGGTTGCTCCCATCAACGCCGGGGGGCTCGACTCAGTCTTCGTCGGCGACGGCAACTCCGGCACCCCGACGTCCGGGGGATACCAGGCCATCAGCCCGAACGGCGGCGACCAATGGTTCACGCAGGAGACCAACCCCCCGAGCGATCCCACGCCGCACAACGGGGTGCAGTCGTCGCTCGCCGTCGGCGACCTCCAGGGTGGCACAGATGTGGTCAGCGGCTCGATGGGCCAGAACCAAGACGCGCTCAATGCCGCCGACGGTTCGGTTCTCCCGGGCTTCCCGTGGTTCCAAGCCGACTCCAACTTCACCACTCCTGCCATTGCCGACGTGCTTGGAAACGGCTGGAACCAGATCATCGAGGGCGGCGACTCCACGGCGGGGCTGGCGTTCGACACCCAGTACCAAAACGGCGGGCACCTCCGGGTGCTCAGCGGGGGCGGCAACCTCTTCGAGTCGCAACCCAATGGGGGCCTCGTCTGTGAATACGACACCGACCAGGTGGTCCAGTCCTCCCCGGCGGTCGGCGAGCTGGCCGGCAACAGCACGGTGGCGGCAGTCTTCGGCACCGGCACCTACTGGCTCGGTGCTTCTACCACCAACCATCTCCTGGCGGTGAACGCGGCCAACTGCGCCCTGCTGTGGAACGCCGCTCTCGATGGTGCTACCAGCTCCAGCCCGGCCCTGGCCGACGTGCTCGGCAACGGCGAGCTGCAGGTGGTCGAGGGCACCAACAACGGAAGTGGCGGTGGCTCGGTGTGGGTGCTGAACGGTGCCGACGGCTCTACCATCTGGCAGCAACCCGCCGCTGGCGAGGTGATCGGCTCGGTGGTCACCGCCGACCTCACCGATTCGGGTTACCAGGACCTGCTCGTGCCCACGACAGGAGGCGTGCAGCTCTTCGACGGTAGGACGGGCGCGAGCCTGGGCTTGCTGCCCGGTACGAACGCCGAAGGTTTCCAGAGCTCACCTCTGGTCACCGACGACCCGAACGGATCGATCGGCATCACCGTGGCCGGCTACAACGGTTCGAACCAGGGCTTCATCGGCCATTTCGAGGTAATAGGCTCGAACGGCTCGACCGTGAACGCGGTCGGAGCCTGGCCGATGTTCCACCATGATCCCCAGCTCACCGGTGAAGCCGGCACGCCGCGTGCACCAGGGCTACCGGTGCAACGCATCTACGGCCAGGATGCGATCGGGACATCACTAGCGGTGTCGCAGGCCGAGTTCCCGACCAGTGGGTCCGCGAACGCGGTTGTGCTCGCGCGCTCTGACTACTTCTCCGACGCGCTCGCCGGCGGGCCGTTGGCTGCCGCAGCCGGTGGACCCCTTCTGATCACCCCTGGCGCATCGCAGAGCTCGACGCTCGATCCCCGGGTGCTGACCGAGATCCAACGAGTGCTCGGGGCGAAAGGCAGCGTCTACATCCTCGGAGGCACCCTGGCCCTGAGCTCGGCCATCGACCCGATGCTGCAGTCGCTCGGCTACAAAGTCGTTCGGATCGCCGGTGCGGACGAGTACGACACTGCTGTCAAGATCGCCGGCCAGCTCGGCAACCCTTCAACGGTCTTCGAGGCGACGGGGCTCAACTTCGCCGACGCGCTCTCCTGTGTTCCCGCGGCCGTCATGAGCCACGGTGCGATCCTCCTCACCGACGGCAATGTGCAAGCTCCCGAGACCGCCACATATCTGACGGCACATCCCGCTGACACTCGCTATGCGATCGGTGGGCCGCTTGCAGCAGCTGGAGCTGATCCGTCGGCCACCGCCATCTACGGCCAGGACCTGTTCGCCACCTCTGCTGCTGTTGCGGGCCACTTCTTTCCCTCTGCCACGACCTTCGGCGCCGCAACGGGCTCGAGTTTCTCCGACGCTCTTTCGGGTGGTGTGTTCATGGGCTCATCCCCGCATGTCGGTCCCGTGCTCCTCGTCGAGCCCGCATTGCCACTGCCGGCGAGCACCGTCAGCTACCTCACTGCAGACTCGAGCATGTCTAACGGCTACCTGTTCGGTGGGCCGTTTGCCGTTGGAGACGATGTCATGGCGGCCCTCTAGTTCTTCGGTCCGTTCATCCAGGTGCGCACCAACGGTTACCTCCTCGTGCGCCTGGAGCAGCTCGGTTGGCAACCGAGACGAACCCTGCTCCTCGGTCTGGCACTGCGCTCGAGCTACCACATCCACTACGGCATCGGTGTGTTCACCGTGGAGTTGCTAGCCCTCCAGGCTGGCCAAGCCGAGGACGGCCAACCGCCACTCGTCGTAGTCCATGTCCGGCCACATCTGTGCGTACTCGGGGGGTGACGGGTGCGCCACTTTGGCACCCTGAGCGATGAGGGCGAGCTTCTCGGCAGTGTGCTGGGCCGATGCGACCGTCACCGACAGCTTCTCAGGGGCGCGGTCGGCATGGAGCGTGTGGGCAAGAACTCGCAGCAGGGAATGGCGAGCATGATGGTCGTCGGGGGTCGACAAGTCGGGCGGCAGGTTCCCCGGCACGAGGACGACGTGAGCGTCAGGGCCGAGGAGAGGGAGAACGATCTCGGCATCTCGGAACCGCAGGAGGATCCCCTGTTGCAAGAGGGCCTCTATCTGACCGGTGACGGTCTTCGCGTCGGAGCGGACGTCTACCGGCAGCTGGACATACGCGTCGAGCGACCGGGGTCCGAGATCTGCGGCCAGGCGTTTTAGCGCCTCGATTCCCTCGGCTTCAAGAACGTCGAAGCCGGCTGCGCTGAGAGCGCCATTGACCTCTTCGATCCGCCTCGCCGACCCCGTAACCAGCGCTTGCTTGGCCATTCTCGGTTGCTTCCTCCGTGCCTTTCCCCGGGTCAGATGCTGGGTGCCGCCGTCTGAGCTGCCAAGCTCATGTTACGTCGCCCTTTACGAGCCTACTCGTGGTGTCAGGAACGTGAGCATCTGGCAAGGCGGCAGGAAGGGTTGTCCGAAGCGCTTCTCATTCGGGCAGGGGCACTCTCCACTCGATGCGAGTGCCGGGATCGTCGGCTGGTCCTACGGACATCGAACCTTGCCGGCTCTCGGCGCGGGCGCGCATGTCGGTGAGCCCAATCGAGCCAGTTGTACCGTCGTGAACCCGCCTGTCGTTCGTGACGGTGACGACCAGGTCGTCGTGGACTTCGATTCGCACCTCCAATGTCGAGGCGCCATGGCCCGCCGCGTTCGACATGGCGTTACGGATCACCGCCAGCACGTCGGGCATCAGCTCCTCGGGAACACGAGCGTCGACCGGGCCGTCGAACTCGAGTCGAGGCTGGAAGCCGAGCCCGGCGGTGGCCACGGACGTAGCCTCCAAGATCCGGGAGCACGCACTCGTCCCGACGTGCTCGTCGGCGTGAACCTTCAGGGAGAAGACGGCCGAGCGCACGTCATGGATGGCGGCATCGAGCTCCTCCACCGAGTCGTTGATCCGCTCGAGCACCCGTGTGTCTGTGATCGAGTGGATCGCGGCCTGAAGGGTCATCCCCACCGCGAAGAGCCTCTGGATGACGTGGTCGTGAAGGTCACGGGCGATCCGCTCGCGATCGGCGACAAGTGCCAGCTGCTCACGGTCGCTCCGTGCTCGGGCGATCTCCAAGGCGAGACCCGCTTGCTGGGCGATGCTCTCCAGCATTCGAAGGTCCTTACCGTCGAATTCCTCCCGTCCGGGCGCCCTCGAGACCACCAGGACCCCACCCGCCCCGTGCGAGGTGGTGAGCGGGGTGAGCATGAGCGGGCCTGTCTGGGCTCTGTCTTCGGAGCTCGGCCAGGCCCAGCTCTCGACGTCGAGGTCCCGACTTGCGGAGAGGTCCCGACGCACGGGGCCCCTGTGTACGGAATGGTCTCGACGTGCGGCATGCTCTCGCATCAAGGTGTCGCCTGTGGGCTCGCTGGTCGTACGCGCGAGGCGAGACGAGGTCCAGGTCTCACCTGATCTCAGGACCGCCCCGAAGATCGATCCGTCGGCGGCGACGTCCTCCACGCCAAGTCGCGACATGAGCTCGCCCTCGCTCGCGGCGACTGTCATGGGGCCGGGGCTCTCAGGTGTAAGGAGGATCGCGGCCCCCTCTGTGTCGGCGAGCTCGCATACGCGTCGCGCTATAAGCCGGAGCCACTCGCCCAGGCCTCCTCCGGCGAGCAGGTTGAGCCGGATCTCGGAGATTGCTGCGATCCACCGCTCACGACGTTGAGTCTCGACGAGTAGCCTGCGTTGCTCGAGCTCTGCGAGCTTGCGCTCGGTAACGTCGCGCATCAGCCAGGTGAATCCGATTGGTTCCCCTGAGGCGTCCCTGATGACAGACATGGACTCCGAGACGTCGACCTTCTGGCCGTTCATGCGCAGCCGGCTGGTGTCACGCGTCGACATGTGCATGCCGGCGCGCATGCGAGTCAGGTGCTCTTCGATCTCACCTCGGTGCTCCGCGGGGACCAGGCGGAAGATCGGGCGTCCTACGATCTGCTCGGCCCGGTACCCGAGCAGCCGCTGCGCCCCGGGGTTCCAGCTGGTGACCGTTCCCTTGAGGTCCATCGACACGATGGCGTCCTCGGATGCGGACACGATGGCTGCGAGGCGTCCCATCTCTGCCCAGTCGGCTCTGCGCTGGGTCAAGTCGCGCACGGCGGCCAAGGTGAGCGGCCGTTCGGGGACGCCGAGCGGCGCGAGGCTGATGTCGACGGAGAACTCGCGGCCGTCGCGCCGTCTGGCCCAGAGCTCCAGGCCGGCCCCCATCGGGCGCTGGGTGGGGTGCGATGAATAGGTTGCGCGGTGAACGGCGTGGCTGGAACGAAGTCGTTCGGGAACGAGGTCGTCGACCCACTCGCCGGAAAGGCCCCCTGTCGGATAGCCGAAGAGTGCCTCGGCAAGCGCGTTGGCTGCGACGATGAACCCATGGTCATCGACCACAACCGCTGCGTCGGGCATGAGCCGCACTACGGCGCCGACGAGGTCGTCGGTCGTGCGCTCGGCGCTGCGCTCGGAACTGCCCCCCCTGCGGGCGCTCTCTCACTGGGTCTAGTCGTCACCGTCCCCCCGCGTGTGCGGGTCCTGCCGGTCACGAGATCGCTCGCGCTTTCCGGCTGCGCCGCGAGCGCCACGCTCCTGCATGGCGCTGGGCCACCCGGACCCACCCGGGCGTTTGGGAGATGCTACATCGGGGGCTCGTCATTCCCACAGGTCGATGCCGTAGAACAACCGTTCGACCACCCTCCTCGCCCGTCGGGTGACCTTGCGGTACTCGTCGCGAAGAGCCGTCGGAGTCGTGCCGAGGCTGCGCGCCAGGCGAGAAAGCTGGTGGGCCTGAGTTGGTAGCGCGTCGGCTGGTGATCCACCGCCGGGCAGCGCGCCGACCAGGTACCAGCGGTTGCGGGTTCTCTCGCAGAAGCGGTAGGAGTCGCTCAGTGCCTCGGCATCGGCTTCCTCGAGCGCCCCGTGCGCGACCAGATCCGCGAGCGTGGCCATCGTGCCGGTACCCGGGATGCCGTGGAACAGTTGTAGCAGCTGCACGGTCCATTCGACGTCGGACAAGGATCCCCGGCCGAGCTTCAGGTGGAATTGCGGGTCCTCGTTGACCGGGATGCGCTCACGCTCGATACGTGCCTTCATCCGCCTGATGTCGGCCACGTCGGCTTTCGTGAGAGCGCGGTCCCACACGAAACTCGCGGCCATGGCAAGGAACCGCTCGCCCAGCGCTCGGTCCCCCGCGACCACGCGCGCGCGCAATAGAGCCTGGCGCTCCCAGGTCTGCGCCCAGCGTGCGAAGTAGGTGGCGTACCCGCGCAGATCACGTGCCAGACGCCCTTGTCCCCCCTCGGGGCGCAGGCCCAGGTCCAGCACCACCACACGTTGGGCGGGGTTCGGGCCGTGTACGAAGTGCAGGAAGGACTCCGCTAGCGCCTCGCCCCCGGCGACGGATGCCTTGTCGGCGGGGTCGACATCGCCCGCGTCGTGTACGAAGAGGACGTCGAGGTCGCTGGCGTATGACAGCTCCGCTCCTCCGAATCGGCCCATGCCTATGACGCAGAAGGGGACCTGTACGCACGTCGCGCTCAGCGCCGCTTCGAGCAGAGCTTCCGCCAGTGCGCTGAGGGCCACACCCGTCGCGGGGACGTCGTCGATGCCGAGAAGGTCGCGCGCGGCGATCTTCACCAGCTGGTCCTGACGGAGGCTGATCAATTGCGCTCGCTGCCTCGCCTTGCCAGAACGCCGACGCATACGCGTCTGTGCCTCGGCGACGAGCGCCTCGCGCGGTGTGGGGACCAGTTCGCCGTCGTCGCCCAAGATGCCGATCAACTCCGGATTGTGAGTGATGTACTCGGCGAGAGCGCGGCTCGACCCGAGCAGGAGACAAAGGCGTCTGGCAGCCTCCGGTGACTCTCGGAAGGTCTCCACCATCCGGGCGCGCGCGTGGGCCTGAACGACGAGGTTGCGCAGCCCGAGCAGACCGAGGTCGGGGTCAGGAGTAAGAGATAGCCAGTCGAGCAGGAGCGGCAACAGCTGGGCCATGAGCCGGGAGCTGCGCGTGAGACCTCCGGCGAGCTCGGAAACTGCAGCACGGGTACGCGACAGATCGGCGAACCCGAAAGCGGCGAGGCGCTCGGCGACCGCGGCGGGGTCCATGACCGTGCCTTCCTCCGCCTCGGGGGCCTCCTCGCGGACACGCTCGTCTTGCCCCCGCACGTCTAAGGCGGCGAACGTCTCGAGCAGTGGGCGGAAGAAGAGCCGCTCGTGGACGGCGCGAACGTCGCGCTGACATGAGTGAAGCGCCTGGTCGAACTTCTCCGCCGCCGTGGAGGAGGGGTCGTCACGAAACCCGAGGACCCTCGCCAGGTGCTGGCGCGCAGCCAGCTCGGTCGGCACCTGGTGGGTCTGCTCTTCCTCCACCAGCTGCAATCTGTGTTCTACCGTGCGCAAGAACCTGTAGGCATCGGCGAATTTCGTGGCGTCGTCGCCCCCGATGTAGCCCGCCTCGGACAGCTCCGAGAGAGCGCCCAAAGTGGAAGGGTCGCGAATCTGCGGGTCGTTGCGACCATGCACGAGCTGCAGAAGTTGCACCGCGAACTCCACATCGCGGATCCCACCAGGACCGCGCTTGATCTCGCTCGTGGCAAGCCCGCGCCGGGCGACGATCTCCTCTGTGCGGGCCTTCATCCTTCGCACCTCGGCCAGCTCGTCGGCACCGTAGGCGCGTCCCCACAGCTCTCGAGCGGCGGCCTCGGCGAATCGCCGACCGAGCGGACCGTCGCCGGCGACCGGTCTTGCCTTTATGAGAGCCTGGAGCTCCCACGTCGCGGCGCGGCGCTGCCAATATGATCGGTATCCCGCCACCGATCGCGTAAGAGGGCCCGACCGCCCGTCGGGGCGCAAGTTGGCGTCGACGCGAAAACACCTGCGCGCAACGGCCAGCACGCGCCTGGCGCGCTCGTTCTCCGACGCCTCGTTCGCAACGAAGAGAACGTCCACGTCGCTCGCGTAGTTGAGCTCGCTGCCCCCGAGCTTGCCCATGCCGATGACCGCCAGCCCGTCGGGCACCACCTCGACCAACCTCAGAGCGCCTTCGAGCACGGAGTCGGCGAGCTTCGCAAGTGCAGCGCCTACCTCCTCGAGCGGCACCACTCCGAGCAGGTCGCGCGCAGCGATCCGCAGGAGCTCGAGGTGTTTCGAGCGCACGAGCGTCTCGGTTCTGCTCGCGTCGATCGTGACGGGCCGTTCGAGGGCGTCGAGAACGTCGAGCGCGATCGGCTCAGCCAGGCAGAGCCGGCCCAGTGAGCGGCTTGCTGCCACCACGGCCACCACGCAGCGCCCCAAAGGGGTGATGTCGGAGCCCGCCACGAGCCGCTCGACATCGGCGGGTCGGTCCTCGGCCAGCCTCTCCAGCGCGACGGCCACGGCTTCGGGGGCCGCCGAGCGCTTCCCTGCACGTGCGAGAGGCTTCGGCACCACAGCCTCATCTCATCACCTCGGCTCGCTGGCTTTCCACCGTCGCGCGCCCAGTGGCACGATCTGGCCGCGCAGTTCACCGGTAGGCTTTGCACGGTGGCCCGCATACGAGTGGCGCTGTGCCAGCTCGACACCGTCGTCGGTGACATCGCAGGCAACATCGAACGCATCCTGGCCGGCCTGTCTCGCGCTGAAGGCGAAGGTGCCGACCTGGCCGCTTTTCCCGAGCTGGCCGTCACCGGCTATCCGCCCGAGGATCTGCTGCTCAAGCCCGCTTTCGTAGCCGACAACCTCGATGCGATGGCCCGCGTGGCGAAGGCGACCTCGCGATGTGCGGCGCTTGTCGGCTTCGTGGACGTCGTCGGTCCCGACGGTGTCCCCGAAGCAGTCGCCGGCGCAGAGGGAGCCGGTGCGTTGTCGCGCGAAGCGGCGGTGCGCGGTGCACCCCGACAGCTTCGAAACGCCGTGGCGGTGTGCGCTCAGGGGCAAGTCGTCGGTATCTACCACAAGCGCCTCCTGCCGAACTACGGGGTTTTCGACGAGGAGCGTTGGTTCGGGCCTGGTACCGGTGAGCCGAGGCTGTACGAGGTTGCAGGGGTCACCGTGGGTGTCTCGATATGCGAGGACCTCTGGTTCGCCGACGGGCCGATCTCCCTGGAGTCGGAGGGGGGCGCCCGTCTGGTGGTGAACGTCAACGCGTCTCCGTACTCGATCGGTAGGTTCGAAGAGCGTTTGGCTGTCGTACGCGAGCGGGTGGCCGAAGCTCGCTGCGCCATCGCTTACGTGAATCAAGTCGGTGGGCAGGACGAGCTGGTCTTCGACGGGGGATCGATGGTGGTGGACGACCAGGGATCGCTTGTCGCCGCCGTCCCGTTGTTCAGCGAGGCGCTTCTCGCCGTGGACGTCGAAATCGACGATGGGCGGCGCGTTGCGCCGCGACTTCGCCGTAAGCCACGACCGTTGCACACAGTTCATTTGAGCGATCATCCTCGCGACCCCACCAGGCGCGCGCCGCCGAAGCTGCCCGTTCACCTTGACGAGGAGGCAGAGGTCTACGAAGCGCTCGTGCTCGGGACGCGCGACTACTTGGCGAAGAACGGGTTCACCGATGCGGTCATAGGCCTTTCGGGTGGGATCGACTCCTCGTTGGTCGCGGTGGTGTCGGTCGACGCGCTCGGCCCGGAGCACGTCCACGGGATCTCCATGCCGTCGCGCTACTCGAGCAAGAGCTCCTGCACCGACGCCGTCGTGCTCGCCGAGCACCTGGGTATGGACCTGCGTACGGTTCCCATAGAGGCTGCGCACGTGGCGCTCTCCGAGCTCCTCTCACCTGCGCTGGGCGGTCTGCCGGCGGGCCTTTGCGACGAGAATCTCCAGTCGCGCATACGCGGGCTTCTCCTGATGGCGGTGTCCAACGCCAAAGGGTGGATCGTCCTCACGACGGGGAACAAGAGCGAGCTCGCAACCGGTTACTCGACTCTTTACGGCGACTCGGCCGGTGGGTTTGCCGTGATCAGGGACGTGCCCAAGACCCTCGTGTACCGGTTGTGCCGTTACCGCAACTCACTCGCTGGAACTGATCTGATTCCCGAAGCCGTGCTGCGGAAGGCACCGTCCGCGGAGCTTCGCCCAGATCAGCGTGATGACGAGAGCCTCCCGCCCTACGACGTCCTCGATCCGGTCCTCGAGGGCCTCGTCGCCCGGGACCGCTCGATCGCAGAGGTCGCCGCGAAGGGTTTCGACGCCTCTGTCGTCACACGCGTCGCCCAGCTCGTCGACGCGGCCGAGTACAAGCGCAGGCAGTCGCCGCCAGGCGTGCGCATAAGCGCCAAGGCCTTCGGTAAGGACCGTCGTATGCCGATCACCAACTGTTACCGCGATCGTGCTTCGCTCGGTACCCGAGAGGACGTCGGCACCTTCGACGACAAAGGCGCGTACAGCGAAGACGTACAAGATGTACAAGACGTACAAGAAAGCAACGCCGGTGGTAGCTGAAGCCCCGGCTGTCCGAGGGGTTCGAGCGGTTCGAGCCGTTCAGGAACCGACGACGTCGGCGCGCCAACCGGCCCGAGGTCCCTGCAGCAGAGGCTCGCGTGGGGGTCCGGCGACGAGGCCCGTTGCCCGACCCGCGCACGTTGCGTGGCCTTCGGGCTTGACTGCGTGGCATCAGGCCCTTGACTCCGCCGTTACACTTGAATCCACAGGCCGGCAGCGCTCATAGACTGGGACAATCAATGGTCTGAGCAATCGTCCAGGCTGTGAGCAGGAGAAAGGATTTCGCCCACAGGCTCGAACTACCGGCCTGGGTCCGACGAGGGGTTGAAAGCTGTGGCGAAGGAGCGCGTCGAGCGCGACGAAGAGGATCTCGTACGCCTTTACTTGACTGACATCGGGCAGTACCCGTTGCTCACGAAAGATGACGAGGTGCGGCTGGCACAGGCAATCGAGGGCGGGCGCGACGCCGAACTCGAGCTCTTCGCCAAGTCGAAGCAGGTCACCCCGTCGAAGCGCCGAGAGCTCAAGCGCAAGCTCCAGACAGGAGAGCAAGCCCAGCAGACGTTCGTGCAGTCCAACCTGAGGCTGGTGGTTTCGATAGCCAAGAAATACCAGGCCTCCGGGCTCCCGCTCCTGGACCTGATCCAAGAAGGCAACCTCGGCCTGATGCACGCAGTGGAGAAGTTCGACTGGCGGAAGGGCTTCAAGTTCTCCACCTATGCGACGTGGTGGATCCGCCAGGCGATCACCAGGGGCATCGCCAACACCGGCAGGACCATCCGCCTGCCCGTGCACGCTGGCGACACCTTGGCCAGGGTGCAAAAGGCCCAGGCCCGGCTGGAGCTGAAGCTCGGCAGGCCCGCCACGCTGGCCGAGCTCGGCACCGAAGTCGAGATGCCCGAGGACAAGCTGATCGAGGCGCTGCGGTTCCGGGCCGAGCCACTGTCACTGTCGGAGCCGCTTCGCGAAGACGGCGACGCGGAGCTCGGGGACGTGGTCGAGGACCGCTCCGCGGAGTCCCCGTTCGAGGTGGCATCCACCGCTCTGCTCCCCGACGAGATCAACCGCTTGCTCTCTCCGCTCGACGAGCGCGAGCGAGAGATCCTTCGGCTGCGCTTCGGGCTCGACAGGGGTGAGCCGCGCACGCTCGAGGAGGTCGGGGAGCACTTCAACCTCACGCGCGAGCGCATACGCCAGATCGAGGCTCGGGCGATGTCGAAGCTGCGCCACCCCTCGTCAGACACCGGCGCCCGCGACCTGCTAACCGTCTAGGATCTTCTTCGTGAAGAAGCTGCTTATCCTCGCCGTCCTCGTCGCCGTTGGGGTTTTGGCTGCTCGTCGCCTGCGCGAAGCCTGATCCTCTTGTCAGGCGCCGGCCCGGAGATCGGGTGATGGGGCGACGGCCCTAACTCGGGTCGCGCAACCTCCGGCCCCAGCGCCACGCGAGTGTCGCCGCACTTGCCGCCGCTACTGCCACCCCGGTGACGGCCGCGGTCGTGGGGAGGTTCGGTACAGGGACGCGGTCGCGCAGGCGCACGGGCCTGACGAACTGAACCACCTCCCAGCCGCGGTCGCGCGCCAAACGCGCCAGAACGCGGTCGGGGTTCACGGCCACGGGGTGGCCGACTGCCTCGAGCATGCGCACGTCGGTGTAAGAATCGCTGTAGGCGTAAGACTCCGAGAGGTCGATCCCCTCGACCACCGCAAGGTCCCGCATCGACTCCGCCTTGTAGGGCCCGTAGGCGTAGAACGCCATCTCGCCGGTATAACGGCCGTCGAGGTCGACCACTGCCCTGCTGGCGATCGTCCCGTCCACCCCCAAGTACTCGGCCAGCGGTTGGACGATCTCCTCGGGGGAAGCCGAGACGATGTAGGTCTTTCGCCCTGCTGCGTGGTGCTTTTCGATCAGTTCGATCGCCTCGGCGTAGATGATGGGCTCCACGACCTCGTCGAGCGCCTCGCGCACCAGACGCGCCACCTCACGTTGGTCCCACCCCCGCGTGAGCGCCAGGACCGACTCCCGTATCCTCGCCAGCTTCTGCTCGCTTGCTCCGAGGTGCAGGTAGACGAGCTGTGAAGCCAGGGCGCGCACGACCGTCGTGCGCGAGATCAGCCCACCTCGGTAGAAGGTGTGCCCGAAGGCTGCAATCGAGGCCCTCGCTATGACCGTCTTGTCCAGGTCGAAGAAGGCCGCCTCCACATAGCGGAAGTCTAAGGGTGCGAAGCGTCGAACCCGGGGCCAGCGGGCTCTGGACCCGGTGTCTGCCGGTCCCACAACCCGGGAAGGCCTGGTTTGTCTGTCTTGCCTGCCGTCGAGCCGAGTCGGTATCGTCAGCCTCGATATCGTCGGCTCCCGGTCTTCGGGACGTTGCACCTTTTTTTCCGCCCTGATCCGGTCCGAACGAGTATCCGAGACTCCGAACGGCCTGGCGGGCCGGGCCAAGAGCACAAGGGAGCGGCATTAGATGACACACGTCCTCGCCTCCGGAGAGGGTTACCAGGGGTTCGTACTGACCGGCGCAGAGCGGGCATGGCTTGTGGTCGCCCTGCTCGCTGCGATCTTCGGGCTCGTCATGGGAGTGGTGCTCATGCGGGGCGTGCTGCGCGCCGACACGGGAACCGCGAAGATGCGCGAGATCGCAGGCGCCATCCAAGAGGGAGCCGCGGCCTTCTTGAAGCGCCAGTTCCGTGCCATCGGCATCGTGCTCGTGCCGCTGGCGGTGCTGATCTTCTTCACTGCCACCAAGGTGGTCCGGCCGAACGGCTCCGTGGCGCTGTCGTTCGGCGCCTCGGGCGGCTTCAGGGTCCTGTGTTTCGTCTTCGGGGCGGCGTGCTCGGGGCTCACCGGCTTGATCGGGATGAGCCTTGCCGTGCGGGGCAACGTCCGAACTGCAGCCTCCGCGAAGGACGGGAAGCTGGGTGGAGCCGTGAAGGTGGCGATCCGTACCGGCGGCATCACGGGGCTGCTGTGCGTGGGCCTGGGGCTCCTCGGCGCCACGGTGATCGTCTTCACGTTCCAGAACACGGCCACCGCCGTGCTGGTCGGCTTCGGCTTCGGGGCCTCGCTGCTTGCGCTGTTCATGCGTGTCGGCGGCGGGATCTACACCAAGGCGGCCGACGTGGGCGCCGACCTGGTCGGCAAGGTCGAGGTCGGGATTCCCGAGGACGACCCGCGAAATGCCGCCACCATCGCCGACAACGTGGGCGACAACGTGGGTGACTGCGCAGGGATGGCTGCGGACCTCTTCGAGTCCTACGTGATCACGATCATCGCATCGATCATCCTCGGCTTTGCCGCGTTCAGGTCGCTCGGCGGCTCGTTCGCCGCGCACTCGGCCAGGGCCGTGGTCTTCCCCTTGATCGTGGCGGCGTTCGGCATCGTCGCCTCCACCGTCGGCGTGTACGCCGTGCGGTCCAGGGCCCGTGACCGTACCGCCATGGCTGCCATCAACCGTGGATTCTGGGCCGGGGCCGTCCTCACGATCCTCGGCGCGGCGCTCGTCGCCGGCCTCTATCTCCACTACATGAAGGCCTTCTACGCCGTGCTCGTGGGTGTGGTGCTCACGTTAGTGTTGGTCCAGATCAGCGAGCACTTCACCTCCACCGAGCGAAACCCCGTCCGCGAGATCGCGGACTCGACGCTCACGGGCCCGGCGACGACCGTGCTGAGCGGCATCTCGGTGGGGCTCGAGTCCACGGTTTGGGCGATCCTGACGATCGCGATTGCAATCGCGGTGGCGGTGGGTCTGGGTCACAGCAACATCGCGATCAGCCTCTATCTCGTGTCGCTGACCGGCATCGGGATGTTGTCGACGGCGGGGATGGTGGTGTCCCAGGACAGCTTCGGCCCGGTCTGCGACAACGCCGCCGGAATAGCAGAGATGTCCGAGGAGTTCACCGGCGACGGAGCTCGGGTGATGGTGAGCCTGGACGCGGTGGGCAACACCACCAAGGCCGTCACGAAGGGAGTGGCGATCGGGTCCGCCGTCATCGCCGCGGTCTCGTTGTTCGGCTCCTTCGTCGAGACCATCGCCTCCCAGCTGAACCTGCACGCCACGGGATCCGCTCTGTTCCACCTCTCGCAGACCCAGATAAACGTTGCGAACCCGACCATATTCATAGGACTGCTGATCGGAGGGTCGATCGCGTTCCTGTTCTCCTCGCTGGCGATCCGGGCGGTGGGCCGCTCTGCCGGCACCGTGGTCCAAGAGGTGCGCCGCCAATTCCGCGATCACCCCGGGATCATGGACTACTCCGAGAAGCCCGAGTACGGACGCGTGATCGGCATATGTACCACCGCCGCGCAGCGTGAGCTCGTCACGCCGGCCCTCTTGGCGATCCTCAGCCCGGTCATCGTCGGCTTCGGCATCAACTACCTGGCTCTCGGAGCTTTTCTCGCCGCGGCGATCCTGACGGGCCAGCTCATGGCCGTGTTCCTCTCGAACAGCGGCGGGGCCTGGGACAACGCCAAGAAGTACATCGAGGACGGCCACCTGGGCGGGAAGGGATCCGAGGCCCACAAGGCGGCGGTCATAGGAGACACCGTGGGGGACCCCTTCAAGGACACCGCCGGGCCCGCCCTGAACCCTTTGATCAAGGTGATGAACCTGGTGTCGCTCTTGATCCTGCCGGTCGTGATCACCCTGCGGCACAACACCGGCGCCCGCATCGGCATCGCCGTGGTGGCCCTCGTGGTGCTGCTCGGTGCCATTGCCTTCTCCAAGCGCAAGAATGCCGGTCTCGGCGCAGAGGAGGCGCCTCAGGTGCCCGAGATGCCCACAGAGAGTGAGCCTGCTGCCGCTACAGTGGGTACCTGATGTAACGCCCCGCCGTCGGGCGGGCATACTCACCACGCCGCGCCAGTTGCGACAAAAGGCCGCTTGCCCGATCGTGCGAACCTGCGAACGTGCGAACGTGCCCTAGCCGAAGGGCGCCCGAACTCACCTGACCATGCCCAGAGCCACCCCCTCCACCTCCACCGGCACCGGCAGCGCCGCCAAGCCCCTGGTGATCGTCGAGTCGCCGGCCAAGGCGCGCACGATCGCCGCCCTGTTGGGTCCGCAGTTCGTCGTCGAGTCCTCGGTCGGCCACATTCGGGACCTGCCCCGGCGGGCGGGTGAGGTCCCCGCCGCATACAAGGGCGAGGACTGGGCTCGGCTCGGAGTGGACGTGGACAACGGCTTCAAGCCTCTCTACGTCGTCGCCGCCGAGAAGAAGGACGTGGTGTCTCGCCTCAAGTCTCTGCTGAAGCAGGCAAGCGAGCTGTACCTGGCCACCGACGAAGACCGCGAGGGGGAGTCGATCGCCTGGCACCTCACCCAGGTTCTGGCCCCGACCGTGCCGGTGAAGCGCATGGTGTTCCACGAGATCACCCCCGCCGCCATAGCGCGAGCGGTGCAGGAATGGCGCGACCTCGACCTGAGGCTGGTGGACGCCCAGGAAGCTCGCCGTATCCTCGACCGGCTCTACGGCTACGAGGTGTCTCCCGTGCTGTGGAAGAAGGTCATGCCCCGGCTCTCGGCAGGGCGCGTCCAAAGCGTGGCTACGCGGATGATCGTCGAGCGCGAACGCGCGCGCATGCGCTTTCGCACGGCCAGCTGGTGGGACCTCGAGGGTACCTTCGAGGTCCCAGCGCGAGACAGCGCGTCGGGCGATGTCGAGAGCCGGCGATTTGCCGCGACCCTAGTAGGAGTCGGTGGCGTACCCGTGGCCACGGGGCGGGACTTCTCCGAGACGGGGGAGCTCAAGAGTCCGAGGCTCGTGCTGCTCGACGAGACGACGGCCGTGGACCTGGCCCGCAGGCTCGAGGGCCAGTCCTTCGTGGTGCGATCGGTGACCGAGAAGCCCTACAGGCGTTCTCCGGCCCCACCGTTCATGACCTCGACCCTCCAGCAAGAAGCAAGTCGCAAGCTGCGTTTCGGCGCGCAGCGCACGATGCAGATGGCTCAGCGTCTCTACGAACAGGGCTGGATCACCTACATGCGTACCGACTCGACGACGCTGTCCGACGAGGCGTTGATCGCCGCCCGGCGTCAGGTGACCGAGCTCTACGGCGCGCAGTTCGTGCCTGCCCGCCCCCGCCGTTACGAGCGCAGGGTCAAGAACGCGCAGGAAGCCCACGAAGCGATCCGCCCGGCCGGTGAGAGGTTCCGCACCCCCGAACAGGCGGCAGCCAGCCTCCACGGCGACGCGTTCAAGCTCTACGCCTTGATCTGGGAACGCACGGTGGCCTCGCAGATGACAGACGCGACCGGAACGAGCGTCCAGGTGCGCCTGGTAGGAAACCCGGGTGGAGCTGCCGAAAACCTCGGTGAAGCGGAGTTCGCCGCGTCGGGCACGGTGATCAGCTTCCCCGGGTTTCTTCGCGCCTACGTCGAGAGCTCCGACGACCCCGAGACCGAGACGGCGGGTCGTGAGGTCCGACTGCCCGAGATGCGCGAGGGCGACGCGCTCGACGAGCGGGGGATAGAGCCGAAGTCGCACGCGACCCAGCCCCCGGCGCGCTACACCGAGGCCTCTTTGGTCAAGGCGCTCGAAGAGTTCGGCGTCGGTCGCCCCTCGACCTACGCGTCGATCCTCTCCACGATCCAACAGCGCGGGTACGTGTGGAAGAAGGGTGCCGCCCTCGTGCCTTCGTTCACCGCTTTTGCCGTCGTGGGGCTCCTCGAGCGGTACTTCGGTGACCTCGTGGACTACGGGTTCACAGCGGCCATGGAGGACGACCTCGACGCGATAGCCCAAGGTGACACCGAGGCACTTCCGTGGCTCACGCGCTTCTACTTCGGTGACACAGCGGCCGGTGACGGCTCGGGCGGTGTTCCCGGTGACGGTTCGGGCAGTGCTCCCGGTGACGGCTCGGGCAGTGCTCATGCTCCGAACGGCTCTACCACCAAGACGAGCGTGTCAGCCCCGGCGACCAACGGACAGGACCACAGAGGGCTCAAGGCCGACGTCGCCTCGCACCTGGGACAGATCGACGCGCGCGAGGTGAACTCCATCCCCATCGGAACCGACGCCGAAGGCCGTCAGATCGTCGTGCGCGTGGGACGTTACGGTCCGTACCTCCAGCGCGACGAGGAACGAGCCGGAGTTCCCGACGGGCTTGCACCCGATGAGCTCACGATCGGGCGCGCAGAGGAGCTGTTGGAGGCCCCGTCGGGAGACCGCACCCTGGGCGTCGATCCCGAAAGCGGCCTGGCGGTGATCATCCGCAGTGGTCGGTTCGGTCCTTACGTGCAGCTGGGCGAGATGGAGGGCCATGAGCGTCCCCGGACGTCTTCGTTGTTCAAGACGATGTCCCCCGACACGCTCACGTTCTCCGAGGCACTCGCGTTGTTGAGCTTGCCGCGCGCGGTGGGCACGGATCCAGGATCGGGCGAACAGATCCAAGCGTTGAACGGCCGCTTCGGTCCCTATCTGAAGAAGGGCTCGGACACGCGCAGCCTCGGCTCGGAGGAACAGTTGCTCACGATCACCCTCGAGGAGGCGCTCGACCTGTTCTCGCGGCCGAGGGTCCGCCGGGGCAGGGTCGCATCCGCACCGCTTCGTGAGCTGGGCCCGGACCCCGAGACCGGCGGGCCGATGGTGGTCCGCGTCGGTCGTTACGGGCCGTATGTCACCGACGGCACGACGAACGTCTCGTTGCGAAAGGACGACGAGCCTGAGACGATCACAGCCGATCGCGCGGCGGAGCTGCTCGCCGAGCGCAGGGCGGCGGGCCCGCCGATTCGCAGGGCGCGGCGCGCCACGAGCACCAAGAAAGCCGTGAAGGCCACCAAGGCGACCAAGGTCGTGAAGGCGGCCAAGGTCGTGAAGGCGACGAAAACGCCAAGGACGACGAAGACGACCGAGCCCGGCGAGCCCGGGGCCACCTAGCCCGGTGCAGACGTGCGCGGCCGGTTGATCGCATTCGAGGGCGTAGACGGGTGCGGCAAGAGCACCCAGGCGAGGTTGCTCGCCGAGTGGATCGGTGAGCCGAACGTCGTGCTCACCTCCGAGCCCGGTGCCACCCCTCTGGGGGGGAGGCTGCGGCAACTTCTTCTGGACCCGGCGCGGCCGGGGGTCTCGGCGCGTGCAGAGGCACTGCTCGTGGCCGCCGACCGTGCAGACCATGTGTCAGAGGTGATAGCGCCGGCCCTTGCTGACGGGCGATGGGTGGTGAGCGACCGCTATTCGGGGTCGACTCTCGCATACCAGGGGTACGGGCGGGGCCTGGACCTCGACACACTGCGACGGCTCGTGACGTTCGCCACAGGAGGGCTCGAGGCGGACTTGAACCTGCTGATCGACGTGCCCTTGGACGTGGCGCGCGCGCGTCTGGAGCGCGCGGACGCCGACCGAGTCGAGCGTCTCGACGAGTCGTTTCATCGACGAGTCAGTGACGGCTACGCGACTCTCGCGGCCTCCGACCCCCTCTGGGTGGTGGTGGATGGCACCGGCACCGTCGATCAGGTGGCGAGGCAGGTGTCCGCCGCGGTGATGGCGCGACTTGGTCCTCTGCCCGCCGGCGCGCGCTGAACACGCGCGGAGCAAAGACCGCCCCCATGGTCGTCCCCGTGACCCAGGTTCCCACAAGCGCCCGCAGATCTCGTCCTCGGGCATCGGGAGCGGGTGGGTGAGGATGCCCATGAATCGCGCGACCGAGGTGAAGTCGGACCTCGAGGAGTCCCGTCTCCCGTCTCCCGATCTCTTCAGCGGCGTCGTCGGCCAAGCAGACGCCGTGTCCCAGCTGCGCGCCGCAGCGCGCCGACCGTTGCACGCCTATTTGCTCGTCGGCCCGCCCGGCCTCGGCCAACAGGAGCTCGTACGGGGTTTCGCCGCGGCCCTCTTGTGTCCGTCGGGAGGGTGCGATGAATGCGACGTGTGCCGAAGGGCCCTTGGGGGCAGCCATCCGGACCTGGTCGAGATCACGCGCACCGGTGCGTCGATCAGCGTCGACGACGCCCGAGGCGTGGTGCGCCTGGCCCAGCGTCGGCCGTTCGAGGGTCACCGGCAGGTGATCGTGGTGCCCGACCTCCATCTGGCCCGACTCGCAGCGCCGGTGCTGTTGAAGACGCTCGAGGAGCCGGCCAGCCAGTCGGTGTTCGTCTTGCTCGCCGAGCTGGTCCCGGCCGAGCTGGCCACTGTGGCGAGCAGATCCATCTGCATCGACTTGCGCCCGGTTCCTGTTCGCGAGCTGGCGGCGTGGCTCGAGGGACAGGGCATCGCGGGCGGGCGTGCGATGGAAGTGGCGCAGGCCGCCCGCGGGAGCGCCGAGCGGGCGCGCCTTCTCGCCGAGGACGAGGGTTTCGTCGCCCGTCGCGAGTTGTGGCGCTCGGTCCCGGCCAGGCTCGACGGCACCGGGAGCTCCGCTGCCGCTCTGGCGTCTGAGCTCCTGGCGTCTTGTGAGGAGGCGACAGGTCCCCTGCGGGCACGTCATGGCGCCGAGCTCGAAGCGCTTGCCGCGGGCTCACAGACCATGGGTGGGGGTGGCGTGACGGGCCGCAAGCAGGTGGAGGAGCGCCAGCACCGCGAGGAGAGACGGTGGCGGGTCGACGAACTGCGAGCTGGCCTGGGTGTGCTCGTAAGCGCCTACGCCGAGCGGCTCGCGCAGGTTGCATCGTGCGCGGAACCGACCACGGCCCGCAACGAGGACCGTGTGCGCGCTCTCGTCGGCGCCATCGGCGCTGTCGAGGATGTGGTGGCGGAGCTGGTTCGGAACCCGAACGAGATCCTGATGCTCGAGGCTTTGCTCGTCCGGCTCTCTGCGGTCACGGTTTGAAAGAAAGTCGTGGGAGACAGGGCTTTGTTCGAAGTCCGGTAGCCTGGGCGATCGCTTCGCCTGGGTAGCTCAGCCGGTAGAGCAGCGCACTCGTAATGCGCAGGTCAGGGGTCCGAGTCCCCTCCCAGGCTCTTCGGAGACCTCCCGGGCTCTTCACACAGGCTCTTCACACAGGCTCTTCACGACTCTATGACTAGGGCTGATCTGCGTCAGACGAGTAACGCCTGATCCGAGACCCTGTAACGGGCTCTCACAGTCGCCACTTTCCGTCTGGAGGCACGTCGGGCGAGTGGGCGACGTTGAACGGCACAGCCGATGGGTATCGTTGGCGGCATGGCTGACAGGGCGGTGTTCAGCGATCTGGCAATGCAGCACATGCCGGCGCTCTACACGACGGCCCTACGCATAACGCGCAACTCTGCCGACGCCGAAGACCTCGTGCAGGAGACGTTCCTCAAAGCGTACCGAGCCTTCGACCGCTTCGAGGAAGGGACCAACCTGAAGGCGTGGCTGTACAAGATCCTCACGAACACGTTCATCAACAGCTACCGCGCCGCCAAGCGCCGGCCGGAGAAGGCGGACGTGGAGGACGTGGAGGACCTGTACCTGTACCATCGCCTCGACGATCTCCAGATGGCGGGCACGGGCCGGTCGGCCGAGGACGAGCTCTTCGATCGCATCACCGACGACGACGTGAAGCAGGCGATCGAGTCGCTGCCCGAGGTGTTCCGGATCGCCGTCCTGCTCGCCGACGTGGAAGGTTTCTCGTACAAGGAGATCGCCGAGATTACCGACGTGCCCATAGGGACAGTCATGAGCCGTATTCACCGGGGAAGAAGAGCGCTGCAGAAAGCGTTGGCAGGATCGGCCGTGGCGCAGGGCTTGGTGGGAAGCGCCGAGCCCCGCCACTGAACCGTCCGCGGGCACAGGAGCGAGAGGAGGATTGTGGGAACCGGAGAGTCCGAGATCGACTGCAACGAAACGCTCTACCGGCTCTACACCTATCTCGACGGTGAGCTCACCGAGGAGCGTAGGCAAGAGATCAAGCGCCACCTCGACGAATGTGAAGCGTGCTTCGATGCTTTCGACTTCGAAGCCGACCTGCGGATACTGATCGCCCAGCGCTGCAAGGACCACGTTCCTAACGCCCTGCGGGAGCGAGTTCTCGAGGCGTTGCTCGAAGAGGAGCAGAGCAGCAGTTCATGAAAGGCTGATCCGCCCAGGCGGCAGGGCCTGTCCGGGCCGGGCATCGGCCTGGCGAGCCTGCCGTGGGGATCACCTCGGTCCTGGCGTTCCGTACACTGTGCGTGTGACCAACCCGGTTTCCTGGGACGTGGCCGAACGCGTCGCTACATGGGTCGGAGGGCGCAATCCCTTTTCGATGGCCTCCGTGTCCGGCAGCCTCGACGCGGCCACCGAGAATCGGCTCGAGCAGGATTTCGCAGAGGTCACTTCCGAGGCCGAAGCGCTTGTGGTGGGCGAGACGGGGTTGCATCCCGCCTCGGGCTCGGCGCGAGCGAGGGTCGTCGACCGTGCGGGATGGGTCCGCACGAACCTGGGGTCGTTTCGCCGTCTGCTCGATCCGGTGCTCGACCAATTGGAGACGGGCGCGCTCCCAGGCCCGCTCGCAGGCGCGGCGCGCGCCATGACGGGCGTCCAGCTCGGGACCGTGCTCGGGTGGATGTCGACTCGCGTGCTCGGCCAGTACGACCTTTTGCTCGCCGAAGGTGACGACGGCGGTGACTTCGTCTCGTACGTCGGACCGAACATCGTCGCTCTCGAACGCCGTCACGGCTTTCCCGCTCGGCAGTTCCGGTTGTGGATCGCTTTGCACGAGGTGACACACCGATGCCAATTCACGGGCGTCGAATGGCTGCGGCCGTACTTCCTGTCGCTCGTCGACCAGGTCCTCGGCTCCATGCGTCCTGATCCGGGGCGCTTCGTCGACGCGCTTCGACGTTCCACCACTGCGGTCCGCCAGGGCCGGAACCCACTGAAGGATGCAGGTCTGCTTGGCTTGGTGGCACCGCCCGAACAGCTCGAGGTGATAGGTCGGATCCAGGCGATGATGAGCCTGCTCGAAGGTCACGGGGACGTGACGATGGATCGTGCGGGCGCCTCGGCGGTACCCGACTCCGCCTGGTTCGGCCGGGTCATGCGCGAGAGACGCCGGCGCGCCGGATGGCCCGCGCGCGTGTTGCAACAGCTGGTCGGCATCGAGGCGAAGCTGCGACAGTACGAGCGAGGTGAGCGGTTCATCCACGCGGTCGAAGCCGTCGGCGGCCGGCAGCTCCTTTCGCGGGTATGGGAAGGCCCAGAGATGTTGCCGACCATGGACGAGATCCACGATCCCGAAGCCTGGGTGACGCGGATCGGTCAGTCGCATGTCGCTACGAGCTGATTCTCGGTCGGGGATCGGTGACGCCCGGGCGGGGACCGGTGACGCCCGGGACGACGACGTGACGGGGCGGAAGGCGGGAGCCGAAACGCTCGACCCCGAGGCGCTGCTTCCCCGATGCACGTTCCCGCCGCCTCCATCTCCTCTCGTGTGCGCGGTTTCGGGCGGGCCGGACTCTCTTGCCCTGCTCGTTCTTGCCACGGCCGCCGGGTGCCAGGTCACCGCCGTGCATGTCGACCATGGGTTGCGCTCCGGTTCGGGATCCGAAGCCGAGGTGGTCGCCGAAGCGGCACGGCGTTACGGAGCGGCATTTCGCTCCGAGAAGGTGGATGTGGACAGCGGCCCCAACCTCGAGGCGCGTGCGAGGGCAGCGCGCAGACAGGTCCTGCCGGCGGGGACCGCCACTGGTCACACCATGGACGACCAGGCGGAAACCGTCCTCTTGAATCTCCTGCGTGGTGCGGGTCTCGACGGTCTCTCCGCGATGCGTCGGGGCTTCGAGCACCCTCTCCTGTCGGTGCGACGTGCAGAGACGCGTGCACTGTGTCTGAACGAACGGCTCGAACCGCTCGAGGACCCGACGAACCACGACGCGCGTTTCCTTCGCAATCGCGTCCGTCACGAGCTCCTTCCGCTGTGCTCGGAGATTGCCGGCCGCGACGTCGTGCCCATTCTCGCCCGCCAAGCTGACGTGCTTGGCGCGGAGGCGGACCTGCTGGACGAACTGGCCGACGAGGTCGACGCGTCCGATGCCACCGCTCTCGCCGTGGCCCCGCGGCCGCTTGCGCGCAGGTCCGTCAGGCGCTGGCTGCGAAACGGTGGCTATTCGCCGGACCTGGCGGCGGTCGAACGGGTCCTGGCGGTCGCCCGAGGTGGCACGAGGGCGACGGACGTCGCCCCGGGAATCCGGGTACGCAGGTCGCGCATGGCGTTGGCGTCGGCACCGGTCGAACAGATCGACCGGAGCGGCGTCCGCTAGTGTCTGCGCCCGATGTCCTGTTCTCCACGTGAGCGTTGTAGGCGCGTGGGGGCGGTCGGTTTGCTCGGGTGGAGTCGTTGAGCTCGGACCGCTGGGACGACGACCCCGACCTCGGGAAGGTCGTAGTCACCGAGGACGCTCTGCAAGAGCGCGTGGCCCAGCTCGGTGAGCAGCTCACCGCCGACTATCTCGGGCGTCCACCGTTGCTCGTCGGTGTGCTCAAGGGCGCCTTCGTGTTCATGAGTGACCTGGCGCGTGCGATCCGTCTACCCGTGGAGGTCGACGTCATGGCCGTCGCCTCCTACGGGTCGGCCACAACCACCAGCGGGGTGGTCCGCATCGTAAAGGACCTGGACTCAGATCTCACCGGCCGGCACGTGCTCGTGGTGGAGGACATCGTCGACAGCGGCCTCACCCTTTCGTACCTGCGCCGCAGCTTGCTCACGCGCCAGCCGGCCAGCTTCGAGGTTTGCGCGCTCCTGGTGAGAGAGGGCCGGCAGCGGGCCAAGCTCGACCTTCGCTACGTGGGGTTCCACATCCCGTCGCGTTTCGTGGTGGGCTATGGGCTCGATGTCGCACAGCGCTACAGGAACCTGCCGGACATTCGCATCTACCAGGGATCTGTCCCTGTCGACTGACCGGGTCCGAGCTCTGGTCGCCGTCGCCGTCACCGTCCGGGTGACGAGACGAGAGGTGCTCGCGCGCGTGAGGCTGGCATCTCGGTGAGCGTCGACGTCGACCGAGTCGAGCGTCTCGTGAGGGAGCTGCTCGAAGCCGTGGGTGAGGATCCGAGTCGAGAAGGCCTCCAGGGTACGCCAGCGCGGATCGCTGCGATGTACTCCGAGCTGTTCTCCGGACTCGATGACGATGCAGGTGCTCACCTGACGGTGACCTTCGCCGCCGAGCACGACGAGATGGTGATGGTGCGCGACATCCCCTTCGCCTCCCTGTGCGAGCACCACATGGTTCCGTTCATCGGCAAGGTGCATCTCGGGTACATCCCGGGTGAAGAGGGTCGGATCACCGGGCTCTCCAAGCTCGCACGCGTCGTCGACTCGTTCGCACACCGCCTTCAGGTCCAGGAGCGGATGACCGCGCAGATAGCCGACACGATGGAGAAGGTGCTCAAGCCGCGCGGCGTGATCGTGGTGGTCGAGGCCGAGCACTTGTGCATGTCGATGCGTGGAGTGAAGAAACCGGGGACACTGACCATCACGTCGGCCGTGCGGGGGCTCTTTCGCTTCGATCCGCGGACCCGAGCAGAGGCGATGGACTTCGTCCAGCGCCGCTGATCGCCGCCACGGTCCGCCCGAGCGCTGTTCTACGCTCTGGGGGTGGTGCGTCCGCTGGTGATGGGTGTCCTGAACGTGACCCCGGACTCGTTCTTCGACGGTGGGCGTTACTTCGACCTCGAGCCAGCGCTCGCTCGAGGCCTGGAGATGGTCGCCGAGGGCGCCGACGTGATCGACGTGGGAGGCGAATCGAGCCGTCCCGGGGCTCAACCGGTGCCCGAGGCGGAAGAGCTGCGCCGGGTGGTCCCGGTCATCGAAGCGCTCACCCGGCACGTCCGGGTGTCGGTGGACACGACGAAACGAGCAGTCGCTGAGGCGGCGCTGTCGGTAGGGGCGACCCTCGTGAACGACATCTCGGCGAGCTTGTGGCCCGTCGCCGCCAGCGGAGCCGTGGGATGGGTCGCGGTGCACATGAGCGGCACGCCCCGGACCATGCAGGACGATCCTCGCTACGACGACGTGGTCGGCGAGGTGCACGGCTTCCTGGTCGAGCGGGCGAGACAGGCCCTCGATGCCGGCGTTCGAGAGGTGTGGGTCGACCCGGGGATCGGGTTCGGAAAGACCGCCCGTCACAACCTGACGCTGCTGCACCATCTTCCCGCCCTGGTCGCTTCGGGTTTTCCTGTACTCGTGGGAACCAGCCGCAAGGGGTTCCTGGGCGTGCTGGCTGCGGGGCCCGGGGAGGAACCGGTCCCGGCGGCGCAGCGCCTGCCGGGGTCGATCGCTACGGCGACGTGGGCCATGCTGGCCGGCGCGGCGATGGTGCGTGTCCACGACGTCACGGCCGTCTCGCGGTCGGCGACCCTCGTGGGGTCCACCCGGTCCGCCTCGGACCTCACGCCCGCAGCGGCGCGCACGTCACCCGTTGGGGCGGGGAGACCCGGACTGGGGGCGCGGTGAGGGGCAAGTGGGCCGCAGGCATTCCCCCCCGCAACTTCACCTGGGTCATCAAGGACGAGCTCGCGATCAGTGAGCGCCCGGGTGGTGCCGCGCCGAACCACCGCCGAGTCCGCCGGCAGGAGGAGATCATCTGGCTGCGGGTACAGGGGTTCGGGAGGGTCGTGTCGTTGCTGCCTTCACCCCACAACCTCGCGGCGTACGAAGAGGGCGAGCTCGCCTGGTCGCACTTCCCGCTGGGCCCGGGTGCCGAGGCAGCAGAGGTCCTGGTCGACCTCTACGGTCAGCTCGACGGCTGGCTGGGCGCCGGTGAGCGCGTACTCATCCACCAGGAGGAGCTCGGCGACCGGGTGCTGGGCACGGTGGCCGGGTACCTGCTGTGGTGCGGCCGCCTCCCGGGCGGCCCTCAGGCCATCGAGGTCACAGAGCGCCTGGTCGGTCGCCAGATAGGTCCACAGGGGCGCGATCTCGTCGCCGAGGTGGTCGCGACAGGCTCGGCGATCCCACGCGCCGGACGATCTTCGGGTGTGGTCGGGCCTCCCGAGGCCGCCGGCGGGGGCCGAGGGGACCTCGGCGCGTAACAGGAGGCATTGGTGGAAGGCGACCTCATCGAGCTGCGCGGGCTGAGGGTCTTCGGCGCCCACGGGGTGCACGAGGCCGAGCGAAGCTCGCCTCAGCCTTTCGAGATCGACCTGGACATAGTCGTCGACACCGAGAGCGCTTCGCACAGCGACGACCTCTCCGACACCGTCGACTACCTCGGCGCGGCGGATGTGGCCGCAGAGGTCGTGGCCGGGCCGCCACGGCGACTGATGGAGTCCTTGGCGGCGACGATCGCAACCACAGTCCTGCGCGACCCGCGCGTCCTGTCGGTGACCGTGGGTCTCAGGAAGCTGCACCCACCGGTGCCCCATGACCTCGACTCCGCGGGCGTGCGCGTGACCCGGTCCCGGGGCTAGCCGGCCGCGGGCGAGGTGACGGGACCGGTCCTCCAGATGGCACGTGCCTTCCTCGGGCTCGGCTCGAACATGGGCGACCGGCGCGCCCACCTACAGGCCGCGATCACCCGCCTACCCGACTTGGTGGCCGTCTCTGCCCTGTACGAGACCGAGCCTCTCGGGGGGCCGCCGGGGCAGAGCCCGTACCTCAACATGGTGGTCGAGCTCGACACCGATCTCTCGCCCAGGCAGCTGCTCGAGCTGGGGCGGTCTCTCGAAGCTGCGGCCGGCCGGGCACGTGGCGTGCGGTGGGGCCCGCGCCCGCTCGACGTCGACGTGCTGCTGGTCGACGATCAGGTCGTGGACGCAGACGACCTCGTGGTCCCGCATCCACGAATGTGGGAGCGCCGGTTCGTGCTCGTTCCGCTGTTGGAGCTCGCTCCCGAGCTCGTCCCACCCGAGACGGCCGAACGAGCGGTCGGAGAGGTGAGACAGCTCGGCAGCCTCACCACGTAGGGGCTAGACACGTGCTCCACCGTCGTTACCGTCGTCGGTCGTAGCCCGCTAGAATAAAGTCGAAGTGATCTGATCGCCTGACGCGACCGGCACCTGAAAGGGGCTGGAGCGCAGAGAGGGTTCTGGTGACGACTCTTAGGCTGATCGGCCCCGGTAGGGCCGGTCGCTCGCTGGCTGCGGCGCTCGCCGATGTGGGTTGTGACGTACGCGGGATCTTGGCGCGAGGCGACGACGTCTCTGACGCCGCAAGAGGAGTGGACGTGCTCGTGTTGGCGACACCCGACGCGGTGCTGCGTTCGGTCGCGGCCGACGTCACGCCCGTTGCCGACACGGTGGTCATGCACCTGTCGGGCGCGCTCGGGTTGGACGTGCTCTCGCCTCATCCGCGCCGAGCCTCGCTGCACCCGCTCGTGCCTCTTCCCACTCCCGAGGTGGGCCGGATCCGCCTTCGCGCCGGTGTCACGTTCGCCGTGGCCGGGGACCAGATCGCCACCACGCTCGCGTACCTCCTCGGAGGGTGGCCCGTAGTCGTAGACGACGAGCACCGTGCCGCGTACCACGCTGCCGCATGCATCGCCTCGAACCACCTCGTCGCCCTACTCGGGCAGGCCGGGCGGATAGGCGCGTCGGCGGGTGTGGGACTGGACGCTCTGTTGGGCCTGGCTCGTGCGGCTCTCGACGACGTGGCCGAGCTCGGGCCGGCGGTGGCGCTCACCGGGCCGGCTGCGCGAGGAGATGTGGCGACCATCGCCTCGCACCGTGCCGCGCTGGATCTTGAGGAACTGCCCGGATACGACGCCGGAGTCGCCCTCGTGAGACGCCTGTCCGCACAGCACGGCGCAGAGGTCCTGCCGTGCGCGTGATCGGCTCCGCGAGCGGCTTCGCCGCTGCCCTCGACGCGCAGCGTGCATGCGGGCGGGAAGTGGGCCTCGTCCCGACGATGGGGGCATTGCACGCAGGACACCGCTCGCTCATAGGACGCGCGGCGGCGGAGTGCGACGTGGTCGCGGTCACCTTGTTCGTGAACCCGTTGCAGTTCGGCGACAAGGCCGATCTCGCCGCCTATCCACGCGATCTCCAAGGCGATGTGCGCGAGGCCGAGGCTGCGGGCGCCAGCATCGTGTTTGCTCCGGTGGTGGAAGAAATGTACCCGGGGTATCCCCAGCCACCGGCGACGGTCGTGGACGTGCGGGGAGTGAGCGAGGGGCTCGAGGGTGCCTCTCGCCCCGGCCACTTCTGCGGCGTTGCCACCGTGGTCGCCAAGCTCTTTGCACTCGCGGGACGCTGCCGCGCCTACTTCGGTGAGAAGGACTTCCAGCAGCTGGCGGTGGTGCGTGCGCTCACCGAGGACCTCTGCCTCCCCGTGCAGGTCGTGGCATGCCCGACCGTGCGCGAAGTCGACGGTGTTGCGCTTTCGAGCCGCAACACGCGCCTGTCCCCGGCCGAGCGTCGCGCTGCTGTCGCTCTGTACAGGTGTCTTCAGGCCGGGCGCGGCGCCCTGGACGGCGGCGAGCGCGACCTGGATGTCGTGCGTGGTCTGATGCGCTCCGTGATGGAGGCTGAGCCGCTGGTGGATTGCGATTATGCCGAGGTCGTCGACACACGCACCCTGCGTCGTCCCGAAGTGACGGCCGGAGAGTTGCGTCTGCTGGTGGCAGCGAACGTCGGGCCTGTCCGTCTGATCGACAACGTCGGTGTCGTGGTCGGGCCTGTCGCGCCGGCGCGCCGCGTTGCGGCGGCGGGCAAGGCGGCGGGCAAAGCGACCGGCACGGCAGCGGACACCGGAAAGGAGCGCTGAAGGGATGCGGCGACGCATGATGAAGTCGAAGATCCACCGGGCAATTGTCACGGGCGCGAACCCCGACTACATGGGATCGATCAGCCTTGATCCCAAGCTCATGCGTCTCGCTGACATCTTCGAGTACGAGCAGGTCGCGGTGCTCGACATCGACAACGGCGCGCGGTTCGAGACGTATGCCATCGTGGGTGACCCCGGTGAGGTCTGTCTGAACGGTGCAGCGGCCAAGCTGGTGGACAGAGGTGACAAGGTGATCGTCATCACCTATGCTGACTACGAGGAGGCGGAGCTCGAGACCCTGGTCCCGACGATCGTGCACGTCGACTCGTCGAACACGCCTGTGGACGTGGTCGGCGCACAGCTCGATGCAGAGCTGAGCCGGATCACCGGCGACTGAGGGGCTCCCGGCGATGGGCCGGAGCTGCACGAAGCTCGACGTCTTGGTTCTCGGCTCCGGAGTAGCCGGGCTGTCCGCTGTCGTGCGGCTGGCCGATGTCCCCGGCATGCGTGTCGGCGTGCTCACGAAGGCCGAGTTGTCCCAGTCCGCCACTCGATGGGCCCAAGGAGGAGTGGCGGCCGTGCTCGGTGGTGACGAGGACTCCACCGACCTCCATCAAGCCGACACCCTCGCGGCGGGAGCCGGGCTTTGCGACGTCGATGCAGTGCGCGTCTTGGTGGACGAAGGCCCGAGACGCGTGAGCGAGCTGATCGCGCTTGGCGCCGTGTTCGATCGCGAAGCCGATGGTGGCCTGGCTCGCGCCCGAGAAGGCGGGCACTCCACGGCCCGCATCCTCCACGCGGGTGGGGCTGCGACGGGCGCCGAGGTCGAGCGGGCCCTCGTGGACGCCGTACGGAGCACGGCCGCCGCCGTTCTCGAGCGTTGGTTCGCGCTCGACCTGATCATCGACGGTGACAGGTGCGTGGGCGTCGTCGCATTCGATCCCGACGGGCGTCGCCAAGAGGTGCGGGCCCGCCACGTCGTGCTTGCGACCGGCGGCGCAGGACAGCTCTACGCGGTGACCACCAACCCGACCGAAGCCACCGGCGACGGCATAGCCATGGCACTGCGTGCCGGTGTGCCAGTTGCCGACGTCGAGTTCTTCCAGTTCCACCCCACCGCCCTGCACCACCCGGCCATGCCCCGGCCGCTTCTGTCCGAGGCGCTTCGTGGTCATGGCGCGCTGCTTCGCGATGCCGAGGGCGAGCGTTTCATCGACGAGCTTGCTCCGCGCGACGTCGTGAGCCGCGCGATGGCCGACCGAATGTCGGTGCAGGGAGTGGACCATCTGTGGTTGGACGCCACAGGTCTCGAGGCGTTCGCCGAGCGCTTCCCCACCCTTGTCACCTCGTTGAGCGGTGCGGGGCTCGATCCGTCGGTCGACTGGCTGCCCATAGCTCCCGCGGCCCACTACCTCTCGGGCGGAGTGGTGACCGACCTCGACGGTGCGAGCGCCGTGGCGGGACTGTGGGCGGCCGGCGAGACTGCGTGCACCGGTGTCCACGGTGCCAACCGCCTCGCGTCGAACTCCTTGCTCGAAGGGATGGTGTTCGGCGCCCGCCTGGCGGAGGCCATCGAAGCCGGACGCGAGGGACCGTCGGCGACCGGGGCCATGCGAGGCGTGCTTGCCGCGAGCCGTGCGCCGGCGCCAGGCGACGAGGCCCCCGGGGTGAAGATCGGCTGCACGGACCTGCGCGACCTCCCCGTGCCCGCGTGGCACGTCGAGCCCCCTCGCGGGGTGTTCGAGAGGGGCGAGGACTTTCTTGCAGGCGTGGTCGCCGGTGCTCGCGCAGAGGACCTCGGCACCGACGTGAGGAAGATGCGAGAACAGCTACAGGGGGCCATGACCGAGGGGGCGGGCGTCCTGCGCTCTTCGGAGTCCCTTGATCTGGTCGGCGCTTGCGTGAAGGACGTGCGCGACCGGCTGTACGACCTCTCACCGGGCCGCGACGCCGGCGAGCTGGCGAACCTGGTCGATCTGGCCCGGGCGTTGTTGAGGGCGGCGGCCGCCCGCACCGAGACCAGAGGTGCTCACGCGCGCCGAGACCACCCCGAGACCCTGCCTCGATGGCGCCGCCGCCTGCTTCACCTCCGCGACGGTCCCGGAGCCCGGAAGTGACGAAGCGATCCGGAGGAGTCGGCTCGCTGCAGGAGGGCTGTGCGGACCCGCCGCTCGTGGCCGTGAAGGAGGCCGTGGCCCGGGCGCTCGCCGAGGACCTGCTGCCGCTCGGTGACCTGAGCGCCTCGCTCGTGCCCGAGAGCTCGACGGGGCGTGCCGCGCTCGTCGTGCGCTCCGAAGGTGTGGTGGCGGGAAGGCTCTGTGCCGTCGAGACTTTCGCCCAGGTGGCCCCCGACCTGATCGTGGACTGGCAACTCCCCGACGGCAGCAAGGTGTTTCCCGGGAACGCCGTGGCCGAGGTGTCGGGCCCGATGCGAGCCCTTCTTGCCGCCGAGCGCACCGCGCTCAACTTTCTGTGCCACCTGTCGGGCGTGGCGACCATTGCCAGGCGCTACGTCGAGGCCGTCTCTGCGGCGAATCCCGCCACGCGCGTCCTGGACACGCGAAAGACGACGCCCGGCCTGCGCGCGCTCGAGAAAGCGGCCGTGCGTGCAGGGGGGGCTCAGAACCACCGCGGCACCCTTTCGGAGGCCGTCCTGGTGAAGGACAACCACCTCGGCGGGATCCGCATGGGCGAGGCCGTGGCCCTGGCGCACGCGCGGTGGCCCGGACGTCTGGTCGAGATCGAGTGTGACCGTGCCGAGCAGGTGCCGGAGGCGCTGTCCGCCGGTGTCTCGGCGGTGCTCCTCGACAACATGACCCCTGACGAGGTGGCGCGCTGTGTCGCGCTCGTGCACGAGCGTGCCGGGCCCGGCACTGTGCTCGTCGAAGTCTCGGGAGGGGTCAGTCTCGAGACTGCTCCCGCGTACGCGCGTGCCGGTGCCGACCTGATCTCGATCGGTGCGCTCACCCACTCAGCCCCTGTGCTCGACATCGGTCTCGACTTCATCTCCGTCCATCGCGGTGGCACGAGGCCGCTTCTCGGAGGGATCTGATGCTGCTCGCAATCGATGTGGGCAACACCGAGACGGTGCTGGGCCTGTTCTGCCTCGGTACGGAGGACGGCCCGCCTCCGCAGAGCCGGCGCGCGCCGCCGGTGGAACCCGAGCCCGCGGGGCTCACGCACCACTGGCGGCTGTCGACCGTCGATGAGCGGACCCCCGACGAGCACGCGCTGCTGCTGTCACAGCTGCTCGACCTCGACGGAATGGACGTCGTCGAGGTCGTGAGCGGCATAGCAGTGGCCTCTTCGGTCCCCCGGGTCACCACGTCCCTGCGCCAGATGGCCGAACAGTGGTTCGACGTGACGTGCATAGTGCTCGAGCCGGGCGTGCGCTCCGGCATGCCGATCCTCTACGACAACCCTAAGGAGGTGGGCGCGGACCGAATCGCGAATGCCATCGGTGCGTACGACCTCTACGGTGGCCCGTGCATCGTGGTCGACCTGGGGACCGCCATCACGTTCGACGTCATATCGAGCGAAGGGGAGTACCTGGGCGGAGCGATCGCTCCGGGCATCGCCATCTCGATGGACGCTCTGTTCCACCACGCCGCCGCCCTGCGCAGGGTGGAGCTCGTGGAGCCGCGAAACGTCGTCGGTAAGTCGACGGTGGAGTCGATCCAGTCCGGGGTTCTCTACGGGTACGTAGCGCAGGTGGACGGCATGTGCCGGCGCATATCCGGCGAACTGGGTCGCGCGGCGGTGGTGGCCACCGGAGGACTTTCGGAGGTGATCGCACCGCTGTCGGAGATGATCCAGTACCGCGAGCCGTGGCTCACCCTGCACGGTCTGCGCTTGGTGTACGAGCGCAACATCAAGTAGCCGTGCCGACGCACGGTAACGTCATCGCGTGGCGGAAGTTCCGTACCGGTTCGAGAGGACCGACGAGGCGCGCGCCCTGGCGGACAGGTACGCTTCCCTCGAAGCAGGCGCTGAGACCGACGACGAGGTGTCCGTCGCCGGTCGTGTGATGCTCGTGCGCCCGATGGGTCGTCTGGCGTTCGCCACCCTTCGCGACTCCTCGGGCGAGATCCAGCTCTTCGCCACCCAGAGCGAGACGGCGGGGTTCGAGCTGTTCTCAGGACTGTCGCTGGGTGACTGGGTCGGAGCGACCGGACGCGTGGTGAGGACCAGACGGTGCGAGCTGTCCGTGTTGGTGAGCGACTGGGTGTTGCTCGCCAAGGCGCGCCGGAGCTTCGGCGACAAGTGGCGCGGGGTGAGCGACATCGAGACGCGCCTGCGCCGGCGCGAGGTCGACCTGTGGGTCAACGAGCGAACCCGTGGTGTGCTCGCACTTCGCAGCCGGATGGTGAGTCTTCTGCGGAGGCGTCTCGAGGAGCGCGGCTTCGTCGAGGTGGAGACTCCGATGCTCCACCTGATCCCGGGCGGCGCGCTGGCGAAACCGTTCGTCACGCACCACAACGCGCTCGGCACCGATCTGTACCTGCGAATCGCCCCCGAGCTGTACTTGAAGCGCCTCGTCGTAGGAGGCTGCGAGAAGGTGTTCGAGATCGGCCGGGTGTTCCGCAACGAGGGCCTGTCTCCCCGTCACAACCCCGAGTTCACGATGCTCGAGCTGTACCAGGCGTACGCCGATTACCGCGATCTGACCGGGCTGGTGGAGGACCTGGTGTCGGGGCTTTGTTCCGAGCTGCGTGGCTCGACACGCCTCCAATACCAAGGCCGCGAGCTGGATCTCACGCCGCCCTGGCGGCGGGCGACGATGGCCGAGCTCATCGCAGAGGCGACGGGTGAGCCTGCCGATGTGCACACGCCGGTCGAGGAGCTACGGAGGCGTCTGGCGGCTGCGGGGGGTGAGCCCCTCGAGGCGTGGGGGGCGGGCAAGCTGCTGCTCGAGCTCTACGAGAAGACCACCGAGCCGCAGCTGTGGGGCCCGGTGTTCGTCATGGACTTCCCCGCAGAGGTGTCGCCTCTCGCCCGACGGCACCGGCTGGACCCCGACCTGGTCGAGCGCTTCGAGCCGGTTCTCGCGGGGAGAGAGCTGGGTAACGCCTTCTCCGAGCTGGTCGACCCCGACGACCAGCGTGCTCGTTTCGACGCTCAGGCCGCAGCGCACGCGGCCGGAGACGAGGAGGCGATGGCGATCGACGAGGACTTCCTTCGGGCACTGGAGTACGGGTTGCCGCCCACGGCGGGGCTCGGCATCGGCATAGACCGGTTAGTCATGCTCTTCGCCGATCTTGCCAACATCCGCGAGGCGATCGCCTTTCCCACTCTCCGCCCCGAGCGTTAGCCGCCCCGCCGCCACCACCCGGCCAACGAGCCGCCCTCGAACGCCGGGCCACCCCGGCGACAGCCAGCCGGCTGCCCTTCAACGGCGCGCCAGGGGGAGGTCCGCGAGCAGCGAGCCAGCCAGGTCGGCGAGCGCACGGCTCAACTCGGCGCCGGGGACCGCCGTGGCGGCCTCGACCGCCTGCTGGACGTATCGGCGCCCGATGGACAGGGTCGAGTCGATCGCACCCGAGGCGGCCACTATGGCGCGTGCCTTGTCCCGTTCCGGAGGCCGAAGCGGCTGGCCCAGCAAGGGGGAGAGCTCAGGACCCGCCTCCGGGTCGCGCAACGCGAGCAGCACGGGAAGGGTGTAGATGCCCTCTGCGAGGTCCTGGCCGGGGAGCTTGCCGAGCTCCTCTTCGGTGCCGATCAGGTCGAGGATGTCGTCGCGCAGCTGGAAGACCATGCCGAAGCACCTGCCGAACGTCGTGAGCGCCTCCACCTCCAGGCGCGCCAAGCCTCCGGTCAGCGCACCGATCCGGCACGAGGTCGACATGAGCGCGGCCGTCTTTCCCGCTATCGAAGCGAAGTAGTCGTCGTCCGTGCGCGCCAAGCTGAACGCCGAGCGAACCTCGGTGACCTGTCCCTGGCAGAGGTGGCCGAGCGTGTTCGCCAGAAGACCTGCGATCTCGGTGCCCAGCGCGGCGGCGATCGCCGCGGAACGCGCCAGCAGGAAGTCACCCGCCACGATGGCGACGAGGTTGCCGAAACGGGCGTTCACCGTCTGGGTGTTTCGTCGCATGGTGGCTTCGTCCATGACGTCGTCGTGGTAGAGCGAGGCCAGGTGCACGAGCTCGACGGCGACTGCACCGGACAGGTCGTCGAGCGCCGCCGGGCGGGTCCCACCGGTTGCCGACGCCAGAGCCAGGCTGGGACGCAGGCGTTTGCCACCAGCAGCGATCAGATGGGTCGTAACCTGGTCGAGGAACTCATCACCCGAGCTCACCGCCGCGCGCAGCTCCGGTTCCAGGCGCGCCAGGTCGTCTGCCATGAACGAAAGAGAAAGGAGGGGTGAGCCGTTCACCAGGGTGAACGATATGCGACGGCGGTCGCGAGGCGACAACGGAGCCTTAGCGGCCGCGAGCGACAGTCGTTTGCCAGGCGAAAGCGTCGGTGCTCACCAGGGCACTAAGGCCTGATCTGACTGTGTCGAAGGCTGGTGTTCCCCCGTAGGCCCAGGCCGTTAGAATCTAATTGTCGAACCGTCGAGGGAGGCGGGCTGGTGTTCGAACGATTTACGGACCGAGCACGCAGGGTGCTGGTGCTTGCGCAGGAGGAGGCACGCCTTCTCAACCACAGCTTCATCGGCACCGAGCACATCCTGCTCGGCCTGATCCACGAGGGTGAAGGCGTGGCCGCCAAGGCTCTCGAGCAGCTCGGCATCTCGCTCGAAGCCGTTCGGGAGAAGGTCGAGGAGACCATCGGTGCCTCGGGCACCGCTCCCACCGGTTCGCCCCCGTTCACGCCGCGCGCGAAGAAGGTGCTCGAGCTCTCCCTGCGCGAGGCGCTCCAGCTGGGGCACAATTACATAGGCACCGAGCACATGCTTCTCGGACTCGTGCGCGAGGGCGAGGGTGTGGCGGCACAAGTTCTTCAAAGCCTCGGAGCCGACCTGGCGCGCGTGCGTCAGCAGGTCATCCAACTGCTCTCGGGGTACCAGGGCAAAGAGTCAGTGGGTGCCGGTCCGGGGTCCCCAGCATCCGAGACGCCATCTGGCTCGCCGGTTCTCGACCAGTTCGGGCGCAACCTGACCCAGCTCGCGCGTGACGGCAAGCTCGACCCGGTCATCGGGCGTCACAACGAGATCGAGCGCGTGATGCAGGTCCTGAGCCGCCGCACGAAGAACAACCCCGTCCTCATCGGCGAGCCCGGCGTCGGCAAGACCGCCATCGTGGAGGGTCTCGCCCAGCGCGTCGTGTCGGACGACGTCCCCGAGACCTTGAAGGCCAAGCAGCTCTACACCCTCGACCTGGGTGCCCTTGTCGCCGGGAGCCGGTACCGGGGCGACTTCGAGGAGCGCCTCAAGAAGGTGCTGAAGGAGATCCGCACACGTGGCGACATCATTCTCTTCATCGACGAGGTCCACACGTTGGTCGGCGCAGGAGCAGCCGAAGGAGCCATCGACGCGGCCTCGATCCTGAAGCCCATGTTGGCGCGGGGTGAGCTGCAGACGATCGGGGCCACGACCCTCGACGAGTACCGCAAGCACTTCGAGAAGGACGCGGCCCTCGAGAGGCGTTTCCAGCCGATCAAGGTGGAGCAGCCCACCGTGTCGCACACCATCGAGATCCTGAAGGGCCTGCGCGACCGCTACGAGTCCCACCACTCGGTCACGATCACGGACCAGGCGCTCGTCGCGGCGGCGAACCTCGCCGACCGCTACGTGGCAGACCGTTTCCTGCCCGACAAGGCAATCGACTTGATCGACGAAGCCGGAAGTCGGCTGCGAATCCGCCGCATGACCACTCCTCCCGGCTACAAGAAGCTCGAGGACGAGATCAACCGCATTCGCAGCGACAAGGACTCCGCCCTCGAACGCCAGGCGTACGACCAGGCGAAGAAGCTGGCCGAGCAGGAGAAGGAGCGGCTCGACCGCAAGTCGGCCATGGAGGCGGAGTGGCGCGCAGAAGGTGTGGACCTGTTCGATGTCGTAGACGAAGAGGTCATCGCGGAGGTACTCGCCAACTGGACCGGCATCCCCGTCTACCGCCTCACCGAGGAGGAGACGGCCAAGCTGCTGCGGATGGAGGACGAGCTGCACAAGCGCGTCATAGGACAGGACGAGGCGATCAAGGCGCTTTCGCGCGCGATCCGCCGTACTCGCGCCGGTTTGAAGGATCCCAAGCGGCCGAGCGGGTCGTTCATCTTCCTCGGTCCCACCGGAGTCGGTAAGACCGAGCTTGCGAGGGCGCTCGCAGAGTTTCTCTTCGACGACGAGGACTCGCTCGTCCAGCTCGACATGAGCGAGTACATGGAGAAGCACACCGTGTCGCGCCTCGTCGGCTCGCCGCCGGGGTACGTCGGTTACGACGAGGGCGGACAGCTCACGGAGGCCGTTCGCCGCAAGCCGTTCTCGGTCGTGCTGTTCGACGAAGTGGAGAAGGCGCACCCGGATGTCTTCAATGCCCTCCTGCAGATCCTCGAGGACGGGCGGCTCACCGATGCCCAGGGTCGGTCGGTGGACTTCAAGAACACCGTGCTGATCATGACCTCGAACCTGGGGACCGCGGACCTCAGGAAGTCGTCGGTCGGTTTCGCGAAGACCTCGGAGGCGGTCAGCTACGAGCGCATGAAGACAAAGGTGCACGACGCGCTGAAACAGCACTTCCGTCCGGAGTTCCTGAACCGTGTGGACGAGGTCATCGTCTTCCACGAGCTGTCGAGGGACGAGGTAGTGCTGATCGTCGACCTCATGATCCGGCGCGTCTGCGATCAACTCGAGTCACAGGGCATGGGTCTCGAGCTCACACCGGCCGCCAAGTTGTTGCTAGCCGAGAGCGGATACGACCCCACCCTGGGTGCCCGACCGCTTCGCAGGGCGATCCAACAATTCGTGGAGGACCCGCTCTCGGAGCGCATCCTGTGGAAGGAATTCCACGTAGGCGAGACGATCATCGTCGACGTCGAGGATTCGCAGATCGTGTTCCGCTCCGTCGAGGGTCTGACGCCGCCGCCCGTCGAGATGGCAGGCGCGGGCGCCACTCCCGATCCGGCCCGCAGCTGATCGAAGCCTGCCAGCTCTTCGTAAGGCGTGCGCATGGACGAGGTTTGCTTAGCGACTCGATGACAGCCGTCCCAGCTCGGCGTGAGAGGGACGGGTACCATGCGGGCGTGGGAGGGCGTAGCCGAGGACACATCCGGTCCGCTCGTCGATGATGGTCTCCGGTCGTGCAGCGAGCTCGGCCATGGCCGAGGCCCTGGCGCTCGTGGTACCGGGTCAGCCACTTCGCGAGGGCCTGGAGCGGATCCTCCTCGCCAAGCGCGGCGCGCTCATAGCAGTCGGAGACGGTCCGGAGGTGCTCTCGATCTGCACCGGGGGCTTCCTCATAGACGCTGAGTTCAGCCCGCAACGTCTGTCTGAGCTGGCGAAGCTGGATGGAGCCATCGTGCTGTCCTCCGACGCCGGGCGCATCGCTCGGGCCAACGTCCACCTCATGCCGAACCCGTCCATCCCTACCACCGAGACGGGGACTCGTCATCGAACCGCAGAACGCATGGCACGCTCCATCGACGTTCCGGTCATCTCCGTGTCGGCTGCTATGGGCATGGTCACCGTCTACCGCCATGACATAAAGCATGCGTTGCAACCGGCCAGCCATATGCACGAACGCGTGAGTCACGCGCTCCAGACACTGCAGCGGTTCCGTCAGCGGTTCGACTTCGCGGTCACGGCGCTATCGGCGCTCGAAGTCGAGGACACGGTCACCGTGCGAGATGTGGCGGCCGTTCTCCAACCCAGCGAGCTCGTGATGCGCATCGCAGGGGACATCGAGGACGACCTCACAGAATTGGGCGAGGAGGGAAGGATGCTGCGGCTCCAGCTCGACGAGCTGACCGACGGGGTCGACGCAATGCGCAGGCTGGTCGTGCGCGACTACTTGCAGGCGACCGGACGCGGCCCCGACCGGGCCTTGGAAGGCATGCGCCGGCTCACCACGGACGAGCTTGCCGATCCCAGGCGCATAGGCGCGGCACTCGGGTTGCCCGACTCACGCACCGAGCTCGACGTGTCTCTAGAGCCCCACGGATATCGGGCACTTCACAGGTTGGCGCGCTTTCCCGACGTCCTTGTCGAACGGATCGTGCAGCACTTCGCGGGGTTGCAGAAGATCATGCGAGCCTCGGTGGGCGACCTCGAGGAAGTCGAAGGGGTGGGCGCGGCGCGTGCCCGCTCGTTGAAGGACGGACTCGCCCGCCAGGCCGAGTCGAGCATCCTGGACCGCTACACCTGATCAAGAGGGGCGGTCGCGCTACCTGGAGCCACCTAGAAGGGCGACCGGGCGCCTCGGGTAGAATGAATTGTCGGCGGGTGCGCCGGTGACGGCCAATCTGTGCGTGGGGCAGGAGATATCTGTGGTCTTCGACATCGGTGACAAGGTGGTCTACCCCCACCACGGTGCTGCGATCGTGGAGCGGCGCGAACAGAAGGAGGCATTCGGCGAGAAGCGCGAGTACCTCGTCCTGCGCTTGGCCTACGGTGACCTCACCTTGATGGTCCCTGCAGACAACACCGAGGGTGTCGGGCTGCGCGAGGTGATCAACGACGAAGAGGTCGAAGAGGTCTTCGCAGTCCTTCGAAAGAAGGAAGCGCGCATGCCCACGAACTGGTCCCGCCGGTACAAGAACCACTCCGAGAAGCTCCGCTCAGGGGACATCTACCAGGTCGCCGAGGTCGTGCGGAACCTCTCGATCCGCGACAAGGACAAAGGTCTGTCCGCGGGGGAGAAGAGGATGCTGGGACGCGCCAGGCAGATCCTCGTTTCGGAGCTGACGTTCGCCCTCGACGTGAACGAGGAACAGGCCCAGAAGCGCCTCGACGAGGCGCTGCCCTGAGCCGGCCGGCTCGGGCCACCCGTTCGGACGGTGGAGCAGCTCGGCTCTGGAGCGTTGCGGGTGTGGGCCGTGGTGGTGGCAGCCGGCGGTGGCACGCGCTTCGGAGGAAGAAAGCAGTTCGCCATGATCCGGGGGCGCCCCATGGTCGACTGGGCGCTGTCCGCGGCGAAAAATGCGGTGGACGGGGTCGTCCTCGTGGTTCCTCCGAGTGACGCCAATCTGTCTGTGGGTGACGCCAATCGGCTGAGGGATGACACGCGCGGCGCGGACTTCGTCGTCGTAGGGGGAGAGACTCGCTCGGCTTCTGTACGTGCGGGTCTCGGCGTGGTTCCTCAGGACGCGGCGGTGATCGTCGTCCACGACGGAGCGCGCCCGCTCGCGTCCCAAGCCCTGTTCGCGAGGGTGATCGGCGCAGTGGTAGACGGAGCGGACGCGGCGGTGCCCGGTCTGGCGGCGGCCGACACCTTGAAGCGTGTGAGCGAAGGGGTCGTGGTGGAAGACATTGCGCGCGACGAGGTAGTGGCGGTGCAGACCCCCCAAGCGTTTCGGGCGGAGGTTCTTCGGCGGGCGTACTCCGCCGCCGGCGACGCCACCGACGACGCGGTCCTGGTGGCGGCGCTCGGCGTCACGGTGCGAGTGGTGTCGGGCGAGCCGCGGAACCTGAAGGTGACGACTCCAGCCGATCTGGAGCTGGTGCAGGCTCTGGCGGGGACGTGATGGTGGCGCCGGACTCGACGCCCAGCTTCAGGGTCGGACACGGTTTCGACGTCCATCGTTATTCGGACGATCCCGACCGGCAGCTCGTGCTCGGGGGGGTGGTCATCGAAGCGGCTCCCGGTCTCGAGGGACACAGTGACTCCGACGTGCTCTCCCACGCCATGTCCGACGCTCTCCTGGGCGCTGCGGCTCTCGGGGACCTAGGCGGGCACTTCCCTGACACCGATCCGTCGTGGGCGGGCGTCAGGTCGCTAGAGCTGCTCGAGCGGGTGCTTTCGATGCTCGAGGAGCAACAGATGGACGTGATGAACGCCGATTGCACGATCATCTGCGAGAGGCCCAGCTTGAGCGAGGACATACCTCGGATTGCGCGCCAGTTGACTTCGCTCGTCGGTGCACCCGTCAGCGTGAAGGCCAAGCGTGCCGAGGGTCTCGGCGCGCTTGGCCGCGTAGAAGGAATCGCTTGTCTTTGTGTGGTCCTCGTCACGGCCCGTGGCACTGCACGAGACACAAGGCTCGAGACTCGTTCGGCTCCGTCGTGAGCCACCCGCAGCACCCAGGTGGCCGCGCCAGCCGTCGCGACTACGACAAGCGCAGCGTGCATGGTCGTCGACGCGGTCTCGGAGGCGAGCAGGTCGAGGGACGACAGGCCGTTCGCGAGCTGTTGGCGACGGCGAGACGGCCGGTGAGGGAGGTGTGGATCGTTCAGAGCCTGGAACCTTCACCGCAGCTCGACGAGATCGCCCGCCTGGCCGCCAGGAGCAGGGCGAAGGTCGTGTTCGTGGGGCGCAAACGGCTCGAAGCGGTGGCCAGAACCGACTCTGCTCAGGGTGTCCTGGCCTTGGCCGCCCCTCTGGAGGAGACGCCGCTCGAGAAGCTGTACGAGACCACCGGCGGCAGCGCACCGTTCCTGCTCGTGCTCGACGGGGTGAGCGATCCCCAGAACCTGGGCGCGATCCTGCGCAGTGCCGAATGCGCAGGGGTGACAGGGGTCATCGTGCCTCGTCATCGCGCCGCGAATGTGACCCCCACGGTCACCAAGGTGGCGGCCGGAGCCGTCGAGCACATGGCCATGACCGTGGTGCCGGGCATACCCAGCGCTCTGCACCATCTGTCCGAGCACGGTGTCACGTGCGTCGGCCTCGATGCGAAGGCTGGGCAGTCGCTCTTCGACGTAGGGACCGAGCTCGACGGTCCGGTGGCCCTGGTGCTCGGAGCAGAGGGTAGGGGACTCGGCTCGCTGAGCCGCCGCCGATGCGCGGTGATCGCGTCCATCCCCCAGCACGGGACGCTCGACTCGCTCAACGTGGCGGCAGCCTGCGCCGTGGCGTGTTTCGAGTTGGCGCGTCGTCGCAGCTTCCCGCGCCCCGACGATGGGTGAATGGGCGGAGTTCAGCCTCTCGTGCCGTGCACGAATCCGAGAACTGCTGCAACCAAGTCCTCGGGATTGTCCTCTTGGAGGAAGTGTCCCGCGCCGACGATCGTGGTGTGGGGCTGACCACGCGCCCCGGGGACGAGCTCCTTGAAGCGCTCGTCGGCTCCCCTGGTGATCGCGTCGCCGTCGCTGAACGCGCAGAGAAACGGTTTGTCGAAGATATTGAGCACGCCCCATGCACGGCGGTTCGCCTCGGAGGCGGGATCGTCCGGTCGCGTGGGGACGAGGAGCGGGAACTGGCGCGCCCCCTCCTTGTAGCTCTCGTCCGGGAACGGCGCGTCGTAGGCGGCCATCACCTCCTCGGCAAGCGACGTCGTACACCCACCTGCGACGATGCTGCCGACGGGCAGCTCAGGAGCCTCCCGGGCGAATTTCTGCCAGGCGAAGAAAGCCTCGTTCATGTGGTCGTCACCGGTCGGAAGGCCGGTGTTCGCGACCACCACCCGACGGAAGCGATCGGGGTGCTCGGCGACGAGGCGCAGACCCACCAGTCCACCCCAGTCCTGGCCGAGAAACGTGACGCCCTCGAGCCCGAGGCGGTCGAAGAGGGCTGCACGCATCCACTCGACGTGGCGCGCGTAGCTGTAGTCGGTGCGCGAGGAAGGTTTATCGGAACGGCCGAAGCCCACGAGGTCCGGAACGATCACCCGCAAGCCCGCCGCAACCAACCCAGGCACCATCCTGCGGTACAGGTAGCTCCACGACGGCTCACCGTGGAGGAGAACGACGACCTCGGTGTCCCCGGATGGCTCGTACGAGCCGCCGTGCCCTTCGTCGAGGTAGTGCACCCGCAGCCCGTCGTTCGAACTGTCGCCGGCGGGGACCTCGACGTAGTGGGGCTTGAAGTCGTAGCCGGGAAGCGAGTCAAAACGCTCCTCGGGTGTGCGAAGGACCTTCATCTCCATCCTCCTCCTATGAGGGACTCAAGCTCGAACGGGCCCTACGGACGACGCCGACTGCATGGACGGGTGTTTGACCGGGAGAACGAGGGCCGCAGAACGAGGGCCGCAGAACGGGGGCCGCAGAACGAGGGCCGCAGAACGAGGGCCGCAGAACGGGGGCCGCAGAACGAGGGCCGCAGAACGAGGGCCGGTGGTGAGAGAGAGCCGTGGTGGTTCACAGGGAGCCGGTGGTGGGACTCGAACCCACGACCTGACGATTACAAGTCGTCTGCGCTTCCGACTGCGCCACACCGGCCTGCCCTTCCACGCTACCGCCGCACTTCTCAGCAAGGTGAGAGGACCGGAGCACCTGGAGGGGTGGCCCCAGGGTCCTTGCTTCGGGTGCGCGCCGTTGGCAGGCTGGGGCCACATGACCTTCACCGACAGGGACAAGGAGATCCTCGACTTCGAGGCTTCGTGGTGGACCCGGCCCGGACCGAAGGCTGAGGCGGTGCGGGTCCACTTGGGCATGTCTCCCGCGTTCTACTACCGGCGCCTTGCGGCCCTCGTCGACAACGAGGAGGCTGTGGCGCATGCGCCGATGGTGGTGTACAGGCTCAGGAGGCGCAGGGACGAGCGTCGCCGTGAGCGCTTCGAAGGGGTCGCCGAACCGCAGCATCCACGACGATGAGTGAGCCGGGGAACGGGTCGGGGTTCGGCGGTCCGTACGACGTTTCGGGTGGTTCCCGCCGTGCGTCGGCGGGTTCGTCTCCCCACGATCCGTTCGAGCCACCCGAGAGGTCAGGGCTGGTGCGTGGCGTGGCCATCGTCACGCTCGCCGTGATCTTGGGGATCCTGTTGTTGCCGTCGGCGACCCGTGCCCCCCTGGTCGTCGTCGCGGCCCGGTCTGCGCCTCCCGCGCGACAAGGGCCCAGCTCCACGACGACCAGCCTTCCGGCCAGGTCGACGACCACCACGACGACAACGCTCGCACCCGCCAAGATCCACGTGCTCGTGGCCAACGCCACGAGCGTCAACGGGGTGGCCGGCTCTGTGACGACGTTTCTCGGAGGCAAGGGCTTCGCCACGCTTACGGCTGTCAACGCGTTGGTGAAGCTGACGGCGTCTCAGATCTACTTCACGGCGGCGGGATCCGTCGCGGCCGCGAACGAAGTCGCTTCGGTTCTGCAGCTGGCGCCTACGACGGTGCAGGCGGTCTCGGCGAAGCCTCCTGTGTCGAACGCAGCCGGGGCGTCTGTGATCGTGATCGCCGGTTCGGACCTCGTCACGCGATTCGCCGCCGCCTCCACCACGACCACGGTCAAGAGCCACTGAGCAGTACGCAGCCGAAGGGAGCGGCAGACCTAGGCGTGCTCAGCGCGCTTCTGGTCGATCCACCTTCGAGCGCGATCCTGACGGACTTCGACGGGACTCTCGCGCCGATCGTCTCCGATCCTGACGAGGCAAGGCCGCTTCCCGGTGCAGCCGAGGTGCTCGCCAGGCTGTCGGCGCGATTCGGCGTGGTGGGAGTCGTATCGGGAAGGCCTGTCGAATTCCTGACGCGCCATCTGGCCGCGTCGGGCACTGGCGTGCAGCTCGTCGGTGTCTACGGGTGCGAGTGGATCGAGGAAGGAGAGGTGCGGCGTGCCCCCGAGGTCCAGCCGTGGACCGGCGTTGTCGCAGAGGCCCTGACCGCCGCGCTCTCGGAGGCTCCTGCAGGCGTCGGCGTCGAAGACAAAGGAGTGTCCGTGACCCTCCACTGGCGTGGCGTTCCCGACGCGGCGAAGTGGGCGTCAGCTTTTGCGGCCGCCTGGGCGGCTCGTACGGGGCTGACGCTCCAGCCCGGGCGTATGGCGATCGAGCTGCGCCCGCCGGTCGATCTGGACAAGGGGCGCGTGGTCGAACGCTTGGCGCAGGGATGTACGGCAGCCTGCTTCGTGGGCGACGATTCCGGCGATCTCGTCGCGTTCGAAGCGCTCGACCGCCTTGCCACACGAGGGACGCGCACCGTGCGCGTGGCAGTCGCCACGGCGGAGTCACCTCCCGAGCTCGGAGCGTCGGCAGACCTGGTGCTCGGTGGGCCCGTCGAGGCGCTCGCCGTGCTGCGAGGGCTCGCCGCGGCGGCGGGAGCTCGGTAGGTCAGCTGCGTGCCAGCGCGATCTGATCAGTGAGCCATTGGTCGGGCTTGCGGCGCATCACCAGGGCCCGCAACGCCCCGGCCCTGAGTCCTCGCTCCTCGGCGGTCATTTCCAGAGCTTGTAGCAGGACGTCGGCGGTACCGGTCACGTCGAAGGGGTTCAACTCGACCGCCTCTTCGCGCAGTTCGGCGAACGATCCCGCCTCGCGCGAAAGCGCCAGCACCCCCTTCTTCGTGTTGAGCAACGGACCCTCCTTGGCCACGAGGTTGAGCCCGTCGCGAAGCGGGTTGACCAGCAGCACGTCGTAGCGCATGAGGGCGGCGAGGGACCGGTCCACGTCGTCGGCCACGTCGAGCAGCACCGGGGTCCAGTCGGCCGTTCCCCATGTGTCGTTCACGCGTTGCGCCGTGTGAGCGATCTCGGTGCTGTAGGCCAGGTACTCGGGAAGGCTCAGGCGCGACGGGTAAGTCAACGAGAGCAGAACCACGTTCCCGCGCACCTCGGGGTGCCGGTGCAGGAGCTCGTCGAACGACCAGAACCCGCGAAGCAGGTTCTTCGACGGTTCGGCACGGTCGACGCTCAACACCATCCGCCTGTCGCCGATCAGCGCGTCGAGGTATTCGGAAGCTGCAGCGCAGCGCGGTGACGCTGCTCGCCGCGCCAGGTACTCGGGGTCGGGGGAGAGCGGCGAGACGAACGTCGGCGGCGCCTCCACACCATTGTCGGCACAGCAGGCCAGGAAGGCCGCCTCCCAGCGGGTCGTGTGAAACCCACAACCTGCCGCCGCCGCCATTCCCCCGAGCAGATCTCGTGCTGCCCTTTCCGGGAGGACCCGAAGCGCGCTCGGGTCGGCGAAGGGGGTGTGTGTGAAGTGAACACAGCGAAGGTCGGCACGCTGCATTGCGAGCATCCCCGGAAGCAGGCTCAGGTGGTAGTCCTGGACGAGGACGGTGGCACCGTGCGCGGAGGTGTCGCAGATCACTGCGGCGAAGGCTTGGTTCAGCTCCCGGTAGTGCTCCCACGCCTCGGTCCAAAAACGGTCGAGCCGGGGCCTGCGGGCGAGGTCGAAGAGGTGGTGATGGCAGAACCACAGAGTCGAGTTCGCCACCACGTCGTAGGCCATGCGATAGGCGGCCGGGTCTGGCTGCACCATCGTCAGGTCGATGCCGTCGACCTTCAACATTCCGTCGGCCGCGGCCATCCGGTCGGCGTCGGACATCGCACATGCCACCCAGTGGGTTCCCTTTCCCTGGAGCAATGGCAGCAACGCTGCGGCCAGCCCCCCTCCCGATCCGGCCCGAACTGGACGACCGGCGTCGTCGAACGAGAACGACACGGGGCCGCGGTTGGACGCAACGACGAGGTCGGCTCCACCCACGAGATGCGACCCTATCGGTTGGACTCGCCCGTGGGTCACTTGCACCGCACATCCGCGCCAGCCGGATCCGTCGGCCATGGCCTTGTGTCGTGCGGATCTTCTGGATGCGACGCTGTCCGGGCGAAAATGCCGTTGTGGCTTCCACAGAGTCATCGGGATCGCACGAGCAGCGCCTCGTGGTGGCCGCCCCGGATTCCTTCAAGGGAACCTGCGGTGCCGCCGACGTGGCCCGGGCCGTGGCCGTCGGGGCGCGCCGAGCGGGCTGGGCCTGCGACCTGTGTCCTCTTTCGGATGGCGGCGAGGGGTTCGCGTCAGTTCTCGCCTCCCACGCGTCGAGGGGCCGGGGGAGGTGGCAGACGACGACCGTGAGCGGACCTCTGGGTGCCGAGGTGGTCGCCCGATGGTGGTGGGCACCTCCCGAAGCTGTGCTCGAGTCGGCCGCCGCGTCCGGGCTGGTGCTGGCCGGGGGCGCCTCGGGAAACGACCCGATGGCGGCCACGTCACGTGGCACGGGCGAGTTGATCGCAGCGGCACTGAGATCGGGGGCAGGCAGGCTGCTCGTCGGGTTGGGGGGGTCGGCGAGCACCGACGGGGGTCTCGGCGCGCTCGAGGTGTTGGACGCGGCCGGCGGGCTCGGCGAGGCCGAGGTGCTGGTGGGGTGCGACGTCGTCACGTCGTTCGTCGACGCCGCTTCTCTGTTTGCTCCGCAGAAGGGCGCTTCGCCGGCCCAGGTGACAGAGCTTCAGGAGCGGCTGGTGGCGCTCGGGGATCGCTACCTCGAGCGCTTCGGGGTCGATGTGACCTCCATGCCCCGAGCTGGGGCAGCGGGCGGGCTTGGCGGTGGGCTGGCGGCCCTCGGAGCACAGCTCGTAGGCGGCCTCGACCTCGTGGCGGACAGATGCGGTCTCGACCGGCGCATATCCGAGGCGGAGCTCGTGATCACCGGAGAGGGTCTTGTCGACTCCTCGTCGTGGTCGGGGAAGGTGGTCGGCGGAGTGCTCGACCGGGCCCGCCTGGCGAACGTGCCCGCCGTGGTGCTGGCAGGGGCGGTGGGAGAAGCAGGGCTACCCAAGAGCCACGCACAGGTCGAGATGGTGAGCCTTGCCGGGCGTTTCGGCCTCGCCAGGGCTTCGCTGGAGCCGGTCTCGTGCATCGAAGAGGTCGTGCAGGAGCTTCTCGAGGACCGCTAGGGACGTCGAAGGACGTTTCCGCGAAAACGCGACCGCGTGAATTCCCAGGCGGAAGGCGTGGGCAGAGTCTCGGGCTCGGTGCCGGAGCGCCGGGCGCCCAGCGCGTTGACTCGGGTGCCCGAAGCGGCCACTATGTAGGCATCATCAAGAGCGGCTGAGGGACGGGCCCTTTGACGCCGCGACAACCAGCACGAGCCCCGCTCCAGCGGTCAGCGCCGCGACCAGTGGGGCCAAATGTGCCAGGTGCCAATGCCCGACCGATGAGGAGGAACCCGTGGATTTCGTCACCGCCCTTCGCTGCAGGGAATGTGCGCGCCGGTACCCGGCCGAGGCTCTCCACGTCTGTGACCGCTGTTTCGGGCCACTCGAGGTCGTCTACGACTACGAGGCCGTCTCGGCGAACCTGAGCCGCAGCAAGATCGCCCTCGGCCCCCAGACCATCTGGCGCTACGGGCCGCTCCTGCCGGTGTCGGACCCGGCGCCCATCGACCTCGGGACCGGTTTCACCCCCCTGGTTCGCGCCGATCGTCTGGCCGCGGAGCTCGGTCTGGGCGAGCTGTGGGTGAAGAACGACACCGCCAACCCCACCGGCTCGTTCAAGGACAGGGTGGTGTCGGTGGCTCTCACCAAGGCCCGAGAGCTCGGGTTCAAGGTCGTGGCCTGTGCTTCGACGGGCAACCTGGCCAATTCCGTGGCCGCTCACGCGGCGCGTGCGGGAATGATGTCGGTGATCTTCATCCCGAAGGACTTGGAGCGTGCCAAGGTCGTCAGCACCGCCGTGTACGGCGGGCACGTCGTGGCGGTGGAGGGCACCTACGACGACGTCAACCGCTTGTGCGCGGAGCTGTCGGCCGAGCGCCCCGCGTGGGCGTTCGTCAACGTGAACCTGCGCACGTACTACGCAGAAGGCTCGAAGACCCTTGCTTTCGAGGTGGCCGAGCAGCTCGGATGGCAGGCGCCGGACCACGTCGTGGTACCGGTCGCCTCCGGGAGCCAGCTCACCAAGGTGGCAAGGGGCTTTCGCGAGCTCTACGAGGTGGGACTGCTCGAAGAGGAGCCCCACGTGCGGATGTCGGGGGCGCAGGCGTCGGGTTGCGCGCCGGTCGCCACCGCCTTCGCCGATGGTGCTGATTCCGTACGGCCGGTGCGGCCCGAGACGATCGCCAAGTCCCTTGCGATCGGGGACCCCGCCGACGGCCCCTACGCCCTGGAAGAGGTGCGTTCGAGCGGCGGGTCGTTCGCCGTCGCCGGCGACGACGAGATCGTCGATGCCATCCGCCTGCTGGCTCGGACCGAGGGCATCTTCACCGAGACAGCGGGGGGAGTGACCATCGCGGCGTTGGCCAAGCTCGCCTGCGAGGGCGTCGTTCGCCAAGATGAGCGCGTGGTCGTCCACGTGACAGGCCACGGCCTCAAGACCGCCGAGGCGCTCGTGTCGCTGGGACCGACGGCGACGATCGCCCCCAGCCTCGACGCGTTCAACGCCGCCGTCGACGTCGACGGCGAACTGCGCCGAGTGGACCGATGAGCGTCACGGTGCGGGTGCCGACCCAGCTGCGCACGTTGACCGCAGGCGCCGCGGAGGTGCCGCTGGAGGGCTCGACGGTGCAGGAGGTTCTGAAGGCGCTCGAAGTCGCCCACTGCGGCTTCGCGGACCGGCTCTTCGACGACGGCGGAGGCTTGCGCCGCTTCGTCAACCTGTTTCTCGACGACGAGGACGTCCGGTTCCTCCAGGGACTCGGCACTCCGGTGGCCGACGGGCAAACCCTCTCCATAGTCCCGGCCGTGGCAGGCGGCTGATCTCTGGCGGCGAGAAGGTGGCCGGGTAGAAGGGGTCGGCCGCCCGGGTACCCGGGCGGGCTCGAACGGGCCGTGGAACGGGGGTGACACGCACGGTGTTGCGCAGCTCCCCCTGGCGTGGTTTGCTGTTAGCACTCGAACCGTTAGAGTGCTAACAGAGCCGCTCGGGCCTCGAGCCTCGGTCGCCCGGCTGGGCCGGTCGCCGGCGGCGGCATCCGTCATGGAACCCACGGAGGAACAACCAAAATGTCCAAGCTGATCGCCTTCGACGAGGAAGCCCGCAGGTCTCTCGAGAACGGCATGAACAAGCTGTCCGACGCCGTTCGGGTCACCCTCGGCCCGAAAGGCCGCAACGTCGTCCTGGAGAAGAAGTGGGGCGCGCCCACGATCACGAACGACGGTGTGTCAATCGCCAAGGAGATCGATCTCGAGGACCCGTTGGAGAAGGTCGGTGCCGAGCTGGTGAAGGAAGTGGCGAAGAAGACCGACGACGTGGCCGGCGACGGCACCACCACCGCCACGGTGCTCGCTTGGGCCATGGTCCACGAGGGGCTGCGAAACGTGGCCGCGGGGGCGAACCCCATGTCACTGAAGCGTGGGATCGAGGCCGCGGTGGAGACCACCGTCGACTCTCTCAAGTCGATCGCCCGAGAGACGGAGACCAGATCGCAGATCTCCCAGGTGGCTGCCATCTCCGCCGCCGACAACGAGATCGGCGAGATGATCTCCGAGGCCATCGACAAGGTAGGCAAGGACGGCGTGATCACGGTCGAGGAGTCCCAGACCTTCGGCATGGAGATGGACCTCGTCGAGGGGATGCGCTTCGACAAGGGCTACATCTCGCCGTACTTCGTCACCGACCCCGAGCGCATGGAGGCGGTCCTCGAGGACCCCTACGTGCTCCTGGTGGGCCACAAGATCGCTGCGGTGCGTGATCTGCTGCCCATCCTGGAAAAGGTGATGCAAGGTGGCAAGCCGCTCGTGATCATCGCCGAGGACGTCGAAGGCGAGGCACTGGCCACCCTGGTGGTGAACAAGATCCGGGGGACGTTCAAGTCCGTCGCGGTGAAGGCCCCGGGCTTCGGCGAGCGTCGCAAGGCGATGCTCCAGGACATGGCCATCTTGGCCGGTGGCCAGGTCGTGACAGAAGAGGTCGGCCTCAAGCTCGAGAACGTCGGTCTGGACCTTCTGGGCCGAGCCCGCAAGGTGGTCGTCACGAAGGACGAGACGACGATCGTCGAGGGCGCGGGGAGCGAGTCCGACATCAAGGGCCGTATCAACCAGATCAAGGCCGAGATCGAGAACACCGACTCGGACTACGACCGAGAGAAGCTCCAGGAGCGCCTGGCGAAGCTCTCCGGCGGTGTCGCGGTCATCAAGGTCGGTGCCGCCACCGAGGTCGAGTTGAAGGAGAAGAAGCACCGCATCGAGGACGCCGTGTCCACGACCAAGGCGGCGATCGAAGAGGGCGTCGTTCCCGGTGGCGGTGTGGCGCTCCTGCGGGCTCAGCAGCAGATCCTCGACCGCGCCGAGAAGCTCCAGGGGGACGAGGCCACCGGTTGTCGCATAGTCGCCAAGGCCGTCGAGGAGCCACTCAAGCAGATCGCGGTGAACGCCGGGCTCGAAGGTGGGGTGATCGTCGAGAAGGTGCGGTCGCTCAAGAAGGCCGAGGGCCTCAACGCCGACACCGGTGACTACGAGGACCTCTTCAACGCAGGTGTGATCGACGCCGCGAAGGTGACGCGCTCCGCGCTGCAGAACGCCGCCTCCATCGCCGCTCTGTTCCTCACCACCGAAGCCGTGATCGTGGACAAGCCCGAGAAGGAGCAGGCGCCCGCCATGCCAGGTGGCGGCATGGACGACTTCTAGGAGCATCTGTCACAGACATCCGAGAAGAGGGGCGCCCCAGGCGGGCGCCCCTCTTCGTCGGGGCCCCGCCCTCGGGTGGTGAGACAGGTGCCAAACTGGGCGTGTGGTACCCACAGGCGCGCGGCGTCTCCCGCCCTCTCTGGTCCCGAGCATCGGCTGGGGTGTATTGCACCTCTTCTGCCGGGCAGGCCCGTCCACCGACGCTGAGGCCGTCGTGCGCGCCGTGAAGGCGGCCCGGGTGGCGGGCGACCAGGTTGTCACCGTGGCTCTTCTCGGGCACAAGGCCGACGTCGGTGTCATGGCGCTCGGACCCGAGCTGTGGCGCCTTCGCTCCTTGCAGAGCGCGCTTCGGCTCGCCGGCCTCGAGCCTGCCTCCTCGTACGTGTCTCTCACCGAGATCTCGGAGTACGCAGAAGGCATCCCGGACGAGATGAAACAGGCCCGGCTCTATCCGAACCTGCCTCCCGAGGAGAAGCCCGCCTTCTGCTTCTACCCGATGTCGAGACGCCGCGGCCTCGGAGACAACTGGTACTCGCTCAGCTTCGAAGACCGCAAAGATCTGATGTTCGGCCACGCGGCGGTGGGAAAGCTGTTTCGCGGGCGGGTCCTTCAGCTCGTCACCGGGTCGACGGGCCTCGACGACTTCGAGTGGGGTGTGACGTTGTTCGGCGAGCACCCCGACGACCTGAAGGAGTGCGTCTACCGGATGCGCTTCGACGAGGCTTCGGCACGTTTCGCAGAGTTCGGACCGTTCTGGACGGGCATGGTCGGGGAGTTGGAGGACGTGCTCGGCAGCGTCTTGTCGGCATAGGGCGGCGGCTGTGAGCGCTCTCGAGGCGAAGCTGAAGGCGCTGCAGGAAGAGCTCGTCGCCTTCGGCCGCGTCGTCGTGGCGTTCAGCGGCGGTGCGGACTCGGCCTTGGTGGCGCACGTCGCCACGGACGCGCTAGGCGCGAGCAACGCTCTGTGCGCGACGGCGGTGTCGGCTTCGCTCGCACCGGAGGAGCTGGCGGACTGCAGGGCGCTCGCGTCGGAGTGGGGGCTTAGGTGGATCGCGGTCGAGACGACCGAGCTCTCCGATCCCGCCTACGTCGCCAACGGTACCGACCGCTGCTATCACTGCAAGTCGAACCTTCTAGATGCGCTCGGTCCTCTTGCGGCTTCGGAGGCGGCCACCGTGGTGTTGGGGGTGAACGTGGACGACCTAGGCGACCACCGCCCCGGCCAGTCGGCCGCCTCGGAGCGCGGCGTGAAGTTCCCGTTGGTCACGGCCGGGTTCACCAAGGCGGACGTGCGCGAGGTCTCGTGCGGGCTCGGGCTTCGGACATGGGACAAGCCCGCGGCCGCGTGCCTGGCGTCGCGCCTGCCGTACGGCACCCCTGTGACGCTCGGCATCCTCACGAAGGTGGCCGACGCCGAGTCTGCGCTCAGAGCTCTCGGGTTCCGCCAATTACGCGTCAGGCACTATGGCGAGCTGGCGCGCGTCGAGCTCGAGGGCTCTGACCTGTCAGTCGCCGTCGTCCGACGCCACGAGGTGGTGGCCGCGGTGAAGGACGCGGGGTATCGCTATGTCACTCTCGACCTGGAAGGCTTCCGGTCGGGGAGCCTGAACGACACGCTTCACGACGACGCCGTGGAGAGCTGAGCCTCTGGGCGTTGCGTCGGACCAGGAGTTATCGGCTTCGCAGACGCTGGGATTTCACTCAACGATCACCCGACTGTTACCGGTCGTTCGCGAGTTGTTCACCTCACGTCGTTAGCTTGAGCCGCGATGAGCGTCGGCCGATCCGCGTTCACCGGACCCGAACGGAGGTAGGTCCCCTGTGAATCCAGTTCTCGTAGGCTCGAAGTCGCGCGTCCTCAGAGGGGTTGGGATGCTCACGGCAGCCGCGCTCGCCCTTGGCGTCGTTCTGTCGGCATGCAGCTCGGGCAGCCCGTCGTCCACGCCCAAGGCCAAGAGCACAGCATCCTCGGATCCTTACGCGCAGGCAGACCTGCACGCTCCTGGTGGCGCGCTGACCGGGGCCGGGTCCACGTTCGACCAGCCATTCTTCACCAAGGCCTTCTACGTCTACAACCAGCAGAACCCCGGTGTCACGGTCAATTACGCCTCGATCGGCTCGGGTGGCGGCATCCAGCAGTTCCAGGGCCAGACGGTCAACTTCGGAGCCTCCGACGTGCCCATGACCCCGGTGGACATCGCAGGGGCCACGGGGGGCCAGGTGCTCCAGGTCCCGGTCGCACTCGGAGGGGTCACGATCTCCTACAACGTTCCGGGAGTCGGCACGGGGCTGAAGCTCACCCCGAAGGTCCTGGCCGACATCTTCCTCGGCAACGTTAAGAATTGGAACGACTCGGCGATCAAGAACTTGAACCCGGGTGTGAACCTCCCGAGCAATCCCATCCAGACCGTCCACCGCTCTGACGGGAGCGGCACCACTTACATCACCACCAACTACCTGAGCGTGGTGTCGCAGGCATGGAATTCGGGCCCCGGCACGGGGAAGTCCGTGAGCTGGCCATCAGGGAGCGTCGGGGAGAAGGGCAATGAGGGTGTCGCTGGCTTCATCAAGACCACCCCCTACACGATCGGGTACGTCGAGCTTGCCTACGCCCTCCAGAACCGCTTCACGTATGCCAAGATCGAGAACTCGGCGGGCAAGTTCGTGTCCCCGTCACTAGCTTCGGTCGCGGCTGACGCGGCGCAGAAGCCGAGCATCACGGCCGTTGACTTCTCGATCGTGAACCAGGGAGGCGCTACCAGCTACCCCATCTCCGGCTACAGCTGGGTGCTCGTCTACGAGCTCCAGAAGAACCAGGTTTTGGGCACCACCATGGTCCATGTTCTCGACTGGCTCACGCACGCCGGCCAGGCGCAGGCCACGACGCTCGACTATGTGCCGCTGCCTGCGAACATCGAGCAGCTGGCGCGCACAACCCTGCTCCAGGTGACCGGACCGGACGGTAAGACCCAGCTTCTCACGACCTCGTAGTGTCGCTCACGACAACCATTCCCTCGCGCCCGGGCACTTCGAGGGGGCTACGTCGCCTCCTCGAAGTGCCCGATGGTGCGTACCGGGGCGCGCTCGGGATTGTGGCAGCACTGTTCGCGATCCTGCTCCTGGCGTTCGTCGCCTCCATGGTGATCCAGTCGAGGTCGGCGTTCGCCCACTTCGGGTTGTCGTTCCTGACGAGCACGAAATGGGACGCGGTGCACCACCATTTCGGGGCGCTCACCTTCATCGTCGGGACGCTCGAGACGACGTTCATCGCGATGCTGATCGCGATCCCGATCGGGCTCGGCTGCGCGCTCGCCCTGGCCTTTGCGACCCCGCGGCGCCTCCAGGTGCCGCTCGGATCGGCGGTCGAGCTGTTGGCCGCGGTGCCGAGCGTCGTCTACGGCCTGTGGGGCCTTCTAGTGGTGGGACCTTGGATGCGTGAGTACATCGAGCCCGCCCTGGCACATCTCACGGGCGGGCACTTCCCGTTCAGCGGGGCACAGATCGGCACGGGCCTCCTGCTTGCAGGGGTCATCCTCTCCATCATGGTCCTTCCAACCATGGTGGCGATCTCGCGTGACGTGCTGATGGCGGTGCCGGAGACTGAGATCGAAGCCGCGTTCGCCCTGGGCGCGACACGCTGGCAGGTGATGCGCAAGGTGGTCGTTCCCGGCGCGCGCACAGGGATCGTCGGGGCCACAACCCTCGCCACCGGTCGGGCGCTCGGTGAGACGATCGCGGTGACGATGGTCATAGGCAACACGCCGGCGCTCGCCCACTCGTTCTTCTCGACGGGCGCCACGATGGCGTCGGTCATCGCCAACGAGTTCACCGAAGCGACCGAGCCCTACCATCTTGCCTCGCTGATCGCGGTGGGAGTGCTCTTGCTGGTAGTGGCTGTCGTTGTGAACCTCGCGGCGCGCCTTGCCGTGCGTTCAGTAGGCCACCAGCGTGCCATCGGAGTCGGGGTCCTGTGACGGTGATGGCAGTCGACCCCCTTCTCGCCCGCCGGGCAGAGATTCAGCAGATCGCTCAAGGCGCGGCCGACCGCCGCCAGTTGCTTTCACGCATAGGCATTCTTGTCTGCAGGACTTGCCTGGTCCTCGCGTTGATACCTCTGGCGGCCTTGCTCGTCTACGTCGTAATCCGGGGTATCTCGGCGTGGAACTGGGCGTTCTTCTCACATCTGCCGACGCCGGCGGGGATCCCAGGTGGGGGTATCTCGAACGCCATCGTGGGATCGGTCATCATAGACAGCATCGCAGCTGCCGGAGCGATTCCCTTCGGGATCGCGGCCGGGTTGTTCCTCGCGCAATCGGACGGGCGCGTGGGCGGCGTGCTGCGCCTGACGGCCGACGTGCTCGCGGGGGTTCCCTCGATCGTCGTAGCCATCTTCGCCTACATCGTCCTCGTGAGCCGTCACCCGGGGAGCCTGGGGCACTTCTCTGCCTTCGCCGCCAGCTTCGCCATCGGCATCCTGATGCTTCCGATCATCATGCGTGCCAGCGAGACCGCGATCCGCGGTGTACCCCACGTGCTGCCAGAGGCAGCTCTGGCACTCGGGGCACGTAAGGCGACCGTGGCGGCGAGGGTCGTCCTGCCGACGGCCTTGCCCGGCTTGATCACCGCCGTGTTGCTGGCGGTGGCACGAGCAGCAGGGGAGACGGCGCCCCTCTTGTTCACGGCGATAGGCAGTCAGTACATGTCGTGGTCACCTCTCAAGCCGGTGAACGCGATACCTCTCGTGGTGTTCCAGAACGGAATCCAGGCCTACCCGGATCTCGTCAAAATCGCATGGGGGAGCGCCCTGTTCCTTGTCGTGGCCGTTCTCGCGTTGAGCGTGGGCAGCAGGCTGGTCGCAGCGCGCCTTAGGAGAGTGAGACATGACTGATCCGATCGCTCCATCAGTCCCGGCGGTGGTCACGACCGGGCTTTCTTCATCGGGTGTCGAGCACGTCGACCATGTCGGCCACAACTCCGCCATGACGCTTCGCGAGGTGACGGTGGCCTTCTCGGGCAAGCCGGCGGTGCGTGACGTTTCGTTCGACGTGCCGATGAACCAGGTGACCGCCATAATCGGGCCGTCAGGGTCCGGCAAGACGACGCTTCTTCGCGCGCTCAACCGGATGCACGACCTGACACGCGACGCATCCGTGACAGGTGAAGTGAGGCTCGGGAAGATCGACGTCTACGGACCCACGATGCGCCCGATGCTGCTGCGGTCGAGGGTCGGCATGGTCTTCCAGCGTCCGAACCCGTTCCCGACGATGAGCATCTACGACAACGCGATATCAGGGCTGCGGTTCAACGGTGTGCGCCGCAGGTCACTGCTCGACGAGGCCGCCGAGTCAGCCCTGATCGCTGCCGCGCTTTGGGACAGCGTCCGTGACCGGTTGCGTGCCCATGCGAGCACCCTGTCCGGCGGCGAGCAGCAGCGCCTGTGCATCGCTAGGGCCCTGGCGGTCGAGCCGGAGGTCCTGCTCATGGACGAGCCCACGTCCTCGCTCGACCCGAGCGCGACCAAGCGGATCGAGGAGCTGATCGGAGAGCTGAAGGACCGCGTGGCCATGGTGATCGTCACCCACAACATGCAGCAGGCGACCCGGGTGTCCGACCACTGCGCCTTCCTGCTCATGGGCGAGGACAAGGCAGGAGAGCTGATCGAGGTCGGTCCCACCACCAAGTTGTTCAACGAGCCGTCAGACCCTCGGACCGAGGACTACGTGAACGGTCGCTTCGGTTGACCGCGCTCGCCGAGTGACCGGGCTCTCTCGACGCAGATGGTCGTGGGTGACGCCGAGGCGCCGGTACGGATTTTGGTCGTCGAGGACGAGGAGTCCTACCGCGAGGCGCTGAGCGCCGGGCTGGCCAAGGAGGGGTACGCGGTCGAGCTCGCCGCCGACGGATCCGAGGGCCTGCGTCTGTTCGCCGAGAAGCCTCCGGATCTGGTGCTGCTCGACGTGCTGCTGCCCGGAGTGCTCGGCACCGAGGTGTGCCGCCGCATGCGGGCGATCGCACCGGTTCCCGTGATCATGGTGAGCGCTCTGGATTCCGAGCTGGACGTCGTGCTCGGGCTCGAGATCGGCGCGGCCGACTACATCACCAAGCCTTACCACCTGCGCGAGCTCACGGCGCGAATCCAAGCCGTCCTGCGCCGGGTCGCGCCCCGGCCCGTCGGTCTGCCGGTCATCTCAGGCAGAGGCGCGCCGTCGGCGCCGGAGGTGGTGGTGGCCGGACCGGTTCGCGTCGACTTCTCCCGACGTGAGGTGACCGCTTCGCGGCGAGTCGTGCACCTGAGCCGCCGTGAGTTCGACCTGCTCGCGCTGCTCTTGTCTCCCCCCGGTCAGGTACGCACGCGTGAGGAGCTGATCGACAGGCTGTGGTCCGGGCGCGACCTCTCCGACACCCGCACCCTCGACACCCACATCCGGCGACTTCGAGTGAAGCTCGAGCGCGATCCCGCCGATCCGCAGTACCTGGTGACCGTGCGAGGCGTGGGGTTCCGGTTCGACGCCGAAGGGCGCGGAGACCCTGAGCGCTGTTAGGTCTGGTCGCGCTCGACGCTGCGCCACACGGGCCGGCGAGGGCGGTCGAACAGCACATCGGGGTGTTCGCCGCGCAGAGCCGCGAAGACGTGATGCCCCCAACGCTCTGCACCGGCCAGTGGCTCGGGGAGGTCGTCGGGGGAGAACCATCCCACATCCGAGATCTCGAGTGGATGGGGTCGCAGCTCGCCGCCTGTGGCACGGCAGTGGAAGACGAGCGAGTACAGGGCGATCCTGGTGAACCCGAGGCGTAGCCCGTCAAGAACGGCGATGAGGCGGACCACCTCCGCCTCCACGCCGGTCTCTTCGAGCACCTCTTTCGCCGCCACCTCGGCAGCGGAGTAACCGACGTCGGCCCACCCGGTGGGATAGAGCCATACTCCGGAGTCGGCGCGCTTCACCAGGAGCAGCTCACCTTTCTCGTTGCCCACCGCGGCACCCACCGCGAGCTTCGGAGTGACGTATCCGGGCACTCCTTCTCCCACGGACCCGAGCCACTCCTCGACCAGATTCTCAGCGTCCTCCACGCCGTTCGACCCCGAGGTGACGGCCACCGAGATGTCAGCGGCGACACGCAGCACCTCCTCGAAGCGCTCACGCTCGTAAAGGTTCTCGGTGAAGCCGAGGCCCGTGCGGGCGATGGCCGACAGGCACTCGCTCCAGCGAAGCAGCTGACGGGTGGATACAGGACTATCCACAACCCTGACGCTAATGCCGCCGAGTGCCCCCCGCGGCGTCACACGATGCCCAGGGATGTCTCGGCTCCATGCCTGCATCGATCGGCGTCAGCACACCACCCGACCCCATCTCGGGCGGGTGGTCCCGTCCCGAGGTCCGGGTGGGACAGAATGGTGCCCATGGCTGTCAACGCCGACTGCCGCCACTACGTCATGCAGACGACGGAGCGCGGGGAGAAGCTCGAGCGTTGCCGAGTGGACGCCAATGAGAACCTGCCCTTCGCCTGTCCCGAAGGCTGCGTCTTCTACGAGCCCCGCAAGGTGTCCAAGACCGGGTGGCACGTGAGCGCGCGCCGCAACGACGATCCGCCTCGCCGCTGAGCACCTCCGTCTGATCAGCCCCGCGGTCGCGTACCAGTCAGTCGCGCGGTCGCGTACCGGCCAGGGCCATCCGGCGGGCGGCCGAGGCAGGAGTGAACCTGTCGCCCACGCATCCGGCCTGCCAGAAGTCGAGCACGGTGTCGGCGTTCACCCTGCCCGCTTCGATGAGCGTCTCGGTGTTCGAGAAGTCGTCGTAGCGTGACACGGGCTCCGAGTCGATGGTGAACACCACCACCTCGACGCCCTCGGGCAGGTGGGCGAGCTCGCGAACGAACCGCGTGTGCACCGCGATGAAGAAAGCGGTAAGCACCGCCTCCACCGGTCTGCGATAACGATGAGGGGTGTAGTGCATGGGACCGCACAGAAGCACGAAGATGCGTTCGGCGCCCTGGGACATGGCGCGGCCGATGGGGACGTTGTCCACGACCCCGCCGTCGATGAACGGCTCTCCGTCGATCTCGACCGGGGGAAGCAGCGCCGGCAGGGCGGCCGAGGCGAGGATGCGTTCGACGGCAGGCCCGGAGGTGAACCAGCGGGTGCGGCCGTCGTACAACGAGGTGGCCACCACCTCCAGGTGCGCCGCGGCATGTTCGAGGCGGTCGAAGGTGATGCCCTCTTCGATTACTCTGCGCAATCCCCTGTTCGGGTGCACCGACTCGCGCTGTTGGAAGTAACGCAGCGCGTTGGGCATCCGTCCCTGGGGGAAGATGTCGTCGGCGGTTAGCCGTCGCCAGATCGACGCCATGCGCTCCACGCCCGAGGCGGTGGGGTCGCTGCAGAACCCCGCCGCGTTGACAGCGCCGACGGAGGTGCCGAAGACCGCGTCCGGAGTGATGTCCCGTGCGACCAAGGCTTGGACCATCCCGATCTGCGCTGCACCCCGGGAGCTGCCCCCGGCGAAGACGAAGGCGGTGCGCGCCCGGCGTCGTGACGTTCCGGTGCGGCGGCGTGCCAGCCACCGCCGTGGCGCCCCGGACGTCAGGAACACCCCACCCGGCAGCTGCGCTGCGTCGACGGCGGGTGCACCGGCGGCGAGCGGGTCCGAGGGGTGCTTCACGGTGGCCTCAGGTGCCACGGGTGCCATCTTCATCCATCTGGCATCTTCATCCATCTGGCCTGGAGGACGCTCGGCTGTCCGCGGGTGGAGGGCTGGTGCGCCGCGCCTCGCGTGCGGCCCGGTCCCGCCTTACCCCCCACCGCACCGAGACGACGACAAGGCCCACGATGAGCACGACGAAGACACCGAAGACGGCGTCGAACGCGGCGCTCACGGTGCGGCGACGGGTGCGGAGCCGCCCAGGGCGTGACCACGGCTCATGCTCATCACCCACGACGCTAGCTCTGGGGCCACCTCCCACTCCGGAGTCGTTCGGTCCGGGCCTCCCGCGCGACACACCCGTCGTGCATGCTTGGAACATGCTCACGAGCGAGCCGCGAGGTGCGTCGGCGGAAGTTCTGCTCGCCCGCCTGCGAGGAGAAGGCGACGAGCGCCCCGCGGTCGATCCCGGCCTGGCGGGGGGGCTTCGTGACTGGTTCGAGGAGGCCTTGGGCGCCGCGGGCGGGTTCGCACCGCAGGCACCCGCGGTACGGGTCACCAAGGAGGCGGTGAACCAGGTCCTGGTGTGCGAGGCCCATGCGGTTTCGCGAGCCGCCACCCCGCGTGCCGTGACCGTGGAGATCGCTCGAGGAGTCCTGGTCGACGCGCTGTTTCGCCAGTGGGTGACCTTGGGAAGCTTCGACGAGCCATGGACGGACGCGGTGGCGGCGGTCGAATGTGCGGACGACGGGGCTGTCCTGCACTCCATAACCGACCTGGACGCCCCGGGCCGGGACCGTCTCGCCGAGGAGGTGCGCGAGCATGCCGCGCGTATCGCATCTGCGTGGCCGGTGTCGAGCCCGGGCTGGCTCGCCCGTACCCAGGAGCGCCTGGAGGTTCCGCTCGGGGGTGGGCGCCTCGTTTTGAGCGGCGTCGTCGACCTGGCCTTCGGAGCGCCTTGTGCCGGGCGCGCCTCGGTGTGCCTGGTCGAGCTGAAGTCCGGCGCCCGGCGTCTCGAGCACCGCGGGGACCTTCACTACTACGCCCTCCTGGAGACGCTTCGAAGCGGCGCGCCTCCCTTTCGAATCGCCACGTACTACTCGGCCACCGGTGAGCTCGACGCCGAGCAGGTCGGTGAGGACGTGCTGCTGGGTGCCATGCACCGGACCATCGCTGCATCCGAGCGCTTGTGCCGGTTGGCGGCGGGGGCCGAGCCGGCGCGCACGCCGAACCCACTGTGCGCGTGGTGCGCGGAGCTTGCCCGCTGTGGGCCCGGCCAAGGGCGCGCTCGGAGCCAGGTTCCGAAGAAGACGGGAGACCCCACGGCAGGAGAACGTGTCTGGACCGGTGACCCGTCCTGGGAAGAGGAGGAGGTCGTGTGACCCCCGTGGTGCAGGAGATCCCATGAGCGCATCCCCAGGCGCTGTCAGAGATGCGGTCGAGGTCGTCCGACCCGCCAAGCTCGGGCTCGCCTTGCCGCGTGCCGCGGCCCTCACCGACGCACTGTTGGCACCCTCCGCTTACGTCGTGCGGGCCTCGGAGTTGCAGGAACTGCGTGCCTCGTTGCTGCGTGAGCTGCCTCCGCTGTTGGAAGGGTTGCCCCCGAACGAGCGGCTGCAGATGGGCGCCTACGAGTTGCTCGTCGCGCGTTACCATCCCGAGCGCTGCGCGATCAGACGTGATGGGTTCGTCCCTTCTCCTGCACGTTGCAGGCGTGCGATCGGTGTCGCAGCCGTGGAGCGTTGCGTGCGCGGTCGAGCCTCGACCCCGCAGACCGCGGTGGCCGAGGTGCTCGAGTCCGGCGTGGAGGACCTGTCCGGCGCGGCGAAGGCGCGTGGTGGTCAGCCCCCGCCATGGTGGGCCGAGTGGTACTCGGGCCTGGCCCTTGGGGGTCGGGCCACGGTACAGGCGGAGGCCGTGACGTGGGCCACGCAGCTGTGGACCGCGCTCGACTGGCGTCGCTTCGAGAGGCCCCCTGTCATCGGAGGTCACGACGACTGGTGGGACTGCCCGGGCCGGCGGCAGTTGGTCGTGCGTGGCCGCGCCGAGGTGCGTGCCTGGGCGGGCAACCGACAGGTGATGCTCGTGGTCGCTTCCGGGTTCCCTGGTGCCGGGTGGCGCCCCGAACTCGCCCACCGTGCCCTCGTCGTGGCGCTGGCGCGCGGCGAGGGTCCGATCCCGGCGCGGGCCGTGGGCCTGTGGCCCGCGAGCGGGCTCGTTCGGATATGCGAGGTGGACGCCACCGCCCTGAGCGAGGCGGCCACCGCCCTCGTGTCAGCCGTCGGCACATGGGTGGACGCGCGAGCCGGTTCGCGCCATGACGGTGTGGTGGAGCGCTAGCTGGCTACGGTTGGCGAATGAGCTCGTGTCGCGTTCGTTGCTCAATGCGACGACCTGAGGGTCCCGCATCTGCGCGGACGGCCCTCTTCGCTGTGGTATTGGCGGTGCTCTTGAGCGCGTGCAGCACCGGCTCATCCCCCTCGGTGTCGGGATCGAGCACCTCCACCACGGTGTCTGGGCCTTCGGGTACCACCGGCGCGCCGAGCGCGGCTCAGGTCGCTGCGGAGGCGAACGGAGCGACTGCGGCGGACACCGACGGTGCCGGGACCGAATGGCTGTGCAGGCCGGGGCAGGTGCAAGACCCCTGCCGGTTCGACCTGACGGCGACCGTCGTGCCGAGCTCCGGGTCGACTTACCTCGAGCACTCCTCGGTGCCGGCCGATGCTCCCATCGACTGCTTCTACGTCTATCCGACCGTGAGCGCCCAAAAGGGGGTCCTGGCGAACTTGCGCATCGACCCTGCGGAGACCTCCGTGGCCGAGTCGCAGGCCTCGCGCTTCTCACAGGTGTGCCGCGTCTACGCACCCGTCTATCCGCAGCTCACCCTGAACGCGATCTTGAATCCCACGCAGATCACGGCCGGTGAGCTGGCCAAGGCCTTCGGAGCGGTGGTCGCCGCCTGGAACGACTATCTGGACAACTACAACCACGGGCGCGGCGTGGTCGTCATAGGACACTCGCAGGGTGCGGCCATGCTCATCGGGTTGCTGCGATCGAAGGTGGACTCCCAACCCGCCGTGCGTCGCCGCCTCGTCTCGGCTCTCATCCTGGGGGGCAACGTCACCGTGCCGATCGGTAAGTCCGTGGGCGGGAGCTTCCAGAACATCCCCGCCTGTGAGTCGACCTCGGAGACCGGTTGTGTCGTGGCCTACTCCTCGTTCGACCAGCCACCTCCGTCGAACAGCCTGTTCGGACGCCCCGGCCAAGGGGTGAGCAGCTTGCTTCCGGGCCCACAGCAGTCGGTCGCCGGGCAGCAGGTGCTGTGTGTCAACCCCGCCTCTCCTTCGGGGGGGAGCGCGCCCCTTTCGCCCTACTTCCCATCGGCGAGCGTGGCCGGCGGTCTCGGTTCGAACGGATCGGAGGCGCCTGCGGCGCCGACCCCTTGGGTCACCGAGCCCGGGCTCTACACCGGCCGCTGCGAGTACTCCGACGCTGCGAGCTGGCTCCAGGTGAACGCCCCTGTCCGTGCGGGTGACCCCCGCCCGGTGGTCAGCCAGACGCTAGGGCCCACGTGGGGCCTGCACCTTGTGGACGTCAACATCGCTCTCGGGAACCTGGTGAAGCTCGTCGGCGACGAAGCACGGTCCTACACGCGTTGAGCCTGGCGGTTACGAACGATAGGCGCCCCTACCCATTGGGCCCGCGGCCGGCGGGCCGGGGAGTCGACTCCCGAACGGCGGAGGAGTAGACGCCTTTCGCCATGAGAGACGAAGCGTCGCGGTAGCGCTTTTCGTAGACCTCGGCTCTGACCCGCTGGACGACGTGGTCCTCGGGGGCTGTCTCTCCCGCCCATTGCGCGAGCTGGCAGGCGAGCGCGATCTCACCGGCGTCCGCGAGCTCTCGGGCGCGGCGAGCGAGAGCCGTCGCGCCCCCGGCGAGCGCCGCCACTTCCGCACCGAGTGCCCGGTCGTCCGGTGGGTGCAGTCGTGCCGGGTTGCCGTCCCACCAGCCGCCGTAGAGCCGCCAGATGTTGTGGACGACGAACTCGGGCTCGTCGTAGAGGGGGCGCAGGTAGGGCAAGCCGAGCGTGTCGGGGGGCAGCGAGACCGCCCTCAGGACCTCGTCGAGGGTGGCCCCGGCGTTCATCGCGTCGAGGACCTGCGCGACGAGCGACTCGAGAGCGGTGGCGGTCTCTTCGAGCACACGGCGGATCCGCTCGACTCCGCCGATGGGCAGCCCGTGGGCGGGAAGCAGAAGCTCAGGTTCGAGCGCGACCATCGAGCGCAAGGCGGCCGCCCACTCCTCGGGATAGCGCTGGACTTTCTGGGGGTTGCCGGCGTTCGGGAAGTTCCAGATGAAGAAGTCGCCCGCGCACACCGCCCGCAACGCCGGAAGCCAGGCCCAGGTGTGGTCATCGGTCTCACCGAGCCCGTGGAACAGCTCGATGTCCACGCCCTCGACGTGGAGCGTCAGCCGGTCCTCGTAGAGCCGGTCGGGTTCGACCACCTCGTCGAGCCACGCCTCGAACCAGGCCCTGGCTCCGGCGGTGGCGCCAGTTAGGCCGCTCGGCCCGATCCACCCGAACTGACGCGCGTTGATCGCGGCGTTCCATCCTCCGGTGCGCCGGTACCGGGCTAGGCGGGCGGGTACACGGGCGTGGGCGACGACCCTTGGGCGAGGCTGGTTCCGGACGCGCGCATCCTCTACGAACGCCGGCGAGCCACCGACGTGATCGAGGTGGCCATGGGTGTAGACGAGGGTGTGAAACGGTGCTTCGGACCATTGGCGAAGCGACGCGACCACAGCAGGCCCGGTGAGCGCGGAGCTCGTGTCGAAGACCACGAGTTGGTCCGCGGCTGCGACCGCGATGGCGTTGGAGAACGATTCTACAACCGCGACTCCGGGCACGATCTCCGAGAGTTCTTGGGTGACGCGGACGACCTGTCCGTCCGCGTAAGCCGAATCGATGATCTGCGCGGACAATCCGAGCAGTTCAGACATGGTGATGGCCCGGCTCTTTCGCGCGCTCCGTGCGTGGTAGCGACAGAGCCGCTGCGCACGGATCCAATCCTGTGGACATGTCCCCTCCAAACAACTAACGATCCGTTACCAACCTTGGGACCTAGCGTGCGAGTCTCGTATTGGCAAGGAGCCCACACGACGAAGGACCGGGAAGGCCTATGGGCAGCAAACTTAAGTCGATCGAGAGTACCGAGCCACGCCGGGGTCGTGACCGTCCCGCGACTGAGGAGCGCATCTTGGACGCCACGTGGCGGCTGTTCGACCGGGGTGGGCCCCTTGCCGGCATCAACCTGCAGGAAGTGGCCGACGAAGCAGGCGTGAACCGCAGTCTCGTCTACCAGCACTTCGGGACCCGCGAGGAGTTGGTGCGCAAAGCCCTCGCGAAGCGACTCGAGCAGGCCCGCCCGCTGTTCGGGGCAGGCCAGCGTTTGCCGTTCGACAAACGCCGGCGCCGGGCGTTTTCGATCGTGCTGGCCAATCCGGCTCCGGCCCGGCTCATGGCGCAGTTGGTCCTGGCCGGCGACGGCGGGCGGAGACTCCTTCGATACGTGCCACGTGATGCTCCTTTTCCGGGGGTTGTGGGCGGCGAGGATGACGGCATCGCTCATATATGGCGAAGGGTGGAATGCTAATTGGACCTTTCGTCAATCGGACCTCGGTGCAGTAGTTCAACGCTTCTCTGATCCCGTCAGAAGTGCGTAAGAGGCCGTTACCCCGCTTGGGTTATGGCGTACCCCACAGGTGACGAGATGACACCCAACGTGTCGGGGCCCGTCATGGGTCAAGGCCCGTCGGCAGGCACAGCAACCGCGCCGGCGCTCGCAGCTTCAGCATCGGCTCGCCGGTCGGCGCGGATAGCTTCACGCTCCTCCAACCTCATCCACTGGTATGTGACGATCGCTATGGCGATCAAGGTGACGAGCTCGCCGACGATCCAGAGGATCGAACCACCGCCTTGTGTGTCGGCGACGGTGTGGAAGTGCGGAGCGATCGAGGTGCGAGCACCGGTCAACGCCACCCCGAGGATTGCCGTGACGGGGACACCGACAGCGAGGTAGCCGAGCTTTGCCGGATGTGACAGTCGCCAACGCGACGGGTCGATGCCGATTACCAACCACCAGAACAGGCAGCCGGATACGAGGAAGTGAAGGTGCGTGAAGTCGTGAACGAGGGGGTGCTCCAAAGAGAAGTTGTAGAAGGAGGTGAGGAAGTAGAAGAGCATCGTGCCGTACGCAGCGATCACCACCACGACCGGATTGGTGACGAACTCGATCACCGGGTGGTGCAGGACTTTCAGCAGGTTCTGCTGCGTATGCCGGCTCGAGGCTTGCAGAGCAAGGGTCATGGGTGCCCCTAACGCATACAGGATCGGCGCGAAGTTCATGAGAATGAGGTGTTGGATGACGTGCATCTTGAACACCTCGTCGTCGTAGGCGGCGAGGCCTGACTGAACGGCGATCACCACGAGCAGGGTTCCGACGAGGAACGACACCGTTCGCCACGACGACCAGCGCCTCCCCCGCTTTGCCAGACGCCGCACCGACCAGACGTACCAGCCGGCGATGGCCAGCTCGATCCCTAGGGCGATGAGGCTCAGGTAGCCGGTCTGCCAACCTGTGAGGAGTTTGTGGATCGATACCGAGGGCGAGATGGCATCGGCCAGGAACATTGGTCAGAACCTCCTTGGTGTGTCGCTCTCAGGCCACAGACGCCGTGTGGCGATCTACCGGATCACGTTCCCGGCGGGGCTTATGACGTACCAGAGACCACCTGCGTTGTCGATGTCCTGGCCCGTGGCCTCTCCGGGACGCGTATCACCTGACCACTGGTAGAGCGGCCAGCGGTTGTAGGTCACCTGCTCCGCGCCGTCGCCGCGTGAGGTGGTCCCGATAAGCGACTGGTTGACGCCCATTCCTGTCAGCGCGCTCGCCACCCCCTTTGGCAGCATCAGTGGCGGCCATGCTGCCGCGCAGATGTTGAAACAGGTCGAGGTGCCGGACTGGTTGTCCGGCTCAAAGATGTAGACGGTGAATCCCTGCCCGTCCACGAGAACCTTCCCCAGGCCGTTCACCTTTCCGGACCTCATCTGATACGCGGGGGCGCCGGATGTGGTGCTCGACGACGGAACGGGGATCGATGCCGCGCCCGACCCGGCACATGCCGAGGCCACCAATGGCAGAAGCGTGAGTACTGCCATCGGTCTGATCCCCGCTTTACGCGGCAGGGGGTCCGATGGATTATGTTCGCGAACGCTCATCCTGAACCTCCGCCGGCTGGTAGCGGCTGGTGCAGAACCCAGGCGAGGGATTCCAAAGCGTCCGCAGGTGTCCAAGAAGGCTCTGGCGGGTTCTTCAGGTGATCGCGACCTTCTGCGTCGAGGAGGTTCTGCAGCTTGGACACAAGTCTCCCGTGGAACGCAGGGGCAGCGCCTGTGACGAAGCGCTCGCGTCCATCGGGGTCGATCAACGCGTACCCGTCTGAGTGGTCGACGTCGTAAGTCAGGGGTTCACCGGTCCACCAGTCGGTGGCAGGGGGGTATCCCTCGGCAACCTTTTGATAGACGAACCCAAAGTAGTGAGCCACTTCGGCTAGTACTGGCGGCGTCTCGGTGACGAGTGCCCAGCTGGCACCGCTGAGACGGGCGTATGCCGCGAGGCGAGCAGGAGAGTCACGGCCCGGGTCGACGCTGAGCTCGAGGATCTCGACCTTGGACGCCGCCTTGTCAGCCCGAAGGGCTTGCTCCACCTGCAGCAGGTTTCCGGTCGTCATCGGGCAGATGTCGGTGCACAACGTCAGGAAGGGAACGACCATGACCGTCTTTCCGGTGAACGCCGAAAGGCTGAGCGTGGTCCCGTGCTGATCGGTCAGCGGGAGCTTCTCGATCGAGGTGGGAACACGTCTCGTCATCGAGGTGCCGAGCGAGGCCGGAGGAGGTCCCGGTGTGCTCGAACAAGCGCTGAGCATCGTTCCGAGCGCCCCGAGTACCAGCACCGCGGCAAAGGCACGCCAGGAAGCAATCTCAGGGATTTGGCCAGCACGCGCCGGTCGTCCACCTCGCGGTCTCATCGTTGTGATCCCACGACAGGGACTCTATGGGCTGGTGCAGGGGGACAGGTCAGCTTCGATTGAAATTTCGTCGAAACCCCCCAGAGGTGTTCCTCGAGCGAACCGGACAACCCGAGCGGCACCCAAGAGCGGCCGCAGCAGGGCTCACAGGGCGAAGATCCGGAGGGGTTGTCGTCGATCAAGTCATTCACCGGATGCCCAGAGGTCCGGGGACTGAGTTACCTCTACATGGTGAGCGCCGCTCCCATTCCCGACTCGCACGAGCGGCAGCTGGCTAAGAGGTCGCGCGGATAGGCGCTAGCGAAGACCATCCACCGGTCGTCGTCTTGTCCCGGCTGAGATGCCGGGTGCAACCCAAGTACCGACGACCAAGTGGAGGTCCCCTTTCATCATGCGCGCGC
>JBEKJK010000002.1:0-169015 GCA_050011255.1 Acidimicrobiales bacterium
TCTACAACCCGGAGAGGCTGCACAGCTCGCTCGGCTACCTCCCACCGATCGAGTTTGAGGTCCTACACTCAGCACAGACCCAGACCTGACTCTTGCAAGCCTGGTCCGGAAAACGGGGTCAAGGTCATTCGAAAGAGCTGCTGCACAGCGACCACTGCGCCATCGTCGGATCCGAGGACGCCGGCCCGGCCGTAGCTCGGGCCGTGTCAGCCAGCGCGAAGGGCGATGTCGAACTCGAGGTGTTTCCCGGCGGCGTCGAGTCCGGTCAGGCCTGTTCTGCTTCGGGCGCTAGCGCCTCTTGGACGCCGGTTCCGGTGGTCGCCAGGTACGCGACCATGCCAAATATCAGTGCGCCGAAGGCCAGGGCCACCCAGCTGTTACCGAGGCCGAGACCGCTCACGTTCGTAGGCTTCCCCAGGCCGTCGGCGATCGAGGCTCCGAGAGGTCGGGTGACTACGTAAGCGAGCCAAAAGGACAGCACGCCGTTCCACTGGAACCATCTGTATCCGACAGCCGGGATAGCGATGACCCCGGCGAAGATAATGGCCGAGGAGAAGTAGCCCAGGTGGAGAGTGTAGGCACTGAAGTCACCGAGTGCGGTCCCCATGGCGAACGTGGCTACCACTGCGGCCCAGTAGAAAGCCTCCCGCCGAGGCGTGTCGATGCTGTGGATCGAGAGGGTCTTCTCGGTTCGCTGCCAGGTGACGAAGATTGCAGCCAGGACGACCGCGTACAAGATGCTCGAGGCCGTGTAGGGCACCCCCAAAGCCACATGGAGCACGTCCGCTGCCATGGTACCGAACACCCCGACCATGACCACCGCGAACCAGTACGTCCAGGCGACGTAACGGGCTTTCCTGAACTGGAGGATCAGCGCGACCACGAACCCGGCAAACCCCAACAGGACCGCCAGCACCGGAGCGATCGTGTGCACCAGGTAGTCCGAGGTGGCTTCGCCCATCGCGGTCGAGAGGCCCTTGATGACCCAGAAAGAGACCGTGATCTCGGGGACCCGCAAGACCCCCCTCGTGGTCAGCCAGGTACGGCCGGTACGCGCCATCGAATATCGCACTCGAGTACGATACGGAGTCTTCGCCGTCGAATTCATTCACCCAGGAAGAACGGCGCCAGCCCTGGACGTTCGGCGGACATTCAGCCACATCGACCTTGCAAGGCGAACATTCTGGCGAAACGGTGCAGCCGCCGCGCTCATTCGCGAGACGTTCCTCGTAGCTGAACGCCGTCAAACGCCGGGGCAAGTCCAAATCGCTCGACCCGTAAGCAGCTCGTACAGAACGCTCGACCTTGCCTAGCTGCTCGATCTCTGCTCGCTGGCCGCCGCAGTAGCTGCGCCCGATTTGTGGAAGCTCTTCACGCGGCCGGGGTTTGCCCGGCAAGGACCCGGAGGAACATGTCCGCGTCGACGTTCCCGCCGGTCTGGATCACCGCCACGCGCTTTCCGGCCGCCCAGGAGCGCTCTGCGAGCAGGCCGGCAAGCGCTAGAGCGCCTGCGGGTTCGGCGGCGTTGTGGGTGGTCGTGAACAGGACCCGCATCGCCTCGGCCGCGTCGTCCTCGCTGATCGTCAAGACGCGAGCAGCGCCGGCGCAGATGACTGCGATGGCGTCGGCGTCCGGGACTCGGCACGCAACTCCGTCGACAAACGTCTCTGCAGTCTCGGTAGTGACGACTCGCCCGGCTACCATCGAACACGCTGTCGCGGGTGCCGCCGCCGCTACGACCCCGATCACCTCGGTGCGCAGACCGAGAAGGTCTCGCACGCCGATGATGGCGCTGATTCCCGAACCCATCCCTACCGGCACGTATACGGCGTCGAGTTCTCCGGCGGCGGCGAACAGCTCGCGAGCGTACGTGGCCACGCCGAGCACCAGATCGGGGTGGTAAGAGGGGACGATCTCGAGCCCGCGCTCGACGCCGATGGCGCTGGCGTGCTCGCGTGAGGCCTGGAAGTCGTGGCCGTGCACGATCAGCTCGGCGCCGAAGGCACACATCGCCGCGTTCTTCTCCGGGCTATTGCCCTCAGGAACGACGATGGTCACGTCGAGCCCTACTACCCTCCCGGCGAAGGCCATGCTCTGACCGTGGTTGCCGCGCGTGGCGGAAACGACTCCTTTGACCTCCGGCCGCCCGATGCGTAGCCGTTCCGCGTACACGAGGCCACCCCGAACCTTGAACGCTCCGGTGGGTGTGTGATTCTCGTGCTTCACCCAGACCTCGGCTCCGAGCCTGTGGGCGAGCAACGGCCACACATACTGCGGTGTTGGCGGCACCGACCGACCGACGACGCCGGTCGCCCACGCAAGCTCTTCGGAGCCGAACTGCATCCGACAAGACTGTCACAGTGGCCACGCCAGTCGTATTTTCCCTGGTCACACGAGATCGGACGATCTGAACGCGATCAACTGCCCAAATAGTCCGTCAACCTACCCCTCTGGCCACTCCCGAACCACGACAACGCGTATTAGTCCCAATGGCACACACTGACCCGACCATTGTCTCGTCAACGAGGGCGAAGGAGCTTCCGTTGAAGCTCGCGGAGGCAACTGGGGCGGTTCGCTATGGTGGCTGCCTGCCATACCCTTCAGGAGACATCGTGACTGACGAGGAACCAGGTAATCCCGGCGAGTCCTCCCAACGGGTTCCCGGCGGTGGTCAAGCCCCGCAGCAGCCCCCCGGTTACCGGCCTCCTTCATACCCACCGCCACCATCACCGTTTCCGCCGCAGTACCCACCGCCACCGCCACAGCCGTCTACACCACCGAACCCGTACGGCCAACCCGGCCCGTGGGGACAGGCGCCGCCTTATAGCTACGGCACCCCTGGTTATCCCCCGCCCGCCGCCCCCTACGGTTACGGATATCCGTCACCGGGACCGCTCGACCCCTTAGGCCGGCCACTCGCCAACTGGTGGGAACGCGTTGGCGCTGTTCTCATCGACGGGCTCGTGGTCGGCGTCCCCGGTACCATCCTCCTCGCCATCCTCGGTGCCTTCAGGTCCGTCACGACCTTCAACCCTGCGACTGGTACCAGTTCGACGCATCTCGCCTCGAGCTTCCGCTACCTGTCGCTCATTGTCGTGATCGCCCAGCTCCTCTACTTCGCGATCCTGGACGGTCAGAGCCAGAGCGTCGGTAAGCGGGCGGTCGGCATCGCCGTTCGCGGCGAGGCCTCAGGACAACCGATCGGCTTCGGCCGCGCTCTCGGTCGTTGGCTGATCTACGTCGTGCTCTGGTACTTGTTCGCCATCCCGGGTCTGCTGAACGCTCTCTCTCCTTTGTGGGACCAACGTAGGCAGGCGTGGCACGACCATGCGGTGGGCTCTCTCGTCGTGAAGGTTCGCTGAGCCCGGCCATGGACCCGCGACTTGCCCGGCAATGAACCAGGCAGACACTCGATGCAGTGACGGGGCACCTACGGATGAGGTGGTGCACACCACTTGCCGTCCGAGGCCTGCCACCATCTGCTGACAGCGGGCGCGTATCGTCTTCAGTCGATTTGGCCGACGAACTTAGGTTAGGCTAACCTAACTTTCTGATGGCGTACAGCGCCGTTCCTTCCACCGGGGTTCCGGCCCTGGAAGCAGTTGCCTCCCGCGAGCGCTCCCGCCAACGTTGGCTCTTCACAGGACTCCTGGCGATATGGGGCCCAGGCCTCGTCGTGATGCTCGCCGACACCGACGTCGGGAGCCTCATCACGGCCGCTAAGTCCGGCACCCAATGGGGCTACCGGATGCTCCTCCCCGAGCTCGTGCTCATCCCGATCCTCTTCGTCGTCCAGGAGATGACGGTTCGTCTCGGCATCCACACCGGCAAGGGCCACGCGGCGCTCATCCGGGAACGCTTCGGCCGGGGATGGGCACTGCTCTCGGCCGGAACACTCTTGGCGTCAGTCATCGGAGCGTTGATCACCGAGTTCGCCGGCGTCGCCGGCGTGGGCGAGCTGTTCGGCATCCCCCGTGCACTCACCGTTCCGGTCGCTGCGGCGTTCCTGATAGGCATCGCGCTCACCGGCAGCTACCGGCGAGCTGAACGCATCGGCATTGCACTCGGATTGGCCGAGCTGGTCTTCATCCCTGCAATGGTGCTGGCTCACCCGAGCCTTCATGCCATCGGCAGAGGCTTGGGACACCTTCCGCTCGGAAACTCCTCGTACATAGAACTGCTTGCTGCCAACGTCGGTGCGGTGATCATGCCGTGGATGATCTTCTACCAGCAGGGGGCCGTCATCGACAAAGGGCTTCTGCCCCGCCACATCCGCAGCGAACGCCGGGACACCGCAGTGGGGTCGGTCCTCACCCAGATGATCATGATCGTGGTGGTGCTCGCCTTCGCGGCCACGGTGGGTCTTCACCGTCCCGGGGCAGTGCTCAACACCGTAGGAGACATGTCCTCTGCGCTTCAGCCATTCCTGGGGGATGTCGGCGCGAAGGTCCTCCTCGGCGGGGCCGTGCTCGGTGCCGGTCTAGTGGCTGCGCTGGTGGCGTCGCTGGCCGGAGCCTGGGGAATCTCCGAAGTCTTCGGGTGGACCCATACCTTGAACCAGAAACCGAACCGCCAGACCAAGAACTTCTACATCACTTATGCGCTCGCCCACATCGTCGGGGCGATATTCGTGCTCTTCAGCTTGAACCTCATCCATCTGGTCATCATCGTCGAAGTGATGAACGCGCTTCTCCTGCCGATCGTCCTCGGCTTCTTGCTGGCCCTAGAGGCACGCGTGTTGCCACCTCAACACCGCATGCGCGGGCCTTATCGCGTCGTCACGACGACGCTATGCCTGCTGGTCATCGCCTTCAGTCTCTGCATAGTGCCGGCAAGCCTCGGCTGGGTGTGACCGCGAGACGCCCCGTAAGCATTACGCCGTCCGTCTACATGGCGGGAAGCGGTGCGCCCATTTAGCGTGATGAGAATGAAGCTCGTCACAATTGGGCACGGCACTCTGTCCGCGGACACATTTGCGGAGTTGCTCAGCAGAGCTCGGGTCTCGTCGTTGGTGGACGTGCGAAGCGCTCCCGGAAGCAGGCGAAATCCAATCTTCCGGCGTACGGAGCTCGAACAGTGGCTCCCTCAAGCCGGACTGTCCTACCGGTGGGACCCACGACTCGGAGGATTCCGTCGGCCTCATGCCGACTCGTCCAACACTGCCCTTCGCCACTCCGCTTTTCGTGGGTACGCCGATCATGTCCGGACGCCGGAATTCGCTGACGCCCTCGACGAAGTCCTGGCGGAGGCGAACCGCCGGGTCGCCGAACCCGAAGCGGGTCTGGTCAGTGTGATGTGCGCCGAGAGCGTGTGGTGGCGTTGCCACCGCCGCCTCATAGCCGACGCCGCCACACTCGCTCACCACGCCGAGGTCGTCCACCTCATGCATGACGGCAGGTTCATGGCCCACCGGCTCACCGACGGAGTGCGGCTTGGAGACGACGGTCTGCCTGTGTACGACGCGGGAGCGACCCCCCTACAAGGCACGTGATGCTGCTCCGTGTCGGTGTCAAGGACCGTAGAGACTCGACTTGAGGCCTTGTATAACGGTGCCGCTCGGATTGCTGGGACGTTCCGGTGCATCAGCGACGTACGCGTCGGGCACTGTTTGCAGATAGGAAGGGAAACCCACTTGAATCCTGTAATACGCGACAAGGAGTAGTTGGATAGCCTCTGGCTAGCGGAAGTAGGTAGGGTCCTGTGGTGCAGCCTGGAGTGCACGCCGGCCTGTCAAGCCGGAGGTCGCGGGTTCAAATCCCGTCAGGACCGCCCGCCCCGGTCATCTGGGACGTGGATACGGTCGGGTAGCTCAGTTGGCAGAGCGCGCGCCTGAAAAGCGTGAGGTCACCGGATCGATGCCGGTCCCGACCACGAGGGAGAGCCCGGACCATCCCCGCTACGGCCGTCCTTACCGCCTGCAGGAGGACATCGGCGGGTCCGCAGCACCCGCTCACGACGACCAACCCCGCGAGCACGGACAGGGTCGGTGACCGCGGACCGCGCCGATTTGTCTGCCGAGAGACTCACCACGCCGCGCTTGGTCCTCGAGCCTCTGGCAGTGTCCGACGCCGAGGAGATGACAAGGGTGCTCGCCGACCTTGATCTCTACCGGTTCACAGGTGGCACCCCGCCAGCTGCCGGTGCTCTGCGAGACCGGTACCAACGGTTCCAGGAAGGCCCGGGTGCACCGAACGAGTGGTGGCTCAACTGGGTCATCAGGCTGGCCGACGAGGGGCGTCTCGTAGGGACCGTCCAGGCCTCGGCATCTTTGGTCGGAGACGAGCTCGTAGCTGACATCGCGTGGATCATCGCCTCGGCGCACCAGGGCAGAGGTTTCGCCAAGGAGGCCGCCGCAGCGCTCGTGGACTGGCTCCGGGTGCATAGGGTGGCCGCGATCACCGCCGGCATCCACCCTCAGAACCTCGCGTCGGGTGGCGTGGCTGCAGCGTGCGGACTACGACCGACAGACGAGCTCGCCAACGGCGAACGGGTCTGGCGCCTCGACTTCTAGCGCCGGGGCCGCGTTCGAGTGCCGAACCTCCACGTTCGTGGCGCACGCCTCGCCGACGCGCCGGCCGCTGAGCCCGAGCAGCACGGCTGGTGCAGCGTGGGCATGGTCGAATCGCTCTGCCACGTCACGCGGAGCATCTTGGCGACCACCTTGTCGGCCACCGCGCCTATAGGCGCCTATGAGAACAGGCTGAGCACGCGGAGGCCGCAGACCCTCATCGGCCTCCGCCGAGCATCGCGCACCTACCGCTCGGTTGAGCCGGTTGCGGCGTGACGCCAATCGCGCGATACGCGCACGGCGCGAACTGACGCCCGGGCACGCTCTTTGCCAGCGGCTTCCAGCACGCATTCGACCGTGATCATGCGGTCCTCGTTCGTCGCCAACCTGGCCCCGAGCCGAACGACTGCATCAATTGGCGTCGGGCGCAAGTAGTCAACCGTCATCGACGCGGTGACGTACAAGATCGCCGGTTCGGTACCAATAGCTCGATTCTCCCGCCGGTAGGCACTGGCGACAGCGGTACAGACGCCGTGGCAGTCGAGGAGCGTGGCGATGATTCCGCCGTTCAGTACGTGTCGAGGCCCTGTCATGAACTCCGAGCTCGAGCTCCATTCGGCAACGGCAACGTCGTCGTACCAGTAGCTCTTGAGATGGAGACCCTCGGGGTTCTCAGAACCGCAGCCCCAGCAGTGGTTCCCCACCATCTGGTCTTGAAACGCCTCGCCTGACATGAGCCCCATCTTGTTCGCCGCGAGGCCGAGAAGCACCGATCGGGAGCTTGGGCGGTCTCTTCGAGCAGATGCATCAGTGCCCACCGCGGGGAGTAGAGCGGCCCGTCGCGCGTCGGCCGCCCGAGTCACCCGAACCAGAGGATCGTCCGAACGGAATTCCGCCGCGAGTCGTGTACCGTCCCGGCATGGTGTCCTCGAACCACGAACCTCGTATCCACCGCTACGCCGTACGTTGTTGCTGGTCGGGCTCGACCGGTGGCGGTTATGAGACTTACGGCCGCAGGCACGAAGCCCGTCTGTCACCCGGTGCGGCGACTCTTGTGCTGTCAGCCGATCCTGCCTTTCGGGGTGATCCGGCTTTGCCCAATCCCGAACAGCTTGTCGTCGCTGCCGCCGCGTCGTGCCAACTCCTGAGTTTTCTCGCTTTGGCTGCGCGTGCCCGCGTGGACGTCAGGGACTATGACGACGAGGCGGAGGGTGTGATGCCCGAAGACGATCCGCCGACGCGATTGACCGCCGTCGTGCTTCGCCCCACGATCAGGGTCGCTCCGGGTACGAGCGCGGAGCGCGTCAACCATCTGGTCGAGGTTGCCCACCGTGAGTGCTACGTCGCGAACTCGCTCCGCACGGAGATCCGCGTGGAACCAACGGTGGTCGTCGATCCGAGCTGAGCCTGCGACCAGGCGCGGGCACCAAGCTCCAATGAGCCCGCGGAATGCAAGAGCCAGCCCCCGACGTTCGGATTGAGAGGAGACTCGATCTGCAAGGAACACGACAGGAGGGTTGGGGTGCGGTGTCCGGTCAGGTGTCTATAATGTTTATATGCTGAAAGCAACTACATCGCCGGCGGGCTCCGCCCCGGGGCCCACCGACGAACCCGTCGATCAGATCCAGACGGCCCTGCAGATAGTGGCCAGGTCGGTCACGCTGGTCCGAGTACACGAACGCCTGCTCCAGGCGGCGGGCGTGCGGGTCGACCGCGCCGGCGCGGCTCTGCTTCACGAACTGCACGTCCATCACAGCGCGCTCCGGGTCACGGAATTGGCGGAGTTGCTCGGGGTCGACGCCCCGGCGGTCACTCGCAAGGTCCAGCGGCTCGAACAAACAGGGCTCGTCGTCCGTCACGCCGACCCCGATGACCGGCGCGCCACGCGCATCGAGCTGACACCGGCGGGGCGGCGGACCCTCGGGCGAATGCGGGACGCCCGACGAGCCTGGCTCGGGCGGCTGTTCGAGGGTTGGGGCGACGCCGACCTCGCCGCCTTCGCATCGCTGCTCGGCCGGTTCTCGTGCGCGCTCGAGCACGACGCACACGACGCACACGACGCACACGACGCACACGACGCACACGACGCACACGACGCACACGACGTAGAGGATGCCCGTGGCCTCTGAGATCCTGACGGCGCCCGAGGCGCCCGCCGAGCACGAATTCACCAAGGTCGAGCACCGCCGGATCCTCGTGATCCTGGGCGCGCTCATGCTCGGCATGTTCCTTGCAGCGCTCGATCAGACGATCGTCGCGACGGCGCTGCCCACGATCGCAGGCGATCTGCACGGCCTGAACCATCTGTCGTGGGTCGTCACCGCGTACCTGCTCACCGCCACGATCTCCACACCGCTTTGGGGCAAGCTCGGTGACCTCTACGGTCGGAAGAACCTCTTCCAGCTCTCGATCCTGATCTTCCTCGCCGGCTCGATGCTGTCGGGGCTTTCGCCGCACATGGTCGAGCTCATCGCCTTCCGGGCCGTGCAGGGCATCGGGGCAGGCGGGTTGATGGTGGGGGCGCAAGCGATCATCGGCGACGTCGTGCCGGCTCGCCAGCGCGGACGCTACATGGGGTACTTCGGCGCCGTGTTCGGCCTGTCGAGCGTGCTCGGACCGCTCGCCGGCGGATGGCTCACGCAGCACCTGTCGTGGCGGTGGGTCTTCTACGTCAACGTGCCGATCGGCGTCGTCGCCCTGTTCGCGATCGCGACGGTGCTGCACATCCCCGTCAGGCGGGTGCCCCACCGGATCGACTGGTCGGGAACGGCGCTTCTGTCCGCGGGGGTCACTTCCATCATCCTCCTCACCACGTGGGGCGGGACCGAATACGCGTGGGGGTCGGCGACGATCATCGGGCTCGGCGTCGTCGCCTTGGTGATGCTCGTCGCCTTCTGCCTCGTGGAGACCAGGGCCGCCGAGCCGGTCATCCCGCTCGCGCTTTTCCGCAACCGCACCTTCACGGCCGCGTCGGGGGTCGGGTTCATCATCGGCTTCTCCATGTTCGGCGCGATCGTCTATCTGCCCCTGTACCTGCAGACCGTCCACGGGGCCTCGCCCACCGCGTCGGGCCTGGAGCTCCTGCCGGTGGTGGGTGGCATGCTGTGCACGTTCATCGCGAGCGGCCGGCTCGTCACACGCACGGGACGGTACAAGGTCTTCCCGATCGTCGGCTCGGCGGTGCTCGCCGGGGGTCTGGCCCTGTTGTCGCGCCTCGGCCCTCACACGTCGTTCGACGTGGTCGCCGTCTACATGGTCGTGGTGGGGCTCGGCATCGGGCTGGTCATGCAGGTCCTGGTCGTCGCCGTGCAGAACTCCGTGCCGTTCGCCCGGCTCGGGGTGGCCACGTCGACGGCGACGTTCTTCCGCACGATCGGCGGGGTGTTCGGCGTCGCCGTGCTGAGCGCCGTGTTCAACAACCGGCTCCTCGCGCAGTTGAGGGCGTACGCCTCACCGGCGCAGCTCAAGCTCCTCCACGGGTCGAGCGTCGCCGCCAACCCGGCACAGATCAACCGGCTGCCGTCGGCGGAGCGCGTCGTGTTCCTCGGCGCGTTCAGCCACGCGCTGCAGATCGTGTTCCTGGTGGCCGTGCCGGTCACCGTGCTCGCGTTCCTCCTCAGCTGGATCATGAAGGAGATCCCCCTGCGCACGATGGCCCGTGTGCCGGTGCCGGAGGCCGATGCGAGCGCGCTCACCGAGCCGGACGACGCGACCACTGGAGCCATAGGTCCTAGGATCAGCTGATCGAGCCAAGCCGCTCGTGAGGCCCGAGCAGACGAAGAGGATCGATGCCCGTCTACGAATACCGCTGCAAGACATGCGAGACCTCGTTCGAGCAGCGCCGATCCGTGGCCGAGGCGTCCTCGGCGGTGCTGTGCCCCGCGGGCCACGGCGACGTCGTGAAGCTGATCTCGGTCTTCGCTGCGACGGGAAGGGCCGAGCCGTCCCCGTTGACGGCATGTGGTTCTGCGGTACCCGGCTCCTGTGGAGGCGGCTGCGCCTGCCATTCGCAGGGCACCTAGGGCACCTCGGGCACCTTTCTCTCCATCGCGTGGAGGGGCGGCCGTGAAGGAGGGCTCGTGAGAGAGCACTGGAAGGACGAGCCCGACGAGCACGACTACCCGGCGGCGCACGACTACCTCACCCTGGTCCTCGAAGAGTCGGCGGCGAGTGCAGCCGTCGCGGCACTACGGGCTGCACCGCTCGAAAGACGCAAGGCGAAGGACCTGCTTCGTGCTAGCAGGCTCGATCTCCTGCCGGTCGACAACGTGCACGTGGCCAAGGACCTGAAGAAGGTTAGAGAGGGCGACCAGCTCTCGCCGGTCTTGCTCGTGCGGGGCCGGGCAGGCGACGGCGTGGCGCTCATAGTGGCCGACGGTTACCACCGCGTCTGCGCCAGTCATCATCTCGACGAGGACGCCGACATCCCCTGCCGCTTGGCCGACCTGCCACCGGGGTAGGCGAGGCGTCTCGCTGCGCGGACCGGACATAGGCGCGCGGGCGCCGTCGGAAACTCGTGCGATCAGTCGATGTCGATGATCACCTTGCCGACGGCGCCGTTCTCCACCGCCCGGTGCGCGTCCGCTATCTCGTCCAGGCGAAAGCGATGGAACGGAAGGGTGCTGAGCGCCCCCTCCGCCAACGCGCCCGAGACGTGCGCCACGGCGTCGTCGAGCTCGTCGTCGGTGATGCCGTAGAGGAGCATGAAGCGCACGACGGCGTTGGTGACCATGAAGGGCCGCACCGGCAGATCGGGATCCTCGTCGGTCGAGGCGTAGAGGACCACGACTCCGTGCGGCGCCAAGACCTGCGCGTCGAGTGCCAGGTTCGAGGGAGCCACCTCCACGACCCGGTCCACTCCGTTGGGCGCGGCCGACTCGATCGCTCCGAGGGTGTCACCTTCGGCGTAGTTCACCACCACGTGTGCGCCGGCAGCCCGGGCGAGCTCGGCCTTGTGATCGCTGCTCACCGTCGTTATCACCCTGGCGCCCGCTCGGCGCGCGAGCTCGATCGCGAAGTGCCCGACGGCACCGGCACCCCCCGGGACCAACACCGTCTTCGCCTCGATCGGCCCGTCGCACATGAGGGCGTGCGCGGCCGTGAGAGCCGGGACGCCCAGGCTGGCGCCGAGCTCGAAGCCCACGGTCGTCGGAAGCGGCACCGCCTGGCGCGCATCGAGACACACCCACTGCGAGGCGGTCCCGTGTTGGCGCTGCCACTGGGCCAAGTACAGCCACACCCGCTCGCCGAGGCGCCGCGGGTCCACCCCCTCTCCCACGGCGTCGACCTCACCGGCGCCGTCCTGGTTCGGCACCACGTACTCGAAGGGCATCTGCTTGCCGGGGCCCGCTGCACGCGACTTCCAGTCGGTCGGGTTCACACCGGACACCCGTACCTTGACGCGCACCTCCCCGGGCCCGGGACGGGGATCGGGCAGCTCCGTCACGTGCAGCACCTGCGCGGGACCGAGCTGCTCGTAGACGGCGGCTCGCATCGTCTCTCCCGATCAGGCTCTCATGTCCAGATGCGACGCCCGGTCGGCGCCGAAGCTCTCCCGGTGGGGTTCGTTGAACGATTCACGGCTCTAAAGTCGCGTCTCAGGCCGGGCCCCAGGCTCAGGCCTCGAGCCGGACACGTCCGGTGCCCTCGACCACTCGCCCGGCCACCGACGCCCGCTGCCCAGCGCTCTCGAGGGCCCCGAGAGCCTCGTCGACGGATCCCGGCGCGACGACGAGCAACATGCCGATTCCGAGGTTGAATACCCGCGCCATCTCGGCGTCGTCGACGTCACCCAGGCTCTGGATCTCCGAAAAGATCCGCGGGGTCTCGAATCCCGATCGGTCGACCACCGCGTCGCATCCGCCGGGCAGCGCCCGGGCGAGGTTCTGGGCGATCCCGCCCCCGGTGACGTGCGCGGCCGCGTGCACCTCCGCCACGCCGAGGGCCGCCACAACGGCCGGTGCGTAGACGACCGACGGACGCAGCAGCTCGTCGCCCAGAGAGTGAGGCGCGCCCTCGTACGCCCGGTCCTCGAGCGAGCGACCGGCGCGCTCGAAGAGCACGTGGCGGGCGAGCGCGTAACCGTTCGAGCGCAGGCCCGGCGATGCCAGGCCGACGAGGACGTCCCCCACGACCACTCGTTCGGGCCCGAGCATCGCGTCGCGGTCGACCGCGCCGAGCGCGAAGCCGGCGAGGTCGAAGCCGCCCGGTCCCATCGCGCCGGCGTGCTCGGCCATCTCCCCGCCCAGAAGGGCGCACCCCGCCTGTCGGCAGCCGTCGGCCACACCCGCCACGAGCTTCTCCATCTGCTCGGGGTCGAGCTTGCCGACCGCCACGTAGTCCAAGAGGAACAGCGGCTCGGCCCCCATGCAGACGAGGTCGTCGACGCACATCGCCACCAGGTCGATCCCGATCGTGTCGTAGCGCCCGGCCGCCTGGGCCACGAGCGCCTTCGTGCCCACCCCGTCGGTGCAGGCCACGAGCACAGGCCGGTCGTACGCGGCGGGGTCGAAGGCGAAGGCCCCGCCGAACCCGCCGATCCCTCCGAGCACCTCGGGCCGCGCGGTCGAGGCGACCGCCTTCTCGATCCGTGCGACCGCCGCCTCGCCCGCCGCCATGTCGACGCCCGCCGAGGCGTAGGTGGCGGGGCCACCGGCAGCACCGGTCCCTGTTGCGGGCACCTCAGGCTCTGGCCGGTGCCGCTGGGACGTCATGGCGGCGCACCGCTCCGACCTCGACCTCGACCGGGACCGGGACCGGGTACTCGCCGTTCAGGCAAGCCGTGCAGAACCCGGCGCCGGGCGCGTCGATAGCCCTCACCAGGTTCTCGAGCGACAGGTAGGCGAGCGAGTCCGCCCCCAGGAACGACTCGAGCTCCGACATCGAGCTGTTCGCCGCCACGAGCTCGTGGCGATCGGGGATGTCGATGCCGTAGAAACAGGGCCAGACGAGCGGCGGCGAGGCGAGGCGCAGGTGCACCTCGGTCGCGCCCGCCTCCCGGAGCATGCGCACCACCGCCCGCTGCGTCGTGCCGCGCACGATCGAGTCGTCGACGACCACGAGCCTCTTGCCGGCGATGTTCTCGCGAAGCGGGTTGAGCTTGCGCCGTACGCCGGCGTCGCGCGCGTCCTGTCCCGGGGTGATGAACGTTCGGCCTATGTATCGGTTCTTCACGAGCCCCTGACCGTGGGGGATGCCGCTGGCGCGGGCGTACCCCTCGGCGGCGGGGACCCCCGACTCGGGCACCCCCATCACCATGTCGGCGTCCACCGGGGCCTGCGCGGCGAGCATCTTCCCCATGCGCCGACGCGCGCCGTGCACCTCGCGCCCGTACAGGTGCGCGTCCGGGCGGGCGAAGTAGACGAACTCGAAGATGCAGAGCCGCGGGTCGATCCGCTCCTCGGCGAAGACGCGCTCGGAGCGCACTCCGAAGGAGTCGATGACGACGAGCTCTCCGGGCTCGAGCTCGCGCACGAAGCTCGCTCCCACGACGTCGAGCGCCGGCGACTCCGAGGCGAGCACCCATCCCTCCGGGTGCCCGGTGCCTCCGGGGTGCCCGGTGGGGGCGAGCCGCCCCAGGCACAGCGGGCGAAGCCCGTTGGGGTCGCGCACCCCCATCAGGTGGTTCGAGTCGAGCAGCACGAAGGAGAACGCACCCCCTATGAGCGGGAGCACCGATCGCAGCGCGCTCTCGAGCGCCTCGTCGAAGGCACCTTCACCGACCCCGGCGGACGAAGCGAGGCCGTCACTTGCCTTCTGCCCGTTCTGCCCGTCGGCACCGGGGCTCTCGTTCAACGGCACCGCAGGGCAATGCCTGGCCAGCAGCTCGGCGACCAGATCGCTGTCGGACGCCACCATCCCCGGCAGCATGCCCGCCTGCTCGGCGAGCTCCGCCGTGTTCGTGAGGTTCCCGTTGTGACCGAGGGCGAACCCGGCGCCGCCGACCGACCGGTACATGGGCTGGGCGTTTCGCCAGTTCGAGTCACCCGTCGTCGAGTAGCGCGTGTGGCCGATGGCCAGGTGCCCCGGCAGGCAGGAGAGCGTCCGCTCGTCGAAGACCGTCGTGACGAGGCCCATCTCCTTCACCACCGTTATGCCCTCGCCGTCGCTCACGGCCATGCCGGCGGACTCCTGGCCCCGGTGCTGGAGCGCGTAGAGGCCGTCGAAGGTGAGCTGAGCCACCCCCCTACCGGGGGCGTAGACGCCGAAGACGCCGCAGGACTCCCTCAAAGGGACCTCATGATCGCTGCCCTCGCTGTGCTCGATCTCCGACGAGCGCATCCCTCTAGCCGCGCTCCGAGCTTACCCGGCCGGGGCGCGGCCGACTCCGCCGGTAACCTCCCGGGCCAGTGATCGACCTCCACACGCATTCGACGGTCTCCGACGGCTCCGAGCCGCCCGAGCGGATCTGCGAGTTGGCCGCCGAGGCTGGTTGCTCTGCGGTGGCGCTGACGGACCACGACAGCCTGGCCGGGCTGCGCCCGGCCGCAGAAACGGCCGGGCGCGTCGGGATAACCCTCGTGCTGGGGTGCGAGGTCTCGTGCACGAAACCGGCTCCTCCGCCCGGAAGCGGCCCGGTCAGCGGGTCGGTGCACGTCCTCGTCTACTTCGTGGAAGACGCCCCGGGCCCGCTCGCCGACGAGCTCGCCGCCATGCGCGCCGACCGTGCCGAGCGAAACCGCGGGCTCGTGGCCCGACTCGCCGAGCTCGGAGCCGGGATCGACTACGAGGCCATGGTGGAACAGGCCGGTGGCGAGGAGGGCCTCGGCCGCCCGCACTTCGCCCGGGCTCTGGTTCGCGCCGGGGCGGCCGAGGACATCGACAACGCCTTCGGCCGCTGGCTCGCAGAAGGCCGTCCCGCCTACGTACCGAAGGCCCGGACCAGCGTCGCCCGGATCGTGCAGCTCGCAGAAGCCTCGGGCGCCGTCGCCGTCCTGGCCCACCCGCTCAGCCTCGGGCTCGAGCCGCGCGCCCTCGGACATCTCGCCGCCGAGCTCGCCGAGTCCGGTCTGTGCGGGATCGAGGCGATCTACGGCGCCTACGGCGCCGAGGAGCGGAGGCTGCTCTGCGACATCGCGGCACGCGCGGGCCTCGTGGCCACGGGAGGCTCCGACTACCACGGGAGCTTCAAGCCGGGGCTGTGTGTGGGGACCGGCTTCGGCGATCTCGCCGTACCCGACGACGTCTTGGAGGCTCTCGAGGCACGCCGACCCTGAGAGGAGCGCCCCACGGCAGATCCGCCTGGCGCCCGCTGGTCGAGCCGGCCAGCCGCCGATCGACGGTCAAACCGGCTCGCCCAGCGCGGCCGGCAAAGCCCTGCGCCACGACTCTGTGACCTCTCTAACCGACAGGTCCAACAGACCTTCGACCACGAGAGACGCGCCTCCCGCCTTTCCGATCACCCGCGCGGGCACCCCGGCGTGCTCGGCGCGCTCGCGAACCTGGTCGGGGCGCGCGCTGCAGAGCACGACGCGCCCCGGTGACTCGCTGAACAGCTCGCGATGTGATGCCACACCCCCCACCTCGCAGCCCACACCCGAGGACAGCGCGCACTCCGCCAGCGCGACCCCGAGCCCGCCTCCCGAGACATCGTGTATCCCCGCCACCAACCCCCGACTGCGAACGAGGTCGGCGACGAGCGCGAGCAGCGCCTCGTGAATGTGCAGATCTATCGCGGGGAGCTTCCCGCCGCGATGCGAGCGCAGTTCCGTCGCCCAGCGCGACCCTGCGAGCTCGGCCGAGGGCGCGCCGAGCAGCACGACCGACGCGCCCTCTTCGAAGACGGCTCGAGGCGGCCTGTGGTCCAGGCGCTCGATCACGCCGAGTGTGGCTACGACCGGGGTGGGGTCGATGTCTTGGCCCGCGCTCTCGTTGTAGAAGCTCACGTTGCCCCCGATCACCGGGATGCGAAGTGCCCTGCAAGCCTCCGCCATCCCGTCGATCGCCTCCGAGAGCTGCCACATGACCTCCGGGTGCTCGGGGTTCCCGAAGTTCAGACAGTTCACGAGGGCGACCGGCCGCGCTCCCGCGCAGGCGATGTTCAGGGCCGACTCCGCCACGGTGAGGGTCGTGCCGAGGCGCGGGTCGAGCGCGCACCAGCGCGGGTTCGAGTCAGTGGAGATCGCGAGCGCGCGCCGGCTCGGGGGGATGCCCGGCCCCGCCAGTCGCAAGACCGCCGCGTCACCGCCGGGTCCCTCCACGGTGTTCAGGAAGAGCTGGTGGTCGTACTGGCGGTAGACCCACGAAGGGTCCGCCAGCATCTCGAGCACCTCCGCCCCGCAGTCCGCCGGGGCCTCGAGGGCGCCGGGGTCGTCGGCCATCCTGGCGGCGAGGTCGGCGGGCGGCGCCATCGCACGGTCGTAGAGCGGCGCGTCCTCGGACAGAGAGGCGGCAGGGACGTCCGCGAGGACGCTGCCGGAGGAATTGAGCACCCGCAGGCGCCCCGGTAGGTCGACCTGGTCGGCGGCGCGCGAGTCGGAGGAGGTGCCTCCGTGGGCCCGCGCGGGCGCGGTCACGGTCCCGATCACGCTGGCGCGTACCTCCCAGCGCGAGCACACCTCTTCGACCGCGGCGAGGTCGGCGGGAGAGACGATGGCGAGCATGCGCTCCTGGCTCTCCGAGGTCATGACCTCGAACGGCTCCATGGCGGGCTCGCGGCGTACCACCTGGTCCACGTCCACGTCCATCCCCATCCCGCCGCGCGCCGCCGTCTCCGAGGTGGCACAGGTCAGCCCGCCCCCACCGAGGTCCTGTATCCCAACGACGAGCCCGCGCTCGAGCAGCTCCAGGCACGCCTCGATCAGCCGCTTCTCCTCGAAGGGGTCTCCCACCTGCACGCTCGGCCTCTTCGCCGCGTCGGCGTCGTCCTCTGCGAAACCGGCCGAGGCGAGCACGCTCACCCCGCCGATGCCGTCACGCCCGGTCGTCGCCCCGAGCAGGATCGCCAGGTTGCCTTCGCCGCTCGCTCGCGCGAGCACCATCCGACCGATCGGCATGAGCCCCAGGCACAGCACGTTCACGAGCGGGTTGCGGCTGTAGCACGGCGCGAACGTGAGCTCACCGCTGATGGTCGGCACGCCCACCGAGTTTCCGTAGCCTGAGATGCCCGACACGACGCCTTCGAAGATCCACCGGTTGCGTGCGTCTTCCAACGGCCCGAAGAAGAGCGGGTCCATGAGCGCGATGGGGCGCGCCCCCATCGTGAAGATGTCGCGCAGGATCCCCCCGATGCCGGTCGCCGCGCCCTGATAGGGCTCGACCGCAGACGGGTGGTTGTGGCTCTCGATCCGCATGGCGGCTGCGATCCCGTCGCCCACGTCGACCACGCCTGCGTTCTCCCCGGGACCGACGACGACCCCCGGTCCGTCCGTGGGAAGGCGTCGCAGGTGGAGGCGCGACGACTTGTACGAGCAGTGCTCGCTCCACATCACCGCGTACATGGCGAGCTCGAGATGGTTCGGAGCACGCCCCAGGATCTCCGATATGTGCTCGGCCTCGGCGTCGGTGAGACCGAGCTCACGGTGGACGGCCTCTGTCGACGACCCCGAGGGAATCTCGCCCTCCATGACCGCCACCGTACCCCAGCTCTGGGCGTGCTTCTCGAAACTGCTTCTGGGAACTGCGCTTCTCGAGCGGAGCTTCTCGTGCTGCGCTTCGGGTCGTGCTCCTAGAGTTGTGCTCCCGGAGATCAATGCGCCTCCGGGCGAACGACGAATATGGACGTCGGGAATTGGATGCATGCACGACCCGGCCGGTCTTGCATCTACGCCTCCGTAACATGGAAAATGGTTCCCATGCCTCGCGCCAGAACGACCAATGCCCGAAAGAGTCGCGCCGGAACTGTCCGTGCCCGAACAGCCCGAACCGCGCCGGGCCGCCCCGGCTCGTCCGGCGGGCGTACGACCGCTGGTCGGGCAGCTGCCGCGCGAGCCACGAACGCAAAGACGCGCAAGCGCCCGACCATGTCCACCGAGCACAAGTTGGCCCTGGCCGCCGGTCGAGCCGAGGGCAGGGCGGTGCGCAACTACCTCGAGGCCCTCGAGAAGCACCGTCCACGCCGCGGGCGACGCCGCACCCCGGACGCGGTCTCGCGCCGTCTAAGGGTGATAGAGGAGCGTCTTTCGTCCGCCGACGCGCTCTCGCGCCTGCACCTGTTGAAGGAGAAGGAGGACCTCGAAGCCGAGCTGGCCAGGGCGCGCTCCAGTGACGACCTGGCTGCCTTGGAGAAGAGCTTCGTAAAGGTCGCCAGGGGCTACGGCCAGCGCAAGGGGATCACCTACAGCGTGTGGCGCGCGGCCGGTGTGGGGCCTGCCGTGCTCCAGCGCGCCGGGGTCATACGCGGCGAGGGCCGCAGACGCCCGTAAGGCGACGCGTCAAGCCGGCAGGGACGCGTGACGATCGGCTGCCTCCAGCAGCGAGCGAAGAAGCGGCATCCCGTCCAACGCTCCGGTGAGCGCGTCACAGGCGCGTTCGGGATGCGGCATCAGACCCACGACATTGCCTGCGGTGTTGCACACACCGGCTATGTCGTCCACCGATCCGTTCGGGTTCTCCTCGTAGCGAAGGACGACACAGTCCTCGGCGCGAAGGCGGTCGAGGGTGCGCCGGTCGCAGGTGTAATTGCCTTCGAAGTGGTTGATCGGCAAACGAAGGCGCTGTCCCTGCGAAACGGCTCCCGTGAGCACCGTGCGCGTGCTGCAGACACGCAGCCCCACGCTCTTGCACACGAAGCGCAGCCCGCTGTTCTTCTGCAGCGCCCCCGGCAGGAGCCCCGCCTCGGTGAGAACCTGAAAGCCGTTGCAGATCCCGACCACGGGGCCGCCCTCGGCGGCGAACCTCGCCAGCGCGTCGGTCACATTCGAGAAGCGGGCGATCGCTCCGGGACGCAGGTAGTCGCCGTGCGCAAAGCCCCCCGGCAGTACCACACCGTCGAGGTGGGAGAGCGACCTCTCGCCGTGCCACACGAGCTCCACGGTGGCAGCCGGCGCCTCGGTGCCCGCCAGTGAGCTCATCGCCTTCACCACGTCGTGCTCGCAGTTCGTCCCGGGAAACACGACGACCCCGATACGAGTGCTCACCGGACGCTCACCTCTGCTTCTTCTATGACAGGGTTTGCGAGCAGGCGGTCCGTCACGGCCATGGACACCTCTCGCGCAGTCGCCTCGTCGGGAGCCTCGACGGCGAAATGGATCGCCTTTCCCACCCGCACGTCTGTCACCCCGTCGAAACCGAGCGCCGGAAGGGCCCGCTCGATCGTCGCCCCTTGCGGATCGGAGATACCCGGCCGCAGACGCACCTCGACTAACGCCTCGAACTTCACGCGCAGCTCACCGCTTTGCACCGTACCAGTCGGCGAGCGATCGCCCGCACATCCACTCGTACGCGGTGACGTAACGCGTAGAGGTCTCGGCCACGACCTGCGGAGGAAGAGCGGGCGGGGGTGGACGCTTGTCCCAACCCGTCGCCTCCAGCCAGTCTCGAAGCGGCTGCTTGTCGAACGACGGCGGGTTCGTGCCCGGCTCCCATGCCTCCGCGGGCCAAAAGCGCGACGAGTCAGGTGTGAGCACCTCGTCGCACAACGCCAGCTCGCCCTCTATCACACCGAGCTCGAACTTCGTGTCGGCCACCAGCAGGCCTCGGCGCGTGGCAACGAGCGCCGCGCGCCGATAGGCCTCCATGCACAGGTCGCGCGCGACGTTCACCATCTCTGTTCCCACCAGGTCCGCCGCCTCTTCGAGCGTGATGTTGCGGTCGTGTTCCCCCGTCGCCTTGGTGGAGGGGGTGAAGAGCGGCTCAGGCAGCTTCTCCGCCTGCCTCAGGCCAGGCGGGAGCACCGTGCCGTGCAAGGTGCCCGACTCCTGGTACTCCTTCCACCCCGATCCCGCCAGGTAGCCGCGCACGATGCACTCCATGGGCAGCATCTGCGCCCGGCGGACGAGCAACGCGCGCCCGGCGAGCCCGCCGACACCCGCCTCACCGCCGAGATCCGACACAGAGGGAGGAAAGTCGGCCGGATCGGCCGAGACGAGGTGGCTCGGAGCGAGGTCGGCGAGCTCACCGAGCCAGTGCGCCGTCATCGCCGTGAGCACCCTTCCCTTCTCCGGGATCGACTCGGCCATCACGACGTCGAACGCCGACATCCGGTCGGAGGCCACCATGAGGATCAGCCCGTCCCCGGCGTCGTAGAGATCACGCACCTTGCCCGAGTGCAAGAGCGCCATGCTCATCGGCTACCCACCGGTGTTCACGCCCTCGCCCGCCGGTCCCCTAACCACCGGTCTTCACGTCCTCGATCGCCTCGAGGAAACGGTGCACCTGGGAGAGCGAGCGCGCCAGGTCGAAGGCCTCGTCCATCTCGTCGGCTCCGAGAGCGACCTCTTCGTCCTCCTCGAGCACCGCACGCAGGTGCCGTCGCTCCTGCGCGGCTCGTCGTGCGTCGCGCTGCACCACGCGATATGCGACGTCGCGCTCCATCCCTCCCGCCACGAGCGCCAGGAGGACGGCCTGGCTGAACACGAGCCCCCGCGAGCCCTCCTCGAGGTTCTGCCGCATGCGCGAGCCGTGGACCACGAGCCCCTCGAGCAACGAAGCGCACCGGCGGAGGACGTAATAGGTGACGAGGCAGGCGTCGGGCAGCACGACCCGCTCCACCGAGCTGTGGGAGATGTCGCGCTCGTGCCACAGTGCCACGTTCTCCAGCCCGGTGGCGAGATACCCCCTGAGCAGCCGGGCCAGGCCGCACAACCGCTCGGAGAGGATGGGGTTTCGCTTGTGCGGCATAGCCGAGGAGCCTTTTTGTCCTGCGCCGAAGGCCTCTTCGACCTCCGCCACTTCCGTGCGCGCGAGATGACGGACCTCGGTTGCGATCGTCTCCACCGTTGCGCCGCAAGCCGCGCACGCCCAGAGCAGCTCGGCGTGACGGTCGCGCGCTATCACCTGGTTGGCGGGGACCGGGTCGAGCCCGAGGGCGCGGCACACGAACTCCTCCACCTTCGGGTCGATGTTCGAGTAGGTGCCCACAGCCCCTGACAGCTTCCCGACGGCGATTCGTTCGCGCGCGCTGCGCAGGCGCTGGCGATCCCTGTCGGCCTGCAGGCACCACAAGGCGAGCTTGGCGCCGAACGCGAACGGCTCAGCGTGCATGCCGTGGGTACGCCCCACCATCGGCGTGTCGATGAGCTCTGCGGCCCGGCGTTTCAACACGCTCACCAACGAGTCGGAGGCTGCGAGGAGAAGGTCGACCGCCTCGGTGAGCGTGGCGCACATGGCGGTGTCCACCACGTCGGAGGAGGTGAGACCGTAGTGCACCCAAGATCCCTCCGGCGCTCCGATCGCCTCTTGGACCACGTCCACGAACGACGCGAGGTCGTGGTCGGTGACCTTTTCACGTTCGGCGACGGCCGCCACGAGCTCGGGCCCGACTTCCGGCGCGCGTGCTCGCACCGCGGCGGCGTCGGTCGGCGGGACCACCCCGATCGACGCCCATCCCTCGACGGCCAGGATCTCGACCTCGAGCCAGCGTCCCAGGCGCGCCTCGTCGGTGAAGAGCGACGCCATCTCCGGCAGGGAGTACCGCGGGATCACGGCAGTCGGCACTCCTGCTCGAAGCGCACGCCCTGGTCGGCCGAGATCTGGGCCGACCGGGCCGAGATCGGGGCCGACCGGGCCGCACCGCCGGCTTCGGCGGCGATGTCGGTCCGGTAGTGCATGCCCGGCCAGCTGATGTCGCCGACCGCGAGGTACGCGAGCTCCCTCGCCTCGTAGATGCTCGGGGCAAGCGCGCTCACATCTATGACCCGGCCTCCGGCGGTGACGACTCGGCCCTCGTCGTCGAGACGGGTGCCCGCGTGGAACACCGTCACACCTTCGCGCGCAGCGGCTGCCTCGAGGCCTTCGATCACGTCTCCGGTGCGCGAGGACATCGGGTAGCCCTCGGAGGCGAGCACCACGCACACGCATGCGTCTCGTCGCGAGCGCGGCTCGGTGCGCAAGCGCCCCGCAGCGGCCTCGGCCAGCATGCCCGTCAGGTCCTCGTCGAGACGCGGCAGCACGACCTGGGTCTCGGGGTCACCGAAACGTACGTTGTACTCGAGCACCTTCGGGCCGTCCTCGGTGAGGATGAGCCCCGCGTAGAGCACCCCCCGGTAGTCGATCCCGCGCCGACGAAGCACACCGAGGAGCGGCTCCACCGCCTCGTCGAGCACCCGGTCCACGAGACGCTCGTCCGCGACCGGCACGGGCGAGTACGCACCCATGCCGCCGGTGTTGGGCCCTTCGTCGCCGTCCGCGACCCGCTTGAAGTCCTGAGCGGGCGCCAACGGCACCACCCGTCTCCCGTCGCAGAGGACCAGAAGCGAACATTCGGGCCCGGCGAGAGCCTCCTCCACCACGACTTTGCGCCCGGCGTCGCCGAAGCTGGAGCCCGAGAGCTTGGCGGAGAGATCGGCCTCGGCCTCTTCGATCGAGTCGGTGACAAGCACGCCTTTGCCGCCGGCCAGGCCGTCGGTCTTCACCACCCACGGTCCGGGCAGCTCGCGAAGAAAAGACGTGGCCTCGGCGGGGGTGTCGAAAGTGCCGTAGCGCGCGGTGGGGACGCGCGCCTCGGCGAGCACGTCTTTCATGAAGGCCTTCGAGCCCTCGAGGCGCGCACCGTCGGCACCCGGGCCGAACACCGCCAGGCCCATCGCGCGCAGACGGTCGGCGAGACCGTCCACGAGCGGTTGCTCGGGGCCCACCACCACCAGGTCTGCCTCGACCGCCTCTGGCGGCGCGTAGGTGACCGTGATGTGCCGGCCCTCGGAGGTGACAGTCGGCATACCGGGGTTCCCCGGGGTCACCACCACGTCCGCGCTGCGTCCCAGGGCGAGGGCGAGCGAGTGCTCGCGCCCGCCGGAACCCACGACGCACACCCTCATCTGGTCGTCCGAAGGATCATGCCGCGAACCGGACGAATTGCTCTCGGCCCGGTCCTACGCCGACCAGCTTGATAGGCACCCCGATCTGCTCGGCCAGAAAGCCCACGTAATCGCGCACCGCGCCGGGCAGGTCCCCGAGGCCCGTGGCCTTCGAGAGGTCGGTCCGCCAGCCGGGAAGCTCCTCGTAGACCGGCTCCACCCGGTGCAGGACCGACTGGTGGTAGGGCGGATAGACGAAGTGCTCATCGCCGGCGCGATAGCCGGTGCACACCTTCACGGTGTCGAACACGTCGAGCACGTCGAGCTTCGTGAGCGCCACCTCCGACAGGGAGTTGAGCCGCACCGCCTGGCGCGCCAGCACGGCGTCGAACCAGCCCGTGCGCCTACGCCGGCCCGTGTTCGTGCCGAACTCGTGGCCCCGCTCGACGAGCACCTCTGCGACCTCGTCGTGGCACTCGGTGGGGAACGGTCCTGCGCCCACCCGCGTCACGTAGGCCTTGGCGATCCCGATCACCCGGTCTATCTGGCGCGGCCCGATGCCGGTGCCCGTGCAAGCTCCGCCTGCAACCGGGTTCGAGGAGGTGACGAACGGATAGGTGCCGTGATCGAGGTCCAAGAACGTCGCCTGCGCGCCCTCGAGCAACACGTGGCCGCCACCTGACAGAACCTCGTGGACCAGGGCCACGGCGTCGCCCACCATGGGCTCGATGCGTGGCGCGTACTCGCCCAGGTAACGCTCGCACACCGCGTCGGCGTCGATGGGCAGGCGGTTGTACACCTTGGCCAGCACCGCATTCTTCTCCTTGAGCACCACGTCGAGCTTCTGGCGGAAGATCTTGGCGTCGAGAAGGTCCTGGACCCGAAGCCCGACCCTGGCCGCTTTGTCGGCGTAAGCGGGGCCTATACCGCGGCGGGTCGTGCCCAGGGAGTTCTTCCCGAGATAGCGCTCGGTGACCCTGTCGAGCTCCTGGTGGTAGGGCATGATCAGGTGGGCGTTGCCGCTCACGACCGTCTTCGAGGTGTCGATCCCTTCGGCCGCAAGGCTGTCGAGCTCGTCGATCAACACGCCGGGGTCCACGACGACGCCGTTGCCGATGACTGGAGTGATGTGCGGGTAGAGGACCCCGCTCGGCACGAGCTGCAAGGCGAAGGTCTTGCCGTCCACCACCACGGTGTGGCCGGCGTTGTGGCCGCCCTGGTAACGGACGACCACCTGCATCTCTCTAGCGAGCAAGTCTGTGAGCTTGCCTTTGCCCTCGTCGCCCCATTGGGTACCGACCACAACGGTTACGGGCACGCGCGCTCCTGGTTTCGATGGTACGGACTGCGACCCAAGTGTACTCAGGGGCCTGTAGGAGCCCGAAGGAGAGCGAGCGGGGACCGAGGTGGGCGCCACCTGCCCTTTCGCGTCAGCGCAGCTCCAGCGCGCCGGCACCTGCCGGGGCGTCCACCACTACCGTGTCGCCGTCGGAGTAGCGCCCTTCCAGAAGGGCTAGCGCCAAGGCGTCCTCGACGCCGCGCTGGAGCACCCGGCGAAGGGGTCGGGCCCCGAGATCGCGGTCGTATCCCGAAGAGGCGAGCCAGTCGCGCGCCGCCTCGGTCACCTCCAGCCCGAGGCGCCGCTCGGCGAGGCGCGTCCGCAGCTGCTCGAGCTGGATATCCACGATCCGCCGCAGGTCGTCCCTGTCCAGATGACGGAAGCGCACGACCTCGTCTATCCGGTTGAAGAACTCGGGCTTGAAGAAGTCACGCGGGTCGCCGGGCAGGTTCGAGGTCATTATGAGCACGACGTTGGTGAAGCCCACGGTGCGGCCCTGCCCGTCGGTCAGGCGCCCGTCCTCGAGCACCTGCAGCAGCACGTTGAACACGTCGGGGTGGGCCTTTTCGATCTCGTCCAAGAGCACCACCGCGTAGGGCCTGCGCCGCACCGCCTCCGTCAGCTGGCCGCCCTCCTCGTAGCCGACGTATCCCGGCGGGGCGCCCACGAGACGCGACACGGTGTGCTTCTCCTGGTACTCGCCCATGTCGACGCGTACCATCGCCCGGTCGTCGTCGAAGAGGAACCCCGCGAGCACCCGCGCCAGCTCGGTCTTTCCCACCCCCGTCGGGCCGAGGAACAGAAACGAGCCGATCGGCCGGTTCGGATCCGAGAGCCCCGCGCGGCTTCGCCGGATGGCGTTGGCCACAGCGGTCACGGCCTCGTCCTGGCCCACCACGCGCGCTCGCAGCGCGTCCTCCATGTGCACGAGCTTCTGCAGCTCGGACTCCATGAGCCGGGTGACGGGGATGCCTGTCCAACGGCTCACGACCTCGGCCACGTCCTCGGCGTCCACCTCCTCCTTCAGCATGGCTCCCTCGCTCTGGGACTCCGCGAGTGCCTTCGTGGCCTCCTCCACCCGCCTCTCCAGGTCCGGCACGACCCCGTAGCGGATCTCAGAGGCGCGCGTCAGATCTCCGTCACGTGCGAAACGCTCCGCCTCGCCACGCCGCACCTCCAACTCCTCCTTCAACGAACGGATGGCGGAGATCGCGTCCTTCTCCGACTGCCACCGCGCCGTCATGGCGTCGGCCCGCTCCTTCAGGTTGGCCAGCTCCTCCTCCAGGCGGCTCAGGCGCTCCGCTGAGACAGGGTCGGTCTCCCTGGCGAGCGCCACGCGCTCGATCTCGAGCTGGCGCATGCGCCTCGTGACGACGTCGATCTCGATGGGCATGGAGTCGATCTCGATGCGAAGCCGGCTGGCAGCCTCGTCCATGAGGTCGATGGCCTTGTCGGGAAGGAACCGACCGGCTACGTAGCGATCCGAGAGCACCGCGGCGGCGACGAGGGCGGCGTCTTGGATCCGCACCCCGTGGTGGACCTCGTAGCGCTCCTTCAACCCCCGGAGGATGGCGATCGTGTCGCCCACCGAAGGCGGTGCGACGTACACCGGCTGGAATCGCCGCTCGAGCGCGGCGTCCTTCTCGATGTGACGGCGGTACTCGTCGAGGGTGGTGGCGCCGATCATGCGCAGCTCGCCACGCGCGAGCATCGGCTTGATCATGTTGCCGGCGTCCATGGCTCCCTCTGCGCCACCGGCGCCCACGATCGTGTGCAGCTCGTCGATGAACGTGATCACCTCGCCCTCGGCGTCGCTGATCTCCTTCAACACCGCCTTCAGGCGCTCCTCGAATTCGCCCCGGTACTTGGCACCCGCCACCATCGCCGAGAGGTCGAGCGCCACGACACGCTTGTTGCGCAGGCCCTCGGGGACGTCACCCTCGACGATCCGGTTCGCCAGGCCCTCCACGATCGCCGTCTTCCCGACACCGGGCTCGCCGATGAGCACAGGGTTGTTCTTCGTACGCCGGGAGAGCACCTGGATCACACGGCGAATCTCCTCGTCGCGGCCTATCACCGGATCGAGCTTCCCGGCGCGCGCCAGGTCGGTGAGATCGCGGCCGTACTGCTCCAAGGCCCGGTACTGCTCCTCGGGGGTCTGCGAGGTCACCCGGTGGCTCCCGCGCACGTCGCGAAGTGCGGCAAGCAACTGGTCGCGCGACACGCCGACGCGATCGGCCATGGCGAGCAGGAGGTGCTCGACCGACAGGTACTCGTCGCCCATGTCCCGGCGCAGCGCGTCCGCCGCGTCGATCGCGTCACGCGTCTCGCGCGAGAGCTGGGGCTCGGTGGACCCGTAGGCCCTCGGCAACGAAGCGATGCGCTCGCGCAGCCGGTTGGCGATCGACCCGGGTTCCACCCCCGCACGGCTGAGCAGCGGCAACGCGAGCCCCTCGGGCTGTGCGACGAGGGCCGCGAGCAGGTGGTCGGGGGTGACCTCGGGATGGTTCGCGGCACGCGCGCTCTCGAGAGCGGAAGCGAAGGCCTCCTGGGTCCTGAGAGTCCAACGGTTCGGGTCCATGGCCATCGGTTAACGGGACCGTCTCGTCGCGTTGCGCCGTACCAGGCTCACCTGCCGCAGCGGCACCAGGTCGCGACGATACTGGCGGTGGATGCGCTCGACGGTCTCTGCTGCTTCTGCGCGTACCCGGTCGAGCTCGATGCGCAGCTGCTCCAGCTGGGCCTCGAACTCGAGGACGCGCCGCACTCCCTCGAGGTTCAGACCCGCGGCGGTCAGGTGCCCGATGCGCCGGACACGTTCGATGTCCGCCGGCGAGTACCTCCGGCTCCCGCCTCCCGTGCGCGAGGGGTCCACCAGTCCCTTTCGTTCGTAGATGCGGAGGGTCTGAGGATGAACGCCGGCAAGCTCAGCAGCCACAGAGATCACGTACACGGCGCGCACGTCCTCTCGCACTCCGGCGTCCTCGGGGTTCTCCAGGTCGCTCATCTTCCCGTCGCCCCCAAGTGCGCACGAGGTGCTTGGTCGGAGACACGCGCGAGTGACTCCACGGCCGCGCGCTGTGCCTGGTTGAGCTTCTTCGGCACCACCACCTCCACGGTGACGAGCAAGTCGCCGCCGCGCCGGCCGGTGCCCGGAACTCCCCGGCCCTTCACCCGGAAGGTCTGTCCCGAAGCGGTCCCGGGTGGCACGCGCAAGGTGACGGGCTCGTCGAGCGTCGGCACGGTGATCGTGGTTCCGAGCGCCGCCTCGGCGAACGTGACCGGAACGTTCAAGGTGAGGTTCTTGCCTCTGCGGCCGAAGAACGGGTGGCTCCCCACGTGGGTGACCACGTACAGATCGCCCGCAGGGCCGTTGGCGCGCCCGGGGGCTCCGCGACCCTTCACGCGGATTCGCTGGCCGTCTTCGACCCCTGCGGGGATGCGCACCTTCACCTCGCGGGTCCTGCGGGTCACCCCACTCCCGCGGCAGGTCGCGCACGGCTTCTCCACGACCGTCCCCCGCCCCGCACAGGTCGGGCAGATCCGGCTGAGCGAGAAGAGCCCCTGGTTCTCCTCGAGCGCGCCCGTGCCGTGGCATGCCGCGCAGGTGACCGGTGAGGTGCCGGGTGCAGCACCCGATCCTCCGCAGGTCTCACATCGCGCCTCTCCTGCCACGTGCACCGACGTGGTCACGCCGCGCACGGCATCCTCGAACGACAGATAGAGCTCGGCTTCGACATCTGCTCCACGACGCGGTCCGCTGGCGCGCCCTCGACGACCACCGAAGACACCTCCGAGACCACCGAACAGGTCACCTAGGTCACCGAGGTCGTCGATCCTGAACGTCGCCCCACCTGGACCGCCGAAGCCGCCTTGCCCGAACCCCGCCGCCCCGAGCCGGCGCACCTCGTCGTACTCCTTGCGTTTGCCGGCATCACCGAGCACGTCGTATGCAGCGCTGATCTCCTTGAAGCGCTCCTCGGACCCCGGGTTGGCGTCAGGGTGGTACTGCTTGGCCAGCTTCCTGTAAGCGCGCGTGATCTCCTTGTCCGTCGCGCTCGACGGAATCCCGAGGATCTCGTAGTAGTCCTTCTCGAGCCATTCGCGCTGTGCTACCAAGCTTCAGCTCCTGGTCCCCTGCACACCGGTCCCCTGCACACCGGTCCTATCCCCGCACTCGCACCATCGCCGGTCGGATCACCCTTCCCTTCCAGCGGTACCCCACCCGCAGGACCGCCGCCACCACGGGCCCTGCCGCCTTGGCGTCGTCTTCGGCCTTGGTTTCGCCGGCCTCGCCCTGGGTGCCACCCCCGTCGGGGGCCTCGGCGGTCTCGTGCTCGACGGCCTCGTGCACGGTGGGGTCGAAGGGCGCGCCGGCGTCGTCCAACCGCTCGAGACCCTCCTTGGACAACGTGTCGAACAACAACGCCGCGGCCTGCACGAGCGCCTTGCCCTCCGGAGAAAGATCCGTGGACTCGCCGAGGTGGACGCGCGCCAAGTCGAAGGCGTCGAGCACCGGAAGGAGGCTCACGACCAGTCCCTGCGCGGCTCTTTCGAGCAGGTCCGTCTGGTGACGCAGCATGCGCTTCTTGTAGTTCTCGAAGTCCGCCTGCAAGCGACGCAACATCTCGAAGTACTCGTCACGTTCACGCCGCGAAAGCACGAGTGCCGCCTCTAGGTCCTCCTGCACGACCTCGGCCGCCAGCGCGGCTCCTTCATCGGCCTCCGCCTTCTCTACGCTCACGCCCTCTTCCTCCGCGCGCTCGGGCTCGCCACGCACCTCCACCTGCCTTTCAGCCTTCGCCTCCCCTGCGCTCAGGTGTTCTTCCTCCTCGCGTTCGCGCCCGGTCCGCGCGCCGACGGGGGGAGGTCCGAGACCGCCACCAGCCTCGTGGCGCTGACGCGGGCGCGAGCCGTCGGAGGCATCCGGCCGCGGGCTCATGCCCCGGGCTCATCGACGATCTCGGCGTCGACCACCTCGTCCTCGGACGGCTCCCCCGACTGCGCGCCGGCGCCGCCGGAAGACGAGGCCGCGCCCTGGGTCTTGGCCGCCTCCTCGTAAAGGCGCTGGGTGAAGCCGTGGCTCGCGTTCATGACCGCCTCGGTGGCGTTCTTGATCTTCTCGACGTCGCTGCCGCCGAGCGCCTCCTTCAAGGTGCTCAGAGCAGACTCCACCGTTCGCTTCTCGTCACCTTGGAACTTCTCACCCTGCTCGCGAAGCAACTTCTCCGTCTGGTACACGAGGGTATCGGCGTTGTTGCGGATCTCCGCCTCCTCGCGCCGGCGCCGGTCGTCCTCGGCGTGAGCCTCGGCGTCGCGCACCATGCGATCGATCTCGTCCTTCGGCAGGGAGGACTGGCCGGTGATCGTCATCGACTGCTGCTTGCCCGTGGCCGTGTCGCGGGCCATGACGTGCACGATCCCGTTCGCGTCGATGTCGAACGTCACCTCGATCTGAGGCACGCCGCGCGGGGCGGGAGGCAGGTCCACGAGCTGGAACTTGCCCAACGTCTTGTTGTACATGGCCATCTCGCGCTCACCCTGGAGCACGTGGATCTCCACCGAAGGCTGGTTGTCCTCCGCGGTGGTGAACACCTCGGACCGCTTCGTCGGGATCGTGGTGTTGCGCTCGATCAGACGGTGCATGACCGCACCCTTGGTCTCGATGCCGAGGCTCAGCGGGGTGACGTCGAGCAAGAGGATGTCCTTCACCTCGCCCTTCAGCACGCCGGCCTGGATGGCGGCGCCCACGGCGACGACCTCGTCGGGGTTCACCCCTTTGTGCGGCTCCTTGCCCGTGAGGCCCTGCACCAGCTCCTGGATGGCGGGCATGCGGGTCGAGCCGCCCACCAAGATGACGTGGTCGATGGCCGACTTCGGTAACCCGGCGTCCCCGATTGCCTGTTCGAACGGGCCCCGACAGGCCTCCACCAGGTCCGCTGTCATCTCGGTGAACTTCGCACGCGAGATCTTCATGTCGAGGTGCTTCGGCCCTTCGGAGGTGGCGGTGATGAACGGCAGGTTGATGGTCGTCTCCTGCACGGAGGAGAGCTCGATCTTCGCCTTCTCGGCGGCTTCCTTCAGGCGTTGGAGAGCCATCTTGTCGGCGGAGAGGTCCACGCCCTCGGTGTTCTTGAACTCGGTCACGAGCCAGTCGATGATCCGCTGGTCCCAGTCGTCACCTCCCAGGTGCGTGTTCCCCGAGGTGGACTTCACCTCGAACACTCCCTCGCCGATCTCGAGAACCGACACGTCGAACGTCCCACCGCCCAGGTCGAAGACGAGGACGGTCTGCTCCTTGACCTCTTTGTCCAGGCCGTAGGCAAGAGCAGCGGCCGTCGGCTCGTTGATGATGCGAAGAACCTCGAGCCCGGCGATCTGACCCGCCTCCTTGGTGGCGGTGCGTTGCGCGTCGTCGAAGTACGCGGGCACCGTGATCACCGCCTGGGTCACCGTCTCACCCAGGTACGACTCCGCATCCCTCTTCAGCTTCTGCAGGATGCGGGCGGAGATCTCCTGAGCCGTGTACTTCTTGCCGTCGATGTCGACGCTCCAGGAGGTGCCCATGTCACGCTTCACCGAGCGGACGGTACGGTCCGGGTTGGTGACCGCCTGGCGCTTGGCCACCTCTCCCACGAGGACCTCACCACCCGACTTGGAGAAAGCGACGATCGACGGCGTGGTCCTGCCCCCCTCGGCGTTGGGGATCACGACCGGATCCCCAGCCTCCAAGACGCTCACCACGGAGTTGGTGGTCCCGAGGTCGATTCCGACAGGTTTGGGCATGTCCATGTCCTCCAGATTTCGTGACCGAGTACCTGGCGAACCTCACCAGGGCATAACTTGACTCACAAAAGTATAGCGAACTTGAGTGCTTTTGTGTCAAGTTAACGGCTGGTGGGCGCTGGCTCGGACCTCCTACCACAAAGTCCTGCTGAGGGACCTTTTCGTCCCCCTCAGAGGTAGGCCTGGACTAGGCTCGGCGGCGTGGCCGAGCTGGTTCTCCTCCGGCACGGCGAGTCCACCTGGAACGCCGAGAACCTCTTCACGGGGTGGACCGACGTCGACCTGACCCCGCGAGGGGAGGCCGAGGCCGTCGAGGCGGGCCGACTCCTCGCCGTCGAGCAGGGCCGTGGCCTCGATCTGCGGGTCGTGCACACCTCGGTGCTCACGAGGGCCGTGCGCACCGCCAATCTGACCCTCGACGAGCTCGGCCGGTCCTGGCTCCCTGTGAGACGGCACTGGCGCTTGAACGAGCGCCACTACGGGGCTCTACAGGGCAAGAACAAGAAGGAGACGGCCGAGGAGTTCGGGCTGGAGATGGTGAGGACGTGGCGACGCAGCTACGTCACGCCACCTCCACCTTTGGCCCTTGCCGACGAACGCCACCCTCTGCACGATCCGCGCTATCGCGACGTTCCCGCGAGCGCCCTTCCTGCCACCGAGTGCCTGGCCGACGTGGTGGCGCGGCTCTTGCCCTACTGGGAGGACGTGATGGTCCCCGACCTGCGCGCCTTCGGCAGCGTGCTCGTCGTCGCCCACGGCAACTCGATACGCGCTTTGGTCAAGCACCTGAAGTCGGTATCCGACGACGACATCGTGGGGCTCGAGGTGCCCACGGGCGTGCCTTGGATGTTCGCATTGGACGAGACTCTGGCGGTCTCAGACGACCGTTTCCTCGGCGACCCCGCCGCCGTGGCGGAAGCGGCCGCGGCGGTCGCCCGCCAGGCGGGCTGAGAGCGTCACCGAGACGAGCACTACCTTCTTATAGGGCATCCTTTCCGCGCTCGCCCGTGCGCACGCGCACCACGGCGTCGACCGGCACCACCCACACCTTCCCGTCGCCGATCTTCCCGGTGGCGGCGTTGCCCACCACGGCGTCGACCACCTCGTCTACCTGTGAGTCGTCGACCAGGACCTCGATCCGGATCTTCGGGACGAAGTCCACCTCGTACTCAGCGCCCCGGTAGACCTCGGTGTGCCCTCGCTGGCGCCCGAATCCCTGGGCCTCGGTCAGGGTCATCCCCTGCACGCCCGCCGTCTTGAGCGCCTCCTTCACCTCGTCGAGCTTGAAGGGCTTGATCACTGCCACGATCAGCTTCATTGTCTATGCGCTCCCTTTCGTGCGCTCGACGACGTCAGTGCGTGCTCTCGGAGTCGAACCCCGGTCCAGACCCTAGCGAAGCGTCCGGATCGCCTGGGGGTGGGAGTGCGCGGGTGCCGATGCCGGCCAAGGCGAAGGCGCCCGCTCCTGGCCCACCGCCACCGACGCGCTCTGCGAGCGGCGCCTCGGGGAAGGCCTCCTCGTCGTGGATGGCGAGGTCACCGATCTCGAGGATCTCGTCCTTGTAACGGGCACCGCCCAGGACCAGCCCGATGAGCTTCATCAATATGAAGGTCACGAGCGCCGACCAGAAGAGGACCCACAAAGCGGCCCGGAACTGCTCCCACAGCTGATGGGCCGAGCCGGTGTACATCAAGCCGCTCACAGAGAACGGCGTGCAGCCCCCGTGGGCCGCGCCGTAGGCCGAGCCGCTCACGACCTGCCCGCTGGCGTTGAGCTTGCCGCAGCCGTACTCGAGCATGTTGGGATCGCCGAAGATGCCGAGGAGCATGCCACCGGTGAAGCCCGCCATGCCGTGCGTGTAGACGACTCCGAGCGCATCGTCCACCCTCGAGAAGGGCCGGACCTTGGACAGGTAGTTCCACGCCACCCAGACGAGGGCGGTGGCGATCGCCCCGTCGGCGATGGCGCCCCAGCCGTTGACCCACCCGGCGCAGGGCGTGATCGCGACCAGGCCGCAGATCATGCCGTTCACACCGCCCAGGAACGTAGGCTTCTTCGACTTGGAGAGCCAGCCGTCCAGCCCCATCCACACGAGCACTCCGACGGCTGTGGCGAGGTTCGTGTTGACCACGGCCGCGGCGGCGTCGACTCCCGCGTAGTACGGGTCACCGCCGTTGAAGCCGTTCCAGCCGAGCCACAGGATCCCGGCTCCGACCGCGGCGATGACGAGGTTGTTGGGGATGGCGTGCTGGCGATCTCGAAGCAGTCGCGGTCCGAGGACCCAGGCCGCCACGAAGCCCGAGACACCGGCGGACATGTGGATGACGTACCCACCGGAGAAGTCGAGCGAGCCCTCCTGGGCGAAGTAGCCGCCGCCCCACAGCAAGAAGGCGTCCACGGCGTAGACGAAGGTCGACCACAGCGGCACCAGGAGGCACCAGGCGCTGAACTTGATCCGGCCCACCACGCTCCCCAGGAAGAGCAGAGGGGTGATGGCGGCGAAGACGAACTGGAAGTAGGCGAGCGTCGTCGTGGGGAAGTGGAACGGGATGGAGGTGTTGGCCGCCGACACCGCCTTGCCCTGTTCGCCCACGCTGTTTGTGATCTGGCCCGGCTTGCCGACCAGGTTCTCGAAGAAGTGCTTCACCCACCCCACATGGGCGAGTTGAGTCTGGACCCCGTTCCTCACCCCGCCGCCGATCGAGGTGGCACCGAAGCCCATCTTGTAGGACCACAGCACCCACGCGACCAGGACCAGTGAGAACCCGGCGAACATCATGGCCAGCACGTTCACCGCCCACTTCTTCTGGACGATCGACGCGTAGAGAACCGCCAGGGCGGGAAGGCTCATCATGCCGACGAACGTGGCGGCCACCAACTGCCACGTGTTGTCGCCCGTGTTCAGCCAACTGGGATAGGGAACCGGAACTGCAGCGCCTAGCAGGTGCACGGCTCGAGCACTCCTCTCGTACGGTCAGTGCGTCCTGGGCGCCCGTGTCCTGGACAGGGTGTCACTGAGCACTGGGTACGCCGAGGCACGCAGGCGGTTGGCCCCGCCGCCGAAAGAATGCATGTCAGGAGTTTCCAAACAGTCACGTCCGTGTTACCAACGCGTGAACTGGAGATGCCCAGCCACGGTCGTGATCAACGAGGCGACCTCGGCGGAACCCGCTTCTCGGTCTCGCCCATCGCGGTCGCGCACCGGTGCAGGGTCCCCGGCGAGAGCCTCGCCGCTACGATCTGCGAATCGCCGGAGGACAGCGGCTCGCGGCGAACGGGCCAGCAGCAGAAACGGACGGACCGATGATCGCGCCGGAGCAAACGGCTCCCACAGGGACGACCCCCGGGGACACCGAGGCGGCAGTCGGGAACGGTGATACATCCGACGAGCCCGTCACGACCCTCCGTGGGGCCGGCGTGGCGGTAGACGCTCGCCGTGTCGCTCGTGTCGTCGTCGGTGTCTGTCTTCTGACCCTGACGGTCCTAGTCGTCGTTCTCTTCCTGGCCGGAACCCAGAAGAACGCCCAAATCACGAGTCTGCGCCAGCACGGTGTCGCGGTCGAGGTCACAGTGTCCGGGTGCCGCGGCCTGATGGGAGGCAGCGGCAGCAACCTGGTCGGCTACGAGTGCAGGGGGACTTTCACGGTCGATGGCCATCGCTACAGCGAGGCCATCCCCGGAAACACATTTCACGCTCCCGGGGCGAAGCTCCGGTCGGTCACCGTCCCAGGCGACCCGGCGCTCCTTTCGACGGTCCGCGCCTTGGCGACCGAGCACCCGTCATCGAGGGTGTTCGTTCTCCCGACGATCCTGCTGGTCGTCCTCGCGCTCCTCGTGGGAGCGCTGGTCCTGAGGCGCCAGCACATCAGCATGGTACGTCGCTAGGGCGTGGCTCTCCGGCTTCGATGACGGCTACCGCTTGGACGGTGAGACCGGCGGCGTGTACCTCTTGTTCGGTTGGGGACGTGACATCGTCGCCGTGGCACCACCCCGCCGCTGTCGAGCGCCGGGGCGCGACGGCGTTTCGCCGGTCGCTTCGCGCAAGTCCCGCTGCAACCGGTACGAGCGCACCAACAGCCAGGAGCCACCCAGGAGGAAGGGGATCCCGAATCCCCAGTAATGGAGGTTGAAAACGGCCAACCCGTAGAGGGCCATCAGAATGGCTAGGTAGAGACGCTTGCGGAACCACGCCGTCACGAGCATCAGCACCGACAGGCCCAGGAGGACGACGGTCAGGTCGTGGTAGAGCGACAGACTTACGTGGAGCTTGTTGACCTGGCCGTTCTTCAGGAAGGCCGGGGGGTCGTTGGAGATCAGGGCGCTGATGACGAGGATCCCGATGGCAGCGGCGACCGGCGCAGCGAACAGCCCGATGAGCCGTTCCTTGTCGTCGGCGGATCTGACCGCGGCTTCGAGCTCCTCGACCGACAGCGGTTCGTCCGAAACTTTGGCGGTCGAGGCCGCGTCGGGCTCGACCGGCTTCACGACGGCATTGCGCAGCCGGTCGCCTAGCGGCGCCTTTTCCTGGTCGCGCTTCAGGCGCGGGAGGACGAGAAGCAGACGCTGCCAGAGGCTCAGCCGGGGAGGGGCGCCTGCCGACAAGTCGTCAGGACCGCGACCTCCCGGCACCAAGAAAGGATAGCGCGCCTCATTGCTCAGGCTCACGGGGTTCGCCATGTAGAAAGTCCCCTCTGGTCTGCTAGTCGGCTACTCGGTCGGAGCCGGCGAACGGCTCCTGCCAATCTGCGTGCATTTGTCGCCCGTCTTCGGCATTTTGGCTCCTCACCGCCCACACCCACCCGAGGGGGAGACTGGATCTTCCTCGATATGTCACGCCCGGGTACACCAGATTGACAGCCCGTCGCTACGCCCGCTCGCGGGCGCGGAGCCATCGAAGATGTCCGCCATGCACCAAGCTTCGCAGCGCATTGTTTCGGGACGATTTCCGCTCTGCGAATTCTGAGTGTCGGTCGGTCAGCGTGCTCGGAGCAGGTCGGTCGATGAGTGGGCCGGTCGGTGAGGTACGGACCTCTGGCCTCTTTCAACCCGAACCTTGGCAGGGGGTGGCGAACGTCAGTCTTTGGCGCTGGTGGTCGGTGCTTGGGCAGCGCCCGCTCCGAGCGACTCCTCCACCACCTGCGACAGGTCGAGTACCCGCACCTCGTCCTCGCGCTGGCGGTCCTTCACCGCGTCGTCGATCATGATGAAGCAGTAGGGACATGCCGTCGAGACCACGTCCGCACCGGTGGAGAGTGCCTCGTCTGTGCGTTCGAGGTTGACCCTCTTGCCCAGGCTCTCCTCCATCCACATCCGCGCGCCGCCCGCCCCGCAGCAGAATCCCTTCTCGCGGTGTCGGCGCATCTCGATCTGCCGGACCCCGGACACCGAGTCGAGAACGTTCCGGGGCTCGTCGAAGACCCTGTTGTGTCGGCCGAGATAGCACGGATCGTGGTAGGTGACCGATACATCCATCGACCCCGGCGCCAGGCGCCCCTCGGCGATCAGATAGCTGAGCAGCTGGGAATGGTGGATGACCTCGAAGTTCCCACCGAGGTCGGGGTACTCGCGTGCCAGGGTGTTGAAGCAGTGGGGGCATGAGGTCACGACCTTCTTGGCGCCCACCTCTTCGAGGGTGGCAATGTTCGCCTTCGCCAGCTCCTGGTAGAGGTACTCGTTCCCGAGCCTGCGTGCGGGATCTCCAGTGCAGCTCTCGCGCGGCCCCAAGATGGCGAAGCGCACCCCGGAGCGGTGCAGAAGGCGGGCGGTGGCTTGGGTCGTCTTGCGCGCGCGCTCATCGAGAGCCCCGGCGCAACCCACCCAGTACAGGTACTCGACGTCCTCGGGAATGGTCCCGGAGACGACGGGCACTTCGAATTCGAGACCTTCTGTCCACTCGGTGCGCTTGGAACTGCCGAGACCCCAGGGGTCTCCCTGGTTCTCGACGTTGCGCAGCATGATCCCCGCCTCGCTCGGAAACCGCGACTCCATCAGCACCTCGTAGCGGCGCATGTCGACGATGGTGTCCACGTGCTCGATGTCCACAGGGCACTGCTCGACGCACGCCCCGCACGTCATGCACGACCACAGGACGTCGGGTTCGATCGTGTGAGGCACGAGCGTCGGCGCCTCGGCCTGGGTTTCCCCCCCGGTCTTGGCGGAGTCGCCATCGGCACCGTTGCCGGTGCTGGCCTTAGCGCTTATCAGACGCGGCGCCGACTCGAAGAGGTTGTCACGCAGGCCCATGATCAACAGCTTCGGGTTGAGCGGCTTGCCGGTGTTCCATGCCGGGCAGGCGTCCTGGCACCTACCGCATTCCGTACAGGTGAGCGTGTCCAGGAGCTGCTTCCAGGTCAGGTCCTCGATGTGCCCGGCACCGAACACCGTGTCCTCCGAGACGTTCTCCATGTCCATGTCCGGCGTGCTGTAGAGCGCTCCCAGGGCTCGCGGCCGGCGCGACGTCGCCACGTTGATCGGCGCCGTGAAGATGTGCAGGTGCTTCGTGTAGGAGACGACCACCAGGAAGCCCATGACGATCACGACGTTCAAGATCAACATGGCCGTCTCGATGTTCTGAGCAGCACCGGGGGAGAGCGAGGCGAAGGCCCGGCCGATACCGTGCGAAGCGAAGGCCCACCAGCCGTAGGGGAAGTCCCCGCTGATGGTCTGTGCCGCCCTGTAGAGCAGCAGGGTGACCACCACCCCCGCAATCAGGGCCAGGGCCATCCACGCGGCACCGAGGTGCGAACCGTAGAAACGAGAGGAGCGCTCACGACGCGCCGGCGAGTTCGTCAGGCGGATGACGGTGAAGACGACGAGGGCGATGAGCACGGCACAGGACAAGAGGTCCTCGAAGAACCCCAGAACAGCGGTGTGTCCCACCCAGGGGATGTGGAACGTCTTTTGGAACAGGTCACCGTAGGTCTCGATGATCGTGAGGATAAGGACAAGAAAGCCCCAGAAGGTGAAGGCATGGGCGAAGCCTGGAACTGTCCGCTTGAACAACTTCCTCTGCCCGACCACCTCCACGAGCTCGGCCCATATGCGCCCGGGAATGTCGCGAAAGCGCGCCGAGTCGGGGCGTCCCGCGAGTACGAGTCTGGACAGGAAGAAGAGCCGTTGGCCGGTGATCGCAAAACCGACAGCGGTCACAACCATGCCGAGGATGATCCGGATAGTCACCTTTCGCTCCTAGGGCTTCTGGTAGGGAATGTCCGCATGGGTACTCCCAAGTGAATGGCCGGTAAGTGAAACTTAGAACATGCACGCATTCGAGTGCGAAACCACGAGCCCATCAAGACACGACCACCGCCGATGCAATGTCGGCACCCGGCTCCGACAGCGACCGCCGACCGCCGACCGCCGCTATTCTCGCTGCTGATGGTCAGACTGGTCGTCGCGTCCACGCCGATCTTCGGCATCTAGGCTCACACGCTAAGTCATGATATAAGCACTCTCCGCGGCGAGACAAGATACTCGAATCGCGTCCTGGAAACGGTCACGACACCTTGGATGCCTCTTGCGGTCCAGTGGGTGTCGAGCATCTCGACGAGCGCGATCCAAGAGGATCACAGCAAGCACGATAGTGTGACCGCCCAAAGCGGGCGTAGTTCAGCGGCAGAACATCAGCTTCCCAAGCTGAGAACGGGAGTTCGATTCTCCTCGCCCGCTCTCACCTTCGCCCTCTTACCTTCGCCGACTCTCGAATTCTTCCTGGTGAGGCGGTTGCTCTCGCTGTGCACCGCCCGCGCTGCGCTCCTCGATGGCACGTTCATGGCGCGTCCCGCGCGCCATTCTCTGCGCCATTCTCTTTGTGCGCCCGCGCGCTACGGGCTGGCCCGACCTAGCGAATGAGTCCAACCCAAGACCAGGCGTTACACGCTCGCGATCCATAGCGAACAGTGACCAATAACGGTCGATCTGGCGCGGAGAATGGAAACGGGAACAGCGGGCGCCCGAAGCGCGGAATAGTGATTCTGCGCCAGCTCGGCGGAGCAAATCGGCGGCGTGATTTGCGCGTGAGCTGCTATCGAATCGGTGGCCGTTCCCTTCGAAGCCGAGCCGCTGCTGGAACCCGAAAACTCCACACGCGTTTTGTCATCGCACACATACCCACAGGAATTGCACTCTGCTTCAAACGATCGCCACCTACCGGACATCGCTCCGGATCCGGTAGAGCACACTCGCAGGGGTGGTACGCCCGGTGGTCTCGAGGGCGAAGACCGAGCCAGCTGCGACCGTCAGCTGGGAAGGGCCGCCGAGACTGTCGGCCAGGCATGCCTCGACCGGTGTGTGCAGCACCGTTACTGCCACAGACCTCCCCGTCTTGGCATTGATCTCCCAGAGCCGCAACGGGTTGTCGCACTTGGCACCCGAGCCGACCGACCACAGCTGATCTCCCAAGCCAACCAGGGCGACGTCGCCGAACTCCTCTGTGAGGCTCTGGAGGATCTTCTTCCCGGAGAGACCGAGTTCGACGAGCTGGCTGCCTGTGTAGGTTCCATTGGGACCGTACCTGGCAACGTCGGCCCATACGCTGTTTCCGACCGCCGAGAGCCACAGCACAGATCCGCGAGCGGACCCTGCGTAGACCTTGGAGGCGGTTCGCGACCCCGGGGTTATGCGATAGACATCCGCCGGAGAGTCGCTGGGCCCTCCCGCGGTCCATGCCCCTGCGACGTCGGCGACGACGGAGGGATTGAAGACATTGCTCGGTACCACGTCGGCGATCGTCGCGACCGGCTCGCCTGTCGACGGAGAGATCTGGAGCAGGTCGGTCCCCTCGCAAAGCCATAGCCATCCCCCGCCGTAGGCGAAGGCGAGGTTTGTGCCCGCACCCAAGGCCGTGGTCATGACCGGAACCATGACCACGGCCTGCTTAGTGACCGGGTCGAAGCTCTCGAGGTGGAACTCGTAGCCGTAGGGATCGGCGGTGGGAAAGTACGCGGCGATGTATATGAGGCCGTCTCCGACCGCCAGGTACTGGCCGCAGGCGGGTATGGAGAACATCGCCGTCTGCAGCGTCGTGGGGTCGACTTCCTCGATGGCGCAGCCACCTCGGACATCCGGCTGCCTGGTGCCCAGTACCCACACCGATCCTGAGGCTGACACCACCTGATCGGGTACGAAGGGCCCGGGGAAGCCGAGCGACTGAACGGTCACTGCCGGTGGCGGTGGCGTAATCGTCTTCCGCATGGAGCGCACGCCGTTCGATCCGCGACCGACCAAGAGCCCCGCTACGAGGCCTACGACGAGGAGGATGACAACGGCCGAGACTGCGTAGCGCCTGTGCTGTCTGCGGCGAGCCTCTTTGATGAGCGCCTCGGCGTCGGGGGGTTGCTCGATGGCGGAAGCTGCAGCATCCGCAACGGCTTGTCCTTCGCTTTTGTGGGTCTCCTCAGCTTCTCGTGTCAGCATCGGATCCGCTCGTGCTCGGCACCCTCCCCCTCGTACATAGTGCTATTATACTTAGCACTATGCTCGATGTCACGGTGGATCGGGCGGATCCGACCGCACTCCACGAACAGGTAGCGGCCGAGATCCGCAGGGCGATCGCCGAGGGGGAGGCTCACCCCGGAGACCGCCTGCCTCCCGCGCGTGATTTGGCTGCGGTGCTGGGTGTGAATGCAAACACGGTCTTTCGCGCCCTTCGGCTCCTTCGGGACGAGGGACTGCTCGAGTTCCGGCGAGGACGCGGCGTCACCATCGCCGGGAATGCCCCGAACAAAGGAGCAGTCCTCCAGCGAGCCCGTGACCTCGTGAGGTTCGCCAGACAACACGGTTACCGGCGCGACGAACTCATCCGTCTGATCGAGCAACTCCCCTAAGGTGAATCGCCCTGGCCGTAGATGACATGGAACTCATAACCCTCATGGCGCGTTTATGGCGCGTCCCGGTTCGTCCATGGGCGTCCACCGGTTCGCTGACCTGCCATAGTCGTCCACCGTCGTCGGCCGGTTCAGTCTGGCGAGTGTTCCCAAGCTGAGGACGGGAGTTCGATTCTCCTCGCCGCTCTCGGACGTGAGTCCAGCGCCAAGACGGGGTGACACGCTCCCGATCATTAGAGAACGACGCCCAACAACCGCTCTTCGGTCGCGGACGATTACGGGACGTGAAGGACGTCTACCGCGCGGAATGTTAACTCCGCACCCGTCAGCCCACACAACAAGATCGCGATAGTACAAATCGACGGCATCGAGAATTGAATCCCCTTGAGTAGATGGTGACATCCACGGCGAGCATTCGATCGGCAAGGCCGAGTGCAACTTGTCACGTTGCTCCGGCTTTGGCCCTTGAGTGAAACTAGGTTCCAGCCGAGAATGGAGGGAGCTGGTGGATTACGAAACCATCCTCACCGAGGACAACGACGGCGTCGCTACCGTGACGCTCAACCGTCCGGACCAGCTGAACGCGCACACATCACGCCTTGGCTTCGAGGTGAGGCACGCCATCGTCTCTTTCGAGCGCCGCGAGGACATCCGCGTCATAGTCGTCACAGGTGCTGGGCGTGCCTTCTGCGCGGGGGCCGATCTTTCATCCGGCGCCGACACTTTCAGTGTCGGCTTGCCACCGGAGGAGCTGGAGGTCGACGACAACCGCGAGTACTGGGAGATGAACACGCCCATCATCGCCGCCATCAATGGTTCGGCGGTAGGAGTCGGCTTGACCATGACGATGAAGTGGGACATCCGTATCGCTGCAGAGGATGCCAAGCTCGGTTTCGTGTTCAATAGGCGGGGGGTAATGCCGGAGTTGAGCTCCAACTGGATCGTGCCCAGGGTGATAGGCGTGTCACGAGGGCTCGAGCTCTTGATGACGGGCAAGATCATCACCGGGCGCGAGGCCGCTGACATGGGCCTCGTGTCGGCAGCCTTACCCACCGCCGAGGTGCTCCCCGCGTCGCTCGACCTCGCTCGCGACATCGCCGCCAACGTTGCCCCGGTATCGGCCGCGATCGTGAAGCGCCTCGTGTACGCGAACCTCGCCGAGCCGGATCGCCGGGCCGCCCAGCAGCGCGAGCAGCGGCTGTTCGACTGGACCTCCCAGCAGCCCGACGCCCGCGAAGGCCCCACGGCCTTCCTCGAGAAACGAAAGCCGCAGTGGAAGCTGTCGAAGAACGCCGACTTTCCAGAAGAACTCTTCGCCCAGAGGTGAGCATGGGGAGCCGTCCCCTGCATTCGGCCACCCAGTGGAGTCCTTAGACCCTTTGAGTCCTTGACTGGTCAGGCTCTTATCAGCGTTCTCAGCTGATAGCGCGAGCTATTAGATGACTTGAGGGCGAGCCGTCGATGGCGCGTTCATGGCGCGTCCGGGTTCGTCCGTGGACGTCCATTGTCGTCCACTGGTTCGCTGACCTTCCATAGTCGTCTACTGTCGTCCACTGGTTCGGCCTGGGAAGCCTTCCCAAGCTGAGAACGAGGGTTCGATTCCCTTCGCCCGCTCTCGAATCCTTCCTGTGAGGCGGTTGCTCTGGCTGTGCATCGCCCGCGCTTAGCTCCTCGATGGCGCGTCGATGGCGCGTCCCGCGCCATCCTCTTCCGCCGAGCCACCCTATGAGCATCAAGTGAGCTCACAATGGCGTCTACTCGCCCTCCGCCAACGACGCCTCCGCCCGTGGGCCGGCCCGAAGGGCTTCTTCTCCTTGCTCCTGCTGGCGCGCTCGAACTCCAGCCTCAGCCCAGTCTCAGGGTCTCCAAAGGCTCGAGGCGCGCCGCTTTGATCGAGGGATAGAGGCCCGCGATGACCGCCACCAAGATCGCCAGGCCAATCCAGATCGGGAAGCGGCTGTAGGCGATCACCACCACCCAGTGCTCGAGGGCTGAGGCGCCGTAGACAACCAGGATCCCGAGCAGGGCGCCGATCATCGCGCCGAAGAGACCCACGAACAGAGACTCGAGCATGAACTGCGCGGCGATCTTCGATCTCCCGTGGCCCACGGCGCGGCGAATGCCGATCTCCGAGGACCGCTGGACCACCGAGATCGACATCACGTTGACGATTCCGAGTCCTCCGACTGCCAGTGCAAGCAAGCCCGCGAAGAGCGCCACCTGCTGAAGGGACTTGTTGGCCTCGGCTTCTACCTGGAGGGCGTTGCTGGGCACCTGGGTCGAGACCTGGTCGGGACCTCCCAGGCTCACCGCGCTGGGAATCGCCGCGTTAGTCGCCGAGGTGGTCCCCGGCTTCGCGCGGATGTAGAGCTGGTTGGGCAGGCCATTGTTGCCAAAGATGTACTGCGACGCCCACTGTGTCACGAACACCGCGTTGTTCAGTGTGGGATCGAGCGCGACGTTGCCCAACTCGCCCACGATCCCGAAGTCGATCCCGTTCAACTGGATCGTGCGCATCTCGCCGGGCAGATAACCGTAGTGCTGGGCGATGTCCTCTCCGATCACCGCCGAGTAGGAGTGCAGCCTCTCGTCGGCGGTGTCCAACCAGCGCCCCGAGATCACCGGGACGTGGAGCACTTTGGTGAGGTTGGTGGCAGCGGCCCGCACCGGTACGGGGAATGCCTGGTAGTAGCTGTTTCCCGCGGTGATCGGCAGCGCCAGGACTCCCGAGAGGTTGGTCACTGCCGAGACGCTCTGCACCGTGGAGATCGACTCCACCCTGTGGTCGACGTCGCTGGGGAAGGTGGGGTTCTGCGATCCGAAGGTGCCGCCCGCCTGGGCGATGATGAGGTTGGTACCCAGCTCGGCAACCTGCTGTTGCAGGCCCCCTTTGGCGCTCTCGGTCAGGCCGACAGCGCCAACCATGGCAGCCACGCCCACGATGGGTCCCAGCATGATCAGCATGGTCCGTACCTTGCGCGCGGTGAGACCGGTCCAGGCCACGGTGAGGAGGTCCCGGAAATTGCTCATTTCATACCTTCACTAGCAGCTCGTCGTTGACGATCTGCCCGTCGCTCATGGACACCTTGCGGTGCGCCGTGTTGGCGACGGCAAGGTCGTGGGAGACCACGACAACCGCCCGTTCCGGGGACTGGAGCCCGGAGAAGATCTCCAGAACGTGTGCCGCGTTCATCGAGTCCAGCGCACCGGTGGGCTCGTCGGCGAGGATCATCAGAGGGTTCGTGACGATAGCGCGCGCCAGTGCCACCCTCTGCTGTTCGCCTCCTGACATCTGAACCGGACGGTGGTGGGCTCGCATGGCGAGCCCGAGCCGATCCAGCGCGTCGAGCGAGCGCTCGCGCCTCTCTTTCGGCCGGATGTTCCGGTAGAGGAGAGCCGTCTCGACGTTGCCCAGCGCGGTGAGGTGGGGTATCAGGTGGAACTGCTGGAAGACGAAACCGATGGAGTTGCCGCGGAGCTGGGACCGGTCGACGTCCGACAGCATGCTGACGTCGGTCCCAGCGACGCGGATGGTGCCCGAGGTCGGCAGGTCGAGCACGCCGAGCAACCCCAGTATGGTGGACTTGCCCGAGCCGGAGGGACCGACGATCGACATGTACTCGCCGGCACAGATCTTCAGCGACACCTCGCGCAGCGCGTAAACCTTCACTTGTTCCCCGTAGACCCGGCTCACCGAGTCGAGCTCGAGCAGGGGGTGGGGGTTCGGCTTCTCCACGGGCGCGCCCGGGGGCGGTGGCCAGCTCTCCGTGTTCACCGGACGGTCCGGCACCTCACGACTGGTTCTGATTGATCGACACGAGCACCACCTGGCCGGCGTGGAGACCGCCCTTGATCTGGACGTAGGAACCCGCGGTGAGCCCGGTGGTGATGGGCACCTCTCGGATCTCCCCACCATGGGACAGCTCGACCAGGCGCACCACGTCCTGGCCGGACCCATTCTGCAACACCGCCGCGACGGGCACCGACAGGGCGTTCTTGACCTCCTGGGTGGTGACGGTGATCGACACTGTCGCTCCGTCGGCGTTCTGGTCCGCCTTGCTCAGGCCTCCCGAGACCTCGATCTGGCCCTCGAAGACCTCTTGGCCTCCGCCGCCGCCCGAGCCCCCTCCGCTGCCGCCCGAGCTGGAGATGTTGGTCGGGTTGCTATCCAATTCGGTGATCACCCCGTCGAGCGTGGACTGCCCGCCGGAGATCGTCATGGTGCAGCTTTGGCCGACAGCCAGTTGGGTGAGGTCAGATGGCGAGGCTTGCAGGGTCACCGATTCCTGCGGCACGGTGAGGTCGACAAGAGGCTCGCCAGCGGTGACGGCGTTGCCCTGCTTGATGTAGACCTGGCCAACCCTCACGGGCCAGATCGCGACGATCATGTCGGTCGGCTCGAAGACCACGTCCTTCTGAATGGATTGAAAAGTGACCGTGACCGACGTCTGGCCCTCCGGCAGGATCACAGTTCCCGCGAGGGGCACGTAGTCCTGGCCGGGTTGCGCGGTGCCCACCACCGAGAAATTGATCGAGATGTCCTTGTCCGGTGCCTGGTCGGCGGTGAAGGTGATCGTGGCATCGCCGCCCTCGGTCATGGACTGGGAGCTGGTCGACACGGTGATCGTGGGCACGACCGAGGAGGTGATCGTGACCGAGGTCTGGTTGGGAACGCCCATCTGGTACTCGGGACTGGGAACGAGCCGGACGATCAACGTCGTGTCGGACTCGACCACGTTGTCGGCAATCGTCGGAATGGTCACCTCGAAAGACGTCTGGCCCGGCGGTATCGTGATGGAGCCTGCCGGCGGGTTGAAGTCCTTGCCGGCCACGGCGGTGCCCGCGTAGGCGAGCTGGACGGTGACCGGCGTGTAGATGGCCTGGCTGAGTCCGAGCACCACCTGGTAAGGACCGCCCTTGTGGAGGTAGGTGATTGGAGAGGTCAAGGTGAGGACGGGAGGTGCGGTTCCCGCGTTGGCTCCCGCGATGGTCACGACCGCCGAACCCGGTGTGGTGACCGTGTAGGCACCCGTGGTCGACTGTGCGATCGACACCACGATGTACCGGCTGGGCTCGATGGTCTGGGTGGCGAGCGTCCAGATGGTGACCTGCGCCGTGGTCGATCCTGCCGGGATGGTCACCACCGGGTCCGGTAGGTTGTAGTCGGTACCGGCCTGCGCGCTCCCCGCGAATGAGAGCACGACCTGGGTGTCGTGGACCGGAGCTTGACTGGCGGTGATCGTGAGGGTTGCCGACTCTCCCGGTTGGATCGAAGTCGAGCCGCTGATGGTCATCTGGGGAACGTTGGGGTCGTGGATGGTCACGGTCGCGCTCGATGGCGAGCCGATCTCGTAGGCGGCACTTGCCGCGAGCGATACGGTGAGGGTTGTGTCGCCTTCGACGAGGTTGCTGGAAACAGTGGGGATCTGCGCCTCGATCTGCGTCTGCCCCGGCGGAACGACGACGTTGCCGGGCGGCACGATGTAGTCGACCCCCTCCGCGGCGCTCCCCGAGTAGGCCAGGTTCACAGTGAGTTGGGTGCTGACCGCCTGGCTTAGGCCGATGAGTACAGTAAAAGGTTCGCCCTTGGTCAGGTAGGTGGTTGCCGATGTCACCGACACCGTGGGGGGCATCGCGCTCGTCAGGTGCGCGGAAGCCGGCGCGGCAGCTGCGTTGTTGACATGAGCCGAGGCCTGCGCTGCAGCGGCAGCCGATGCTCCTGAAGAGCCTCCCGCGGTAGCCGGGCCCGCCGCGGTGCCGCCTCCGGGAGGACCGATCGTCATCCCCGCTGCGGACTGCGCTCCCACCTGGTAGCCGACCCCCTGCTGGAGACCCACCGTCACCGCCTCAGTGGTGGCCGGTATGGCGCTCGGGTAATGGTGCTGGGCCTGCCAGTCGGCGAGAGCGGCCTGGGTCTGCTGGGTGAAAACGTCGTCCATCGAACCGGGATTGTCACCGGCCGCCTTGAGGATCTGCTTCAGCTCCAGCACGTCAGGACCTACGTCGCCGGGGCTCAACGGACGGAAGAAGAGAAGCGAACCGTCCACGGCGATCGCATCGCGTCCGCCCAGGGCGAAAAGGGCGTCTCCCGCTTTGGCCATCGTGTTGGCCTTGGCATTCACCGCGCTGATGAAACCCGGCGACTGCGCTTCGATGGTGGTGAAGTCCTTGTGGCCCAGGGTGCCCGAAATGACGGTGGTGTTGCTCAGGGCACGGGTCTGCACCGTGCTGTAGATCACGGTCCGACCCGTGGAAGAGCTCGTCCCGCCCGTCACCGCGAGACCGATCCAGACGCCTGCGGCCACGACACAGAAGGCGACGATGACGGCCAGGACACGCTTGCCCGGAAGATGGACCTTGCGAAGGATCACACCCAGCGAGTTAGCGAAGCGGCTCACTTGAAACCTCCGTTCTACGCGTCTTCTCGAGCGACCTGGTTGGCGCAGTCCTGCAGGTCCGGGCTGTTCAGCACACTCTGGCCCGCCGGCGGCACCCATTGGGAGGTGCCGCTCTGGGTGATGTTGAAGAGCCTGCCGTTGGAGTCCGGGGTAGGCATCGGAATATTCCACCCCTTTCCGATCATGCACTTGCGCCAGTCGAGGAACTGCTTGTTCTGGGTCTTGATCTGGGCAGGAGTCAGATGGTTCTGCGCATTCTCGATGTCTGTGATGGCCTGGAGGATCTGGCTCTTCGCCGCGCAGGTCTGCAGGTCCTTGATGTAGGTGGAATCGTTAGTGGGCGAGTTGGGGTTCGACTTGCTCGGAAGGCCGATGAAGGTCTTCCCGAGGCCTTGGAGGCAGGACTGAAAGACGCTCATCGACTGGAACAGCGCAGAGAGCGGATTCTGCTTTGCCAGGGGAATGGTGGTCGTGGTCTCGGACATCTTGATCTCGTGGATTTCCCGCGCCGTCGGTCTTTGGCCGGGGGGGAGTTGTCCGGCCGCGACGAAGGTGAGCTTCGATGCCGAGGAGTCACTGCCGCACGAACACAGCAGCCCGGTGATCCCAAACGCGCACAGCCCCGCCAAGAGCGCTCTTGCGTTGAGCCGCATCCCCACGAGTATCGGGCCTGCACGGGCCGAATGTCAACTATGGTTGCGTAGAATGGGGAGGAGGCGCACGTGGTTGACAGTGAAAGGCAGCCTGAAGGCAAGCGCCCAGGGCGAGAATCCATCGAGGTTGACGAAGGGGTACGGCTTGGTCCTGCACTGGGCCGCGCCTTGCTCGGCTTTCAGCGGCTTCTCGACCAGGAGTTGACCTCTGCGGGCTTCGCTGGTCGCGGGTTTCCCGACGGCAGGGTCCTTCGAATCTGCTTACGGTCCTCGGGCGTGACGATCTCGGAGGTCGGGCGGGAGCTCGGCATCACTCGACAAGCGGCGAGCAAGGTGGTTGAAAAGCTGCGTGGCAGCGGATTCGTCGAAGTGCACGCCTCCACCGCTGACGGGAGAGAGAAGATCGTCACCCTGACGCCACGAGCCACTGATTACCTCGTGGCGCAACGGAAGGCGTCTCGCATAATCGAACGACGGGTGCGCACGGCGATCGGTGACGAAGGCTTCCAAGGTCTGCGCGACCTCCTCGACGTCCTTGGGGGGAACGATCAGCCTGGACTGAGGGACTACCTCCGCACGAGGCTGAGCTCCCTCTTGGCTCCGGACGATTGACCGATGCCATCAGACCGGCTGCTATCGACGCGTCACCGAGGTCCGTGCACCGGCTTGTAGCCGTGCTCTACGCAGCGTTCCAGCAGGCGGCAAAACAGCCGCAATGGACGCAATCTGCTGGTAGCTCGATCGCGGCACTCCTCCCGGCAACATCACTTGGATCCGCCCTGGTGACACATGGGTTCTCAACCGGGCGTTCTTCCAGCCAGGGCGGGCTCGCACCTACGAGGGGGTGGTCCTGCAGCTCGAAGCGACGGCCGCGTCGGAGTCGATGGACGAAGCATACAAGCGGCTCGAAGAAGACAAGTTGATGCTTCGCACCGACCAAGCCGTCGTCCCAACGATGATGAAGGGCGCGACTGTAAGCCTCGAAGAACTCGAGCAACTCCGTCGGATACACAACGTCGTCCGGCTCGGCCACGTCGAGCGTCTCGAGCTCGACCAGATCGTCCTTGAGCATGGCGTCTTTCCGACTACTCCTGACCACGTTCACGTGCATTGTGCAGCATCCGGACTGAGCGATAACCCACCCCAAGCGATCTTCACCGACGACACCATCACGCTCCAGCTGGTGACGCGCGTCGGTCTGACACTGTCGGGTGCGTTGCAGGGCTTTCTCGAATCCACCGGGAGGACGACAGACGAGAAGAACCTGCTTTGCCCACCCACCGCCATGCCGCACACGCCGTTTGATTATCTGCGTGCCGTGTCAGCCGGCATCCACACGGAGATGGGATGGCAAGAAGCACCCGATCTTCAGAAGTGGCTTGAGCGCTCGCGCCTCAACCTGCTCAGTGGCTTACGCGACGACGAGGACTCGACGCTCGTCCGAGAGCTGCAGCGTCGTTTCTTTGCGGCGTTGTTTCCCGCACTCGACAGGCTGCAGACGTTCGCGGCACGAGCCACACCACAAGAACGGGCTCGGATATTCGAACCACCGGTGGGCGTTAGCGCCTGAGCCAGAAGGAGGATTCAAACCGGACTTGACCAGAGCATGCCCGGCCTGAACCGAACAGGAGACCGCCGAGTTCGACAGATCGGCCGATGCCCGGAAGTACGACCCAGACAACATGTTCCATGTCAGCCACAACATCGATCCCGCCCGATAGCCGGTCATTGAACGGTTCAGATACCGCCCTCAGTGCATCTTGAAGAAAGGCAGGGAGGAATGTCATTCATACAGATAATTGAGCTGGATACAACCCGGTCGGAGGAAGTCCAGGCGCTTTCAGACGAGTGGATCGCCAGTACGCAGGGAAAGCGGAAGGCTCGTCGCTCCACGCTGACCGCCGACCGCGACCGAGCGAATACATACGTGCAGATCGTGGAGTTCCCATCGTATGAGGACGCCATGGCCAACTCGGTGCTCCCCGAGACGTCCAAGTTCGCGCAGAAACTGGGCGAGTTATGCGACAAACCCCCTGTCTTTCGCAACCTCGACGTCCGCCGGGTCGACGACCTCACCTGAGCCCTCTCTCGGTCAGGGCATCTTCTCCGTAAACAACGCCAGGAACTAACGGAGACACAGACGCCGAGCTTGCATGTCATGTACGAGCACGCGTGCGACCGAACTTGCCGTCTAATAGAGCCGCAGTGACTGACGTGAACATTGTTGTCCGATGGCGCGTTCATGGCGTCCGGGGTTCGTCTGTGGACGTCAACTCTCGTCCGCCGGCTCGGTGTCCTGCCATTGTCGTCGGCTGGTTCAGCCTCAGAAGTCTGTCCGAGCTGAGAACGGGGGTTCGATTCCCCTTGCCCGCGACACTCTCGCCCGCTCACCCTCGCCCACTCTCGAGAACATCCTGGTGCTGCGGACACTCGCTTCGCACCATCAGTGCTGCTGCTTGGCGATGGCGCGGCGCGGCCCGCTACGGCCTGGCCCGACCTGGCGAGTGAGTACAAACCCCAAGACGGGGCGTTACACGCTTGCGATCACTTAGAACAACGACCAACAACCTTTGATCTGCGCGCAGCCCAGACCTTGCGACCCGATTCATACACCTGCTCAAGAGTGACGATCTGGCGACCTCACTGAAGCCGCGGCGGCTGCTCGGTCGATACTGACCCCATCCACCCGGACGGTCACCACCACGCCGACGACGGCGACGGCGGCGGCGGCGACGACGGCGACTTCTATTGCGCCGACTGCTGGAGAGACCTAGGGGGCGGAGCGCACCCATTCCGTCCGACCGGTTCCGTCGCTGCGGTCAGCTTGCGCGAGTTCAACGCCGCGATCGCCTTGGAGGGCTGATTCACGAGTACGAGCCGGCGGCATGACGGAGGAGATCGAATACTCGTACGTTACGCGGTCGACAGCCGAGCATCACCGAGCGTCAATCGATCAGGCTGACCGCTGAAAGCTTACCAAGACGCCGTCCGTGTCGACCCCGAGGCGATCGTCCGGTTCGCTATAGCGTAAGTGCTTCGTAGATCCGGCCCGCCTCGGAGACCATGTCGGCGATGATCTGTCTCACCGGCTTGATGTCGTGGATGAGCCCGACTCCCTGCGAGCAGGAAACCGTCCCGGCCTCGGTGTCCCCCATCTCGTACATCTTCTTGGCGGCCCACCCCGAGGCGATCGGGAGGATGTCATCGAGATTCCCCTTGCTCTCCTCGATCTCGGCGATCTTGCGGGCGGGAGTGTTCATCCAGATGCGGTGGGCGAACCCCACCGAGCGCATGATGACATCGGTGTCGCGCTCCGTCGCGGAAAGCAGCGCCTCCTTGACGTTGCGGTGCAACGGGCACTCCTCGGAGAGCATCAGTCGTGTACCGACGATCACGCCGGCCGCGCCGAGAGACAGCACAGCGAGCATCGTGCGCCCGTCCACCACGCCGCCCCCACCGATCACCGGAACCTTCACCGCGTCGATGGTCGACGGCACCAAGATCAGCGTCGCGACATTGAGGTTCCCCGTCGCTCCGCCATTCTCGTAGCCGACGACCGTCACCCCGTCGGCGCCCATCGACTCGGCCTTGCACGCGTAGCGAACGCCCACGCACTTGTGGAGCCAGATCATCCCGTGGCCCTTGATGGCCGATACGACATCCTCGGGAGGGGCGAACCCGGACGTCTCGATGATGCGCACACCTTCGTCGGCAGCGATGTTGACGTACTTCACGTTGTCGAGCTTGCGCATCATCGGGAAGAGGTTGATGTTGACGGCAAAGGGCTTGTCCGTGGCCTTGCACACTTGATGGATCACGTCCCGGTAGTCCTCGTAGGAGTCCGGGTACATGGCGGAGGCGATGATCCCGAGCGCGCCCGCCTCGCTGATAGCAGCCACGAACGGCGGCGTGGACAGATCCATCATCGTTCCCCCGAGGATCGGATACTCGGTTCCAATCAGCTCGGTCAGCGGCGTGTCGAACATAGCGCTCCCTTGGTGCAATCTGCGCCAGAGCAAGGGTAACGCGGGCCTCGCGGTCACTCAAACCGCCGCTCTGGCGTCGCGGCCGATACAACCGCGTGGCGCGAGAGGGCCGAGCCCGCCCGTGTCAGTCCCTGGCCGCGCGAGGGGTCCCTCTGTGTCTCTGCGAGCCTCGGGTGACGCCGCCGGGCTCGGGCGACTACCCGTCGTTCGGCGCTGCCGACCAGCTCATCGCTCGCTTGCCGCACTCGTCGCCGTAATGGCTGATCTGCGGCTCCTAGCGACCCGATCGAGACGACCGAGTTTGGCGCTGCTCGGATGCCGTCGAGCAGCGCGATGATGAAGAACGCCTCCCAGTGATGGAGAGATTGGCAGGATCCGATTCGAGATGCGCCTCGTTTGGGGACCGAGGTGAGCCACGATACCTAACAGAACGTCATGTGACCGGTGGCAGATGCGCTATCTCGCGTTCGTCCTCGTCGCCCTACTCGGGGTCGTCGGGTCGCCCTCGGCTGCCATCGCCTCGGTCGTCACGTCGCCGAAGCGGACTGTCGTGCTATCCGGTGACTCCGTGGGTTCCGTCCGCTTCGGCGAGTCGCAACAGAAGGCCGTGAGCGCGCTGAAGAAGCTGATCGGCGCTACGGACGGCGGTGTGCAGAACGCGGAGGGGAACTGCACCATCGATGCCGCGCTCTATTGGACCAACTTCTCGGTGTACCTCCTTATGGGCAGGTTCGTCGGCTACCAGACCGGCAACAACCTCACTGACAAGCGGGAGCCGACGTTCAACGGGAAGACGCCGCAGGAGCTCCGCATTGGCGACACGTTGGCCGAAGCGCGCAAGCTCTACCCCGGCCACGTGACAACGCGTGGCGAGAACGGAGGCGTGTACGCGATCAAGACCACTACGGGGACGATCCGTGGCTACCTGTCGCTCGAGACCTCGAGCCCGCCGAACGAGATCAAGATCGTCTCTATCTCGGCGGGGTCTGTCGGCTGCCCCGCTGCTTCGCCAGGCTGAGAGGCGAGTCACCCACCGTGCCATCCGAAGTCGGCCCCCAGAATCAGGTGATATGTGCTCGGGCGCGGGACCCACGTAATCAAGTGTGCTGAGCGTCGAGTCGGCGATCACGAGCATGTTGCGAGGCAGGCAATTTGCTGTGGTGCGCATCACTGAGCGTGGCCGCCGATCAGTTCAAGCCGCAGATGGCTCTCTCGTAGTGAGGCCGTCGGACCAATGTTCTCAATCCCCGTCGGCTCAGCGAAGTCCGCTCAGAGTAAGCACACCCAGGGTGGCTGTGATCGAAAGCGGCACGGCGACAATCCCCATGCGGCTTGCCTTCGCGATCGACGGGCGTGCCCCGGTGTTACGCGCCGACCTCAACCACAAGACCCAGGCGAGCGATCCGCTCACGAAAAGGTTCGGGCCGAGGTTGAGGCCAACCAGGAGTGCGAAGGGGTGCTCGGGCCGGCGCGCCGCGAGGAGCGAGGCGGCAGGAAGGTTGTTCACCAGGACCGACGAGACAGCGGCGACCACAGCGGTGCCCCATCGGTCGAGGTGCGACATCAAGGTCGCCGGCCCCGACCAGCTCCGACCCAGAGTGCCGAGCGCCACGGCGACGGCGAAGAGTCCGACGAGGACCGGAAGGCCAAGGACCTCCGCCACACGCCGAGGCTGGTCTCTGCCGCTGAGAAGGCGGATCCCCGCGGCACAGACACCGACTGCGGCTACCGGAAGAGCGGGTGAGCGCAAGACCACCACGAGAACGGCTGCCGCTATTACACCCACGAGCCCGAATCCGAGTACCGGGCGCTGTAGCGGTGTCGGGTCCTCCACCCGGACTCGAAGCTCACGATGCTCGAACCCTGCTATCACGGCCGCGGTCACGACCAGGGCCACGAGCGCCGATGCCCACATATGGGCGAGGAACTGGCCGCCGGTGAAATGCAGGTGACCAAGGACAATCAGATTCGTCAGGTTCGATCCTGGAAGGAACATCGACGAGGCGTTGGACAGGAGCAGACAGCCATAGAGGAGAGGGGCCTCGCCTTTTCCTCGACTCCTTGCGGCATAGACGAGCACCGGCGTCAAGAACGCCACCGACGTGTCGAGGTTCAGCAGCGCACTCACCGCACCCACGATCGCCGTCGCTCCCGCGAACAACGCGACACCGCTCGGTGCGGCCCGTGCCAGCGTGTGGCCTGCCGCGGCAAACAGGCCGTCGTCGTCGGCCACCATGCCGATCAGGAGCAACCCCGCCACGAGGACGAACGGCGACCAGTCCTGCACTGTGGCTGACCTGGCATTTGAAGGATCAAGCGAGGCGGCCACGGCCAGACTCACGATCCCTAGGCCAGCCAAGAGCCAAGCAGCGCGACTGCCCGAGCCAGGTCCTCTGACGAGAGCCGACAGCGATCCCGGTGGTCGTGACGCTGGATCCGTGTCAGGTTGGCTCACGACGAACAGCATGGCCGAGGGTTGCGACACGGACCCAAAGCCTGGGCTCGGCATTTGACAAGCACCCGGGGGGCTAGCCAACCTGCGCGACCAGGAAGGCCAGGCGATCCGCGAGTCGGCAATCCATCGCGACATCTGAGCGTCTCGTCGAGCGGTAGGGCGATGGTGCGCTGCCCGCACGCACGGTTCGATGATTGTCGCTCTAGAACCACACAGAAGAGATAACCGGTATCGCTTGGCGCGGTTACCTTTACATTTCCTGTGGAATACGGATTCGGCGATCTCGAGCTTCGAACTACGGAGGCAATCATCGGCTCGTCAAGCACCCAGGCAATCAACCCAGATGCAAGATCCGGACTGGGAGGTTGGGAGTGCTGGCGAGCCGATGGTCGTCGGTGAGGAGTTCGGCGTCAAGGCGCTGAGCGAGAGCCACGTAAAGACCGTCTGCGAACGCGACGTTTGCTCTGAGCTGCCAGCATCTGCGAATAGGCCACGGACCTGTGTCACCCGGAGCGGCCTGGCCATGAGCTCATCGATCGCTCTTCCGATCTGATCGGGCGTCAGGACACGGTTCAGGTCCCAACGGCGGAGGACAGCACCGCACTCCACGTAGAAGATCTCGGGTGCCCAAGGCACGGCGTCAGCTGGCAGTAGACCTCTCAGTACCCGGCCTCTTACCGCGTCGGCGGCAAGTTCCACACCGACAGAGCCGTCGATGGCTACCGGCCTCACACCTCGCCAACGGCTCGCTCTTCGGCGAGGGTCTCAGCCGCCCTCACCGCAGGGTCTGTCGACTCGCCCACCTCGCGGCGATCCAGCCAGGCCGCGAAGGACTTCGGCGTTACGTCATCGTCGGGATCGAGGACGACGATGACGGGATCCGACGGGAGGTCGGCGGCATGGCGAGCCACAGCGACAAGGATACCCCGCCCCTGATAGGCCGGACTCTGCGCAGGTTGAACACTTATGTCTTGCGCTTGCCTGAAGTGGAAGACGCGTCACCGTCGTTATGCCGCTCCTATACCGCTCTTGCCACCGGTGGATCGGACGAGCGCCGATTGAGCGTTCTGTCGCCCAGAGAGCGGCAGTGCCAGGCCCAGCGGCGGTTCGGCCCTAATGTCACAGCATTGTGAGCCCAGTTGCGAGGAGTGAGATTTTCTATGATCGAAAGGGATCAAGAGCGAAAGAGCGCCGCGGTTCAAGACTATTATTCCGACGATTTCTCCTGGTGCTATGGATGTGGACGATTGAATGGGAAAGGACTCCAATTCAAAACACACTGGGATGCTGATGACACCGTTACCGAATACGTTCCACGTCCAGAACACATGGCCATTCCAGGCTATGTATATGGAGGATTGGCTGCCTCGCTCATCGATTGTCACAGCACGGGGAGCGCCTCACTTTCCCTGTATCGCCGTGACGGACACACATTAGGCGATGATGCACCTGTACCCCGCTGTGTTACGGCGTCCTTGAAAACGGACTTTTTGAAGCCGACTCCACATGGAAAACTCATCATCGTTCGCGGTCGAATTGTTGAAGTCGGCAAGAAGAAGGTCGTTGTCCGTAGTGAACTCACTGTTGAAGGCGAGGTGTGTGTTAGAGGCGAAGTCGTCGCCGTTGTCGCTCCGCCGACGATGACCGGAAGTCATTCGTAGACCGTCTTTCTCAGTATTCCAGAGTAACTGGACGCAGCCCGGGTAAGGTCGATCAGCGCAGTCCGGCATCACGTACAGGGCGCCCGGTAATGCGCGCCCGTGGCGTCGAAGAGCTCGTCATGCTCGTGTTCGGTCCCTGCCCAGGTAAACCGATCTCCGTACTCACGCTTGAAAGCGCTGATGATCTCTTCAAGCGGGACGTCGGCGAAACAGCCTCTCATCGCAACGTACTCCATGTGGCGCCGACCGTTCGCCGAGTACTCCTGGAAAAGCGCGTCGGTACGACCGTCGAACTCGACCGGTCGTACCCCGAAACGCTCGCACAGCTCGATATTGAAAGCAGGCGTTGCTTTCGCCCATCGCTGGTCGAGCCAGAACTCGGTGAAACCATGGAACACGAACAGCTCGCTCCCGAGCAGAGACAGCAGCTTCTCGCTCGCCAGGTGGTTGCGGACGTCGGCAAAACCAAGCCGAGCTGGGACTCCAACGGCGCGTGCCAGTGCAGTGAGGAGCACGGCTTTCGGGATGCAGTACGAACGTTTCTGTTCGAGGACTCTGCTTGCTCGGTAGTTGGCAGGATCGTTCGTTATCGAATACGGGTCATAGCGAACGCCATCGCGGACCGCGTAGAAGAGCCGTACCACGCGCTGCTCATCGGTAGATGCCCCCTTGGCCACTTCGTCCGCGTATCTCTTGATACTCGGCGCATCAGAATCGATAAAAGATGTAGGCCTCAGGTAGCATTCGAGGTCCACTTCAACGGTCATGGCACCAGTGTATGAGCGATCTTGGCCGGGCCGGGACGGACGTCCGATCGCTCAACCAGCGCCCGCGCCGGAACATCAGCAGCGCTCGGGACTACCAACCGCCAATTGGCCTCGTCATCACCCGGACCGCCCGATCATAAGCAATTCGGCGAACTGGCCGATGCGAAAGGGCCGATAACGTCGCCGCCTCAGCAGCGACCTCACGTCCCAAACCACTCGCGCCTGCTCCCGACCCCCTCCCGTCGACGATGGGAGCCAGCCAAGTCATCCGATATCGCGCCGGGACTGCTGCAGAATAGGGCCTTGGGAACCGGCCTGTAATCCAGTGCTCAAGCAACGCGCCCGCTCCGAATCGGCGATGACGGATTCGCGATCCTCGCTTGCAACTGCGCGTTCACTCACTCATCGTGATGGCGGTGATCTGATGGCGGTACTTCTTTTGGGCGTGACCCCTGGACGCCACCTCTTCGCCGCTCCAGGTAGTGCTTCCAGTTCGGATCTGTACCGCTTCAGTGCGGCCAAACGGTGTCGCTGACTCTTGTGAACACGTGAAGTCATTCAGCTCGACGCACTCGAGGAGGGTGCGGCGGTCGAGCCCGGACAGGCAGTCTCGATCCGCTGCATGAGGGCGGTGCCCCTAGCCTTTCTTGTCGACGGCTGCGATTCGCTTCTGGATGATGCCAGCCAATTTGGAGTGTCCAGCTTGGTCGCCGCAGCCTCCCGAGCCGTAGCTTTGGTCACTCAGGTCTGGGCCTTGGACTCGAGCGTGCTGATGCGTCCGAGCGCCTTTGACGCGTTGGCGCGGTTGAAGTTGGTGGCGGCCGCTGTTGTCGGAGCAGCCGACGCTGCCACGGCCCCGCCGAGCGCCAAGGTGCCGCCTAGGGCTGCCGTTGCGATGATCCGTCCAAACATGTCTACTCCTGTATGTCGTCGACCGGAGTCCCGGTCTCAGCTCTACCTCGGTCTGAGCCGGTGATAAGGCCGTGAGCTCTCTGTAATGGAACCATTAGCCCAGGTGTCCTTCCCCGTGCCGAGCACCCAGATCGCCGCTTCGAGCCGCGGGGATCCTCAAGAGATCGGAACCGCCGGGGGGCGAGGCCCCTAGCATGACGCGCGTCTTATGCATGTCGTCGACGATGTAATTCTTGCCGCCTGGATCTGCTTCTGGGCCTACTGGCTCGTCTGTTCGTTCAATGTCAAGACTGCACGGACACGATCGTCGGGAGGTATCGCGATCAGAGTCGCGCTCGTTCTCGTCCTACTCTCCTTGGTGCGTGGGAGAGTCATCAAAGGACATGCCGCCACCGTCAGCAATCCAGTTCTGCAGGGCATCGGGTTGGCTGTGTTCTTCTCGGGGCTGGCGCTGGCTGTCTGGGCGAGGCTGTATCTAGGGAGGAACTGGGGAACACCGATGTCGCAGAAGGTCGATCCCGAGTTGGTCACGACCGGCCCGTATCGATTCGTTCGCCATCCCATCTACTCAGGGATCATCCTCGCGATGGTCGGGACGACGATCGCAGTCAGTTGGTACTGGCTGGCGGGAGTGGTGCTGCTCGGCGCCTACTTCACCTACAGCTCGATCATCGAGGAGAGGAACTTGTCGGCGCTCTTCCCAGCGACGTTTCCGGACTACAAGCGGTCAACAAAAAGGATGATTCCCCTCATCTTCTGACAGGGCGGTTCTTGGGTCCGACCCGTTGATGGTCAGTCGCTGCCCTGAGCCGTAGCCACCGACACCGGACGTCCTGCGTCGCTGGGGCTCGCTTCGTCTCACCGACCCCTATTTGGTCGTCATGCGTCGGCTCTGCACCAATTACATCGCCCTGAACGCGAGGACCTAACCAGCGCACTGGCACAGCCAGTCTGCGAAGTGTTCGCCTTATCTCCTGCCATTGGGCGTGGTGAGGGAGCTCCGAGGCCACCGGTACTCCCAGCGCCGAGGAAACCCGACTGGTTGGAACGGCGGGAGTCGGACACCTGCCCCATCCGGTGCCGGCATTACAGGATGGTGCGCGACCGCTGTCGATGCTCGTCGTGCCATCGACCCCGACTGGAGGGCAGCTGGAGGGGTGTCGAACTCTCATCAGCCTTCGGGAAGACCAGCAAAATCACGCTTGGCCTGCCGATACCACCCCATGCCCTTGATGGGGTTCTTCCACCTGCCCTTCATCTCCTTCAAGGCACTTTCGTGCGCTGTGTCACCCTTAGCGACCATCTCCTTGAGATGTCGATCTTGCGCCTTTATGACCTCGTCTGCGGTCATGCCATGGTGCGGAAGATCGCACGGGCCACCCAATTGTTGACAGGTCATGGTCTTCATGAGCCTCGCTTCCTTTCACTGTGTCGGACTGTCACTTTCATGCCAATCTGATCGTGCGCATCAACCTCTCGGGACTTCACCCGAACACGGACTATGTCCATGGTCGCGAGCACGTCTGGGTCGGCGATCAGCTCGACCTCGCTCACGAGGCCCGCCTCGACATGGAACACGAAGGCCACCTTGATCGCCCCAGCGTGGATCCAGGCGGCACCAAGCTCACCATCGATGGTGACAGGTGCCGCCCCCCGGACGCCGTTGAAGCGAGCAGCCACGGGCGCTGCGCCGTCGTATACGGGATCCGTACCCATCTTCTGTCCGACCAGGTCGGCACGCATAACAGCGTCGGGCGCGAGGAGCAACAACAGGGTCGCGAGATCCCCGCCGCGGGCTGCTGTGAGGAACGCGTCGACGACGCGGTGGCTCTCGGCGCGCGCCGCCTGCGACGCGACCGGCTCCGGCACGCCCTGCACCTTGCGCCGCGCCCGGCTCGCCAGCTGGCGCACGGCGGTACCCGAGCGCCCCATGACAGCGCTGATCTCGTCGAACGGATAACCGAAGGCGTCGTGCAGAACGAATGCCGCCCTCTCGGCCGGCGCCAGGGCGTCGAGGACGACCTGCATCGCGTCGCCCATCTTCTCGGCGAGCAGCGCGTCGGCCTCCGGGTCGACCGGAGCGGGGTCTGCGGGTGCCTCGGCCTCGGCCAACGACCTGGTACGTCGCTTGCGCAGCTGGTCAAGGCACAACCGTGTCACGACGGTCGTCAGCCAGGCGGGCAGGTCGTCGATGTCGTCGGTGCGGGAGATCCGAAGCCAGGCTTCCTGCAGGACGTCGTCGGCATCGGCCTCCGTCCCGAGTATCCGGGTGGCGATCGCAGTCAGCCGGGGCCGTTCGGCGTCGAAGTCGGTCACTTCCATCGTGGTCACACCATGTTGACGCAGGCCACCACCGGAATGTGACAGCCACGCTCAGGACGGGAATTTGCCTGATGGCACCCGACCTGGACGTGCCGCTGTGGGCGGCCCCGGTATGTCGGGGTGACCGATCGGAGTTCGTCAGGCGTCTCTGTTCATCATCCGCCATGCTCCCAGGGCCGTCCAAGCCACGATCCAGGCGACGATCACGTAGACCGCAACCGTGGTCGATTCGTGCAGGAACAGTGAACGGTCGGCAGGCCCACCCCCTCCCCCGAATGGTGTCGGGAGCCCACCCGGTTCGAGGTGAGCTGTGGCTATGCCGACCACCGCCCGCTGGAGGTTCGACAGGTGGGGGAGCCTCGCTCTCGCAGCTATGGGCGTGAGGATCAGTTCAAGGACGATTAACAAGACCACGGTGATCGTCCGCTGGCCCAACAGCGAGGACAGCCCAAGGCCGACCATGAACCCGATGAACGCTTCGAGCTCGATCCACAGCCCGGTCTTGACCATGAGGGAATCGGACGGGTAGAGGAAGATCCGGGAGTAATCGGAATAATCCTGCTTGGCGAACAGGACGGCAAGGGCCTGGAGCTGGGCGGCCGTGCATGGTGTGGCTACCTGACCTTGGCCGGCACGTTGCTTGATTACGCCGCCCCCGGGCCCGGGCCCGCCGGGAAGGCACGCGGGATTTTGGACCCTGGTCTTTGGTGAGAACTCGAAAGGAAAGTTGTCGACGACCTCCTCGGCGTGATCAGCGGCCCAGTGTTCGAATCCTGTCGGCGACAGCTGGACGGGGACGTGCACGCCGTTGTAGTTGAGCGATGTCGGAGCGGCGAAGACGCACACCGCGCAGACGATGGTGAAGCCGATCGCCACCAACGGCACGATGATGGCAAGCCCGGCGGGGATGCGAGCCAGGTACAGAGCCATCCGGGAGCGCCCGGTGATCACATGGTGCCGGAACATCCCTTCGGTGAGGTCGACCGATCCTGCTGTGGCCCCCAGTGTCGCGGCGACGATGAAGCCGAAGACATACAACACGCCGGCGACGAGGCCCACATACTGGTCGTAGCCGCCGGCGGGTCCGTAGGAATGCGGATCGACGGCGTGGAGGAGCAATCGGATCGCCAGATAGATCGCCGGGATGCCGACCGTCACTGTCAGGAGAGCGATCGTTAGGCCGCGCCGCTTGCGCAACTCCTTGAATCTCGCAGCGATCATGGCACCGGTGGGGATCCACGATCCCCGGCGGTCCTGAGGGACGGCGACGCGGCCCGGGGGCCCAACCACCGCCGGCGCTTCGGTCGCCGTCGTCACTCGGACTCTCCCAGCCGGCTCGTGACTTGCAGGAACCACGACTCAAGAGTCGCCTGCATGGGCTGCAACCGGTAGAGGGCGATGCCGCCTTCCACCAGCACACGACTGATCTCGGCGATCACCGCGCGCCCGGTCCCCGACGGCATGGTGATCTTTAGCCCGAGCGGGCCGACTTCCACCTGAGTCCGCACACCGACGTTCTCGACGAGAGCGCGAGCCCGATCCGGATCGGAGCACTCCACCTGAACGACGACCGACGTCCCTGCCAGCAACTCTGAGATCGGCCCCTGCCGGATAACGGCGCCACGGTCCACGATGGCCAAGGTGTCACAGGTCCGCTGCACCTCGTCGAGGAGATGCGAGGAGAGCACGACCGTGCGCCCCTCTTCGACGAACGACCGGATCATCTCACGCATGTCGTGCATGCCGGCCGGGTCGAGCCCGTTCATCGGTTCGTCGAGGATGAGAAGCTCGGGATCTCCAAGCAGACAGGCGGCCACCCCAAGACGCTGCCGCATCCCCATTGAGTACTTCGACACGCGGTCATCGGCCCGCTGCCTCAGACCCACTCGGTCGAGCGCGGGCACAATACGCTCCCTTGCCGCGCGCTCACGTGAACTGGCCAGCATCTTGAGGTTCTCCCTGCCGGTCAGATGACCGTGGAACCGAGGCTCGTCCACGATGGCGCCGACCCCTGCCAGCGCGTGGTCGCGCTCTTTGGGAACGGGGTAGCCGAGCAGGGACATGGTGCCGGCGTCTGCATGGGTCAGTCCCAAGAGGACCCTGATGAGCGTGGTCTTGCCGGCGCCATTGGGCCCGAGGTAGCCAAACGCGCACCCCCTGGGCACCAGAAGTTCGACGCCGTCGACTGCGGCGTTCTCGCCGAACCGCTTGGTCAGACCATGAGTCTCCACGGCCCAATTACTCACGGCGGGCTCGTTGTCGGAGGCCATGGTCGAAGCTGCGGAACTCATTCGTCTCCCGTCCCTAGGGTGAACCGCATGTCAAAGCCTTTGGACGATTACTCCTGACCAGGTGCAGCGCGATGCACGACTGGAGCGCTCCTTCTCAGATACTGCCGACGCCTTCTATCAGAGGTAACTCGGCAGTCCCACGTCTTCGTCGAAGCCCGGCCGGCGACGCAGAGTGAACCATGGCCTCCAGAACCACAGTGCCAGGCACAACCCGACAAGACCGACCACAAGCAAGATCAATCCCAGGGGCTCGAAGGCACCCCCCTCCAAGAAGATCAGCCGACTTGGTAGATGAGGTCCGATCATGATCGCGCGAGGACCAGGGAAAGGTGCGTGAATGGAACGGTGGAACACTGTTGCGGCGACCGAAGCTTCCCGTCGGTGGCCTAGGACCACTAGTCCCGCTGCCCCGGCGACAAGTGAGACAACGGCGCTCACGATTACGCTCCAGCGCCACCAGCGCGTTCCCTCCCGAGCTCGGCGATCGTGGCGGACCATGCCCCGGGCCGTGGCCCAAGATGCAGCGAACGACCTGGCATCGAAGGCGCCGTTGCCGAGCACCTCTTCGGGCGACGCTCCCTCTGCTTCGGCTTCGGCCAGATCGGCCGCCAAATCGGCTGCCATCTCGTTGGACACCGCCTCGGGCACACCGAGGCGGTCCCATTCCTTGCGGCATTCGTCCACGAACTTGCTCATGAGCTCACCTCTGCAGGGGCCCGCCCCAGGACGGCGTCGACGGCATCCCGGGTCGCCTGCCACTCGGAGATACCTGAGGTCAAGGCGCGCTTTCCCCGACCGGAGAGGCTGTAGTACTTCCGGGGCGGGCCTCCGTTGCTCACGGCTCGATGCGTGTCGACCAGGCCATCTCTCTCGAGCCGGCCCAGCAACGGGTAGATCGAGCCCTCACCAACGATCGAGAGCCCGCGCGCCGCAAGACGTTTCGTCATCTCGTACCCGTACGCCGGGCCCTCGCCCATCACCGCCAGCAGGCAAAGGTCCAGCACACCACGGAGCAGTTGGGTTCTACGGCCCCCACTCACTACCATGCCAGACATGATAGTAGCGTCTACCTTGCGCTGCAAGTGATCGTTGACCCTTCTGACCCGATCCGGGCGGCGCTCCTCTCTGTCGAATCGTTCGCGGGCCGTTGCTCTCGGCCACCTCCTTCGATATGCGGTGCACGAGTCTCCGACTATGACGTTGCATTCGAGCTTGTACCCTCGTGTATCCGCTTAAGCTCGCGCGCGACGTACTCCTCGTGCTCACGTTCGTCCTGGCGCGCGCGCCGCGGGCTCCAGCGACCCTTCATCAGGAACACGAACGGTATAAAGAACACGACGCAGCCGAAGGTGACCCACAGCCAGTGCTGCCACTGCGCCGGGGAAGCGGCGGCGGCCTTCTGAAGTGCCAACAGGTGGTTCAGGTACTTGTCGAGGAACTCGATCTGGGGCTTTATGGCGTCGATGCGAAGCAGCGTGCTTGCATTTCCGTTCGCGTCGTGGAGGAGCCTCTCGTAGAGCGCCTGGTGCTGGGTGAGCAGCTGCGTCTCGGTCAACGAGGACGCCGCGGTGAAGTCCTTCTGGTGGTGGAGGACGATCGTAAGCAGAGGTCCGTAGCGGTGCTCGATCGCCAGGGCATGCGGCACATACCTCTGATAGGGGGAGTTGTTGACCACATCGTTGATCGAGGTGAGGACGAACGGTGCGACGATGAACGACATCGCGGCCGTAAAGCGCAGCATGCCTCCCCAGATCGAGATGCCGGTCGCCGTGAGCGCCGGGTTGCGCTCTTCCACGGTCTCGGTGAAGCTCGCCATCCAGGTCGAGAACACCATCCCCAGGAAGAAGAACACGCCTGATCCCACCCATACCATTGTGTGGTAGCTCGAGCTCGCGTGCCCCGTGTGGGAAATGAGCAACAGCATGAACACCAGCATTCCCAGCGCGCCCACGATCATGAACGGCTTTCTGACCCGAAGCAGGTCGCTCAGGACCCCGAACAGGATCAGGCTCCCGCACGTCACCCCCCACATCCAGGTGTCGATCCCGTTGGCCTGGGGCAGCGTGAAGTACCTCTGAGCGGTGTGGAACACCGTCGTCCAGTAGGCGACGATGAAGCCCGAAGCCGTGTAGAAGATGACGAGCAGCACGCTCACCGCGACCGCAGGCACCACCACGTCCGGACGCGCCATCTGGCGCCAGGGGGAACGTGTCGCAGAATCGACGTCGAGACCACGCGCTTTCAGCTCGATCAGCTCCACATCGCGCTTCGTCACCATCACCTGGTCGCGGATCTGCGGCGACAGCTCGCGCAGGAACAACAGGGATAGGGCGAAGACGATAAGGCCGGCCACGCCCGAGACGATGAACTCGCGCTGCCAGTCCCCCGAGGTGGCACCGAGAGTGTGGCTGGCCACCAAGCTCGCGGTGAGCACCCCCGCGGCTGGCCCGAGGGTCCAGAACCCCATCGCAGACGCCCGCCCCAGTTGAGGGGTGAAGTCGCGTACCAACGCGGGCGTCGCCACGAGGATGATCCCTTCGCACCCTGCCACAGCCGTCACCGCCACGGCGAACACCCAAGGCCCGGTCGCGTGGGGAATGACGAAGGTCTGTATCACGCCGACCACCCCGAGTCCGCCTATCACCACCCAGGTCCGGCCTATGCGGTCTGTGACTTGGCCGATCAGGGCGGCGACGACCCCCGCGAACTCCGAGGCGATGATGATGTTCATGTAGAAGCGGAACGAGATGTGGAAGTGCGTTATGAGGGCCGTGACCACGGCCGCGGGGACGAAGTACTGGTACCAAAGGACGATCGAGGCTATGACCACCACTGCCAGGTACAAATACCGGCGCGCCGAATTCGGATAGCCGTGCACCTCGCGGTCGGCCAGCCAGGTCCCGAACCGTCGAGTCGTGGCGCGTGACACGGCGCCGGATGTCGCCGCCTCTTCAGAATGCCCTTCGCTTCGCATGTCTATGACAAGTCTTCCCAAACTGCGGGTCCCGGTTCAGGAATACCGTGATCACCTCGACAACCCCAAGCTGAATGCCCAGGTCAGGACCAACATCGCTGATGTTAGCCAGAGCCGGGACGGCGCCAAGACAGGGATGGGGCTCTTCCGCCACGCTCCTACCGGGTCACGTTCGCCCGACCGGTGACAACCGTGATTCGACTTCGTGTTGTGAAGATTCGGTTAGCTGACCATCGTTCACGTAGACGGAGGGTGCCGCGCCCATGTCAGCTCCGAAAGGTGGCCGCTCGCGTCGGTGACGAACAGGTCCCCAGAAGGCCAACCCGGCCCACCGAACTTGGCGGACGTCGGCTGCATCAGACCACTGACGATGACACAGGAAGATCCGGTGCGGGCGTCGAGACGATAGATCTTGCCCGTGCCGACCCCGCCACGTAGAGCATCCCCTGCCGATCGACCGTCATGTCGTCAGGCTGTACGCCGGGCGCCCAGGTGCCCGACCACCTTGAGGCGACCCGGGTGGGATATGAGGAGCCGATCCACCTCCCCGTCGCTGCTGAGGGTCCGGAACCGCTTGCGGTCGACGTGTCACGATGCGCTCACGCCTGCAGGGCCGGAACCTATCGATCTGCTCGAACCTCTCGCCGCGAGCAAGACGCGCGACGTCAGCTCCCGGCGGGAATGGTGAGCGACGGCACGGTGGTGCTCGGGACCGTGACGGGGGAGGGAGCACCGCCGCTCGACCCGTTCGACGTCGACCCGGGCCCACCCGACACCGGTGAGTTCCCGGACCCCTGGGTGAGGTGGAGCAGAACCTCGAGTGTGCCGGTGTCGGCGGTGGTGACGAAGCCCCCGATGCTCGGGTTGGCGATTTTCCACGCCGAGAACTGGATCTGCAAATCGGCCAGCACCTCGATGCTTCCCGTGATTCTTTCGGCGGCCACGGGGAAGGTCACCGACCTCGTCACACCGTGCATGGTGAGCTTCCCGGTCGCCGAGTAGTGGGCGGTGGAACCGATGGCAGGAATCGTTCCGAGCGCGATAGGAGCCGAAAGCCGCAACGTGGCCGTCGGGTACTTGGCGACGTCCATGATCCTCACGTCGAATTGCGCATTTCGCTGGCTCTGATCACTGGTCACCGAAGCCATGTTCACGGTGAAGTCGCCCTCGGTCACCGTGGTGCCGGAGATGGTGATCGAGCCCGAGACCTCTGTGGTTCGGCCTACCGCCGTGGAGTGCTGACCGATGAGAACCTCGTCGACCCTGTAGCCGGCCTGCGATCCGGGACCCACATTCCACATCCCGGCGACGGTGCTGGTCCCGGAGCTCTCCGACGTGCCAGAGGTACTTGCCGTCCCGGCGCTCGTCGGGGACTTCGGCAAGGTGAGCTTGGCCGGGGCCGACCCCTCGATGAAGTGGATGTAGACGAACGGGCCCGCCACGGCCAAGACGACCACGACGGCGACGATTCCTATGACCCACCGGCGCAGTCGGTGGCGGGGTCCGGTCCTATCCTTTGTCACGGCCACCTCCGGCGCACGGCTCCGGGTCGATGTGACGAGACCGACCTAAGGGACGGGGGGTCAGACGGCTTGCGGTTGGACGGATCCGCCTCCCACCGGTTCGATGCCCAGGTCTCGATAGGTCAGCACGGAGCGGTAGGGGATCTTCCGCTCCTCGAAGTAACGGGCGGCGGCTTCCCCACGATCGACGATGGCGACCGCGCCCACCACTTCCGCGCGGACCTGCTCTATGGTCTCGCAGGCCTTTCGCATCGAGCCTCCGGTCGTCACCACGTCGTCGACCACGAGAACCCGCCAGCCGGCGCCGACCTTGGCCCCTTCGAGAAGCCGGTCCGTTCCCCTGCCCTTCGGAGCCTTGCGAACGACAAACCATTCTCTTCTGGCCAGTACTGCGACCACGTGGGCGAATTGGTCCGCCCCCATCGTCATCCCACCGACGGCGTCGAAATCGAGATCGCTCACGCGCTCGAGAAGGGCATTGCAAGCGAGCTCGAGGTCCTCTCCTCTCGACAGCGCCGCCTTCGTGTCGATGAACTCCCGGCTCTTCTCCCCCGAGGCCAAGGTGACCGGCTCGTCGAAGCGCATCAACCCACGCATACGGATGACGCCGACCAGTTGCTCACGGAGGTCGGTCACAGCACCCTGGTCGCGGCACCCTGCCGACGCCCGATGGGCATCGGATCGCCGACCCGGTGAGGCGATCGGGTCGACTCGCAGCTCCCGTTCCCGGTCAGGAGACCTCGATGCATCGACGCGCAGTCTACGGGTTGATCCTGCACCTACAGCCTCGCTCCCGGTCGAAGCAACGCACGGCGTCTCGGTGCGAGCAAGCTCGAAGTCTCAGTCGGAACGACGCTCGACGCGCTGGCGGGCTCGGCGAGATCGAGCTGTCGCGACGCTACAAATACTTGGAGCCCGTATCGGCCTTGCGTGAGACACCTTTCAGACCGGCGCGGCGCGGACTATCGTCTCGGAATCCTCTGGAAGCCCATCAGGTCCGTCAACCGTCGAACTCCCCATTCCGGCCGGTTCGGGTCGGCGCACCGGCGCACAAACGCACGAACCGACTAAGGAGCCCAATGAGTGGTCCAAGGATTCTCCTAGCATCCATCGCTCTCTCGCTGCTGGCCGCGGCGTGCAGCTCGAGCCCGTCCACGCCGACCGTCACCATCGGGTCCACGAACTTCTACGAGCAGACCATCGTGGCGAACCTCTACGCGGACGTACTTCAACACGCCGGGGTACACACGAAGCTTCGCACGAACCTGGGCACACGCGAGGCGGTCGAGCCTGCCTTCGCGGCGGGGCAGCTCGACCTGTACCCCGACTACGCGGGAACCCTTCTGCTGTACTTCAACACCAACGACACCCAGCAGGCGACCCAGACCTCGACCGCGATCCCCCTGCTGAAGAAAGAGCTCTCAGCAAAGGGCGGCACGGTGTTGAACCCGGCGCCCGCCATCGACACGAACGTCTTTGCCGTCACAAAGGCCACGGCACAGCGGTACCACCTGACCACGCTCTCCAGCCTGGCGCATGTGGCCTCCCAGCTGACCCTCGGCGCTCCTCCCGAGTGCCCGCAACGCCCCACCTGTGAGCTCGGGCTCGCGAGCGTCTACGGGATCCACTTCAAGGCGTTCACCTCCACCGACGAGGCGGGACCGATCACCGTCGCCGACCTGAAGAACGGAACCGTCCAAGTGGCGGAGTTGTTCTCCAGCGACGGGAACGTGCTCGAGAACGGCTTCGTACAGCTCACCGACGACAAGCACCTCCAGCCCGCCGACTATCTGATCCCGGTGATCCGCAAGTCGGTCGACACCCCTGCTGTGTCCGCCGCGCTGAACGCGTTGTCGGCGAAGCTGACGACCGACCAGCTGACCGGAATGAACATCAAGGTGAGCGTCGACCACGACGACCCTGCTGCCGTCGCGTCGTCGTGGTTGAAGAAGGAACACCTCACGTAGTAGCCGGCGCCTTCGGCGCACCGGCCGGAGGCACGGTGCTCACATCGGCCCCTACGCGTAGCTGCCGCGCGGCACGACCGCTGCGCCGCACCCCGGCCGGGGTGACGGCCCTGCCGGCGAAGGCGAGAGCCAGATCGGTGACGAGCGCCAGCACCGCCACGAGCAGTGCTCCGCTGAAGGTCTCCACCGTGTTCTGCGTGGCCAGGCCGGCGAAGATGTAAGACCCGAGGTCGCTGAAACCGACGTACGCGGCGAGAGTGGCCGTCGCCACGACCTCGACCGCCGCCGTGCGCACCCCCGCCATCACAAGGGGTGCCGCCAGCGGCAGCTCCACGCGCCACAGCACCTGCGCGTCGGTCATCCCCATCGCGAAAGCCGCACTGCGGACGTCCGCGTCCACGTTGCGCACCCCCACATAGGCGTTGGTGAGAACCGGCGGCACGGCCAGGGCGAACATGGCGATGAACGCCGGGACGAGACCGCCTCTCGAATGCCGGGCGATGACAGGCTGGATGGCGAGCAGGGTGAGCAAGGCGACCGACGGAACGGCGCGCGCCGCGTTGGCGGCGTTCACGACGACAAAGCCACCCCTGCCACTGTGGCCGAGGAGCGAGCCGAGGCCCACCCCCACGAGCGCAGCGGCGAGCGCCGCCGCCACCGAGAGCTCGGTCTGATGGCCGAGGCGCACCAAGATGCCGTCGGGCCCGCTCCAACTCGAGGCCGTGGCGAAGAAGTGCACGACGTGAGACAGGAATTGCATGTCGGTCGCCGCTTACGCGACCCGCCTGGCGCGAGTCCAGGGCACCGCCAGGCGCTCGAGCCCCACCAACAGGGCGTCGGCGACACCGGCGAGAAGGACCGACAGGACGAGCCCGACGACGATGGGCGTGTCAAACCCCTCGTTGAAGCCTTGGATGACCAGCTGGCCGAGCCCGCCCTGGCCGATGAACGCGGTGACCATGACGAGCCCGACGGTTGTCACCGTCGCGACGCGAAGGCCCCCGAGGATCGACGGAAGCGCGAGTGGCAGATCGACGCGCACGAGCTCGACGAGCTGCGTGTAGCCCATCCCGCGTGCGGCCTCACGTGCGTCCGCCGGCACCGCGTCCAACCCGGCGATCGTGTTCCGCAACAAGATCATCAGCGTGTACCCGACCAGCGCCACCTCCGCAGTGGTGATCGAGAAGTAGCCCGTGACAGGCTGGACGAGAGCGAACAGGGCGATCGAGGGGATCACGTAGAGAGCACCGGTCGCCACCACGAAGGGTGCACGCAGCACCCGCACCTTCCAGGCCACGATCGAAAGAGGCAGCGCGATCGCGAATCCGACCCCCACGGCGATGGCGGTGAGCTCGGTGTGCTGGCCGAGGGCGGACGCGATCACACCGAGGTGTGAGGACACCCAGCGCCACCAGGGGATGGGGCTTGCGGCGCCGAGCAGGTGCACCACCTCGACCCTAGAGGGTTCGCAGACGCGTCGCGGGCGCGGGTCGCTAGCGTGGAACAACCTGGGAGGACGGGCATGATCCGCTTCGAAGGAGTGTCCAAGCGCTACGGGGACGGTCCCTACGCCGTGGAGAACCTCGACCTGGAGGTGCGAGAGGGCGAGCTGTGCGTGCTCGTCGGACCCTCGGGCGGTGGGAAGACCACGATCTTGAAGTTGGTGAACCGCCTCGTCGAGCCGACCTCGGGTCGCGTGCTCGTGGGCGGACGCGACGTGGCGGCGATCGACCCGGTCGAGCTTCGCCGGCGCACGGGCTACGTGATCCAGCAGCCCGGGCTCTTCCCCCACCTGAAGGTCGCCGAGAACGTAGCCTCCGTGCCCCGGCTCCTCGGATGGGACAAGGCTCGCACCCGGGCACGGGTGGGTGAGCTGCTCGAGCTCGTTGGGCTGGACCCGGCGCTCTACGCACGGCGATACCCCCACGAGCTCTCGGGCGGCCAGGCGCAGCGAGTCGGGGTGGCCCGGGCCCTTGCGGGCGACCCGCCCGTGCTGTTGATGGACGAGCCCTTCGGCGCCGTGGACCCCATCGCGCGCGAGCGGCTGCAACAGGAGTTCCTCCGCCTCCAGGCCCAGCTGAGAAAGACCGTGATGTTCGTCACCCACGACGTCGACGAGGCCGTGATGCTCGGCGACCGCATGGCGGTTCTGAGCGAGGGCGGTGTGCTCCAACAGCACGACACCCCGGCAGCCGTGTTGGGACGTCCCGCGACCGGCTTCGTGGCCGACTTCGTCGGTGCCGACCGAGGGCTGCGTCGCCTCGCCGTCACGGCCGTCGAGATCTCCGACCTCTTCACCCCACCGGTGCTGGCACCCCGTACGACCATGGACCGGGCGCGCGCGGTGGTCGACGCCTCTGACGGACTGTGGGCCGTGGTGGTCGATGAAGATGGACGCCTCCTCGGGTGGGTGGAGCCCGGACGCGCGAACGACAACGCGCGAGCCGAGGGCTCGGGTCTCGTGGCGGACCACACGAGGCGGCTCGAGGCGTGGATCCCGCTCGGCTCGTCGTTGAAGACCGCCTTCGCGGAGATGCTCCAGCACGACGCCGCGTGGGTGGCGGTCCTCGAGGACGACCGCTACGTCGGCATCCTCACACCCGACGCGCTCCACGCGGCGCTGCGGCGCTCCGTGGGCGGCGACCCGGTCCCGGTCTGAACCTGCCGAATTGCCCTTCGAAGTCGAGGCGCTTTCCTCTTCAGCGGGATCACCCCCTCGCCGATGCTTAGGGAAGAAGGAGACCCGATGACGTTGGGCAAACGGTGTGACGAGATAGTCCGGCTGATCGACGAGACGCTCTGTGAACTCGCGGTGAGCGGCGACGCACCTCCGAGCCCCGACGCCGATCCGGCCGAGCTCGAGTTCCCAGAAGACGAACCCGGCAGGGTCCAGGCGCACGAGCGGTTGTGCGTCGTCGGTCGTCCCGCTCGCCGTGCCCGCCGGAACGTTCCCAAGCCGGTAGGCGCCGACGCCTGATCCAAGAGCCGTGCTGGTACGCGGCACGAGCTGAAGCGCAAGCGAGCGGCTCGAAGAAAGGCCGCATGACGGTGCCGTCCGGGCCGACGCCGTTCACGCCCGATCGCTCGGCACCGGATCCCGGAGGCACGCCGAAGGCGATCTCTCCTGATCAAGCGTGACCCGGACGGGCTTCACAGAAAACTCACAGGTTGAGCGGTCAGAGTCTTCCCAGGAGGCCGATCACATGCCCAGCTCATCTGTGCCCGACGCATCGATCTCGAGCGCGCAAATCACCGCGACGGGCCACCGAGCGCCGGCTCGCATCCTCGTCGTCGACGACGAGCAGAGCATCACCGACCTCGTCTCCATGGCGTTGCGCTACGAGGGCATGGAGGTGCAGGTCGCCCATCTGGGTCGCCAGGCCCTCGAGGCCATGACCTCGTTCAGGCCCCACCTCGTCGTGCTCGACGTGATGCTCCCGGACCTGAGCGGGTTCGACGTGCTCCAGCGAATGAGCAGGGACGGGATCGGCGGGCGGCTACCGGTGTTGTTCCTCACCGCACGCGACACCCTCGACGACAAGTTGCGGGGCTTCACCCTGGGCGGCGACGACTACATGACCAAGCCCTTCAGCGTGGAGGAGCTCGTCGTCCGGGTGCGTGCCATCCTCCGTAGGGCTCACGGCAGCAGTGAGGACGGGCAGCTGCAGGCCGGCGACCTGCAGCTCGACGAGGAGAGCCACGAGGTGTTCCGGGGCTCGACGCCGATCGAGCTCACCCCGACCGAGTTCAAGCTCCTCCACTACCTGTTGCTGAACACGGGAAGGGTCGTCTCGAAGTCACAGATCCTCGACCGGGTGTGGAACTACGACTTCGACGGCAATGCGAACGTCGTCGAGATCTACATCAGCTACTTGCGCAAGAAGATCGACGGTCTCGGCCCGCCGCTCATCCACACCGTGCGCGGGGTCGGCTACACCATCAGACGGCCACCCGATCAGCGATGACCCTGCGGTTGCGCCTTCTGCTCGTGCTGGTCGGCATCGTTGCAGCAGGTCTGATCGTGGCCGACGTGGTCACCTACACCTCGCTTCGTTCCTACCTCTTCTCTCAGGTCGACCAGCAGCTCCAGAACGCCCCCCAGCCCGTGGAACGTGCGCTCAACCTCTGCGCCAGAGAGTCGCTGTTCCCAGGTTCCGGCAGTCAATGCTCGCTTCCGGCCTCCGATCTGGGGGGCATCCCCCAGGGGACGTTCGGTCAACTCCGCGACGCCAACGGGACCGTCATCTACGAGGGCTTCTTCTCCTACCTCGAAAGCAGCACCCAACCGGCCAAACCCGTGCTGCCGAGCTCGCCGCCGATCTCCTCGAACCCCTCGCAGAACCCGACGCTCTTCGGCGTGAGCAGCAGCGGAGCCGACCCGGCCGGCTACCGCGCCGTCGCGACTCAGGCCCCCGACGGCTCGGGCGACATCGTCATAGTGGCGGTCCCGCTCGCCGGCCAGGACCAGACACTCGGCCGGCTCTCTCTCATCGAGGTCCTGGTCACCTTGGCCGTGCTGGCGGCACTGGGAGGGCTCGCCTGGTGGATCGTGAGAAGGGGCCTGCGCCCGCTCGACGAGATGGCCACGACAGCGGGCGCTATCGCAGCGGGAGACTTGTCGCAGCGCGTGACGGACGTCGACCCACGAACGGAGGTGGGCAAGCTCGGGGCCGCGCTCAACACCATGCTCTCTGAGATCGAGCAGGCTTTCGCCGCTCGGACCGCCTCCGAGGAACGGCTCCGTCGGTTCCTGGCCGACGCCTCACACGAGCTGCGGACCCCGCTCACCTCTATCCAGGGCTATGCGGAGCTGTTCGACCGTGGTAGCAGGGATCGTCCGGAGGACCTCGCCACCTCGATGCGCCACATCCGTGAGGACGCCAACCGGATGAGCGTGCTGGTCGAAGACCTCCTTCTCCTCGCGCGGCTCGACCGGCAGCGACCGCTGGCGCGCGACCAGGTCGACCTGGCCGAGATCGCGGCCGCCGCGGTCGACGCGGCGCGGGTGGCTGCTCCCGAGCGCACGATCAGCTTGGACTCACCGGTTGCCGCGTCGGTGACGGGCGACGCCGACCGCCTCCGGCAGGTGGTCGACAACCTGCTCGGAAACGCCATCCGGCACACCCCTCCGGGCACCCCGATAGAGGTCCGCCTGCACGCCGAGCCGTCCTCGGTGGGCGTGGAGGTCACCGATCACGGGCCCGGCATCCCGGCCGAGGAGCGCGAGGCCATATTCGAGCCGTTCCACCGGGCCGATCCCTCACGAGCACGCTCCTCGGGGGGCGTCGGGCTCGGTCTGGCCATCGTCTCGGCCATCGCGCGCGCACACGGAGGCCGAGTGGGGGTCGTGTCCAACGGGGTCGGCGGCGCGACGTTCTGGGTGCAGATCCCGCGTCCGCCCACAGGCTCACACTCGCTCGTGGGCGAGACGCCCGGAGCCCGGTGACGATCACCTCGACTTCCCCCTCGAGCGCGGCGAGCGCGAAAGACGGCCTCCCGTCGTCTACTTCTCGTAGGCCAGGATACGTTGTACCCGCTGCGACCTGGTCGTCATGTCGTTCGTGGCAGCTCCGACCAGGGGCTCGGGCGGGTCGAGAGCTCACCCTCGCCGTCCAGGGCTATTACACGCGTGCCATGTTGGCAAAGCGGGTGTGATGGTCCACGAAGGCCAGCTGCACCATCCCGGTCGGCCCGTTCCGGTGCTTGGCGATGACGATGTCCGCGGTGCCCCTGTCCGGTGAGTCCGGGTTGTAGAGCTCGTCACGATAGATGAACAGCACGACGTCGGCGTCTTGCTCGATCGAGTTGTGCGCGACAATCCCGTTGGCGATGAAGTTGTGGTGCTCGAATACCGTGGCGTCGTAGACCGGCTCATCGCCCATTCTGTCGATCGCTACGACCTCGTCCCACAAGACGTCCGAACCCGCGAGATCGCGAAGGCGTCCATCGTCGAGCACTTCGGCGATTGAACCTGGTCTGGCGGTTGCCAGGCGTTCGCCGAGCGTGAGCTCATCAAGCCGTCTCCAGTCCTGGATGGTGCGGAATTCATGGTTGGCGCTGGCCTTAACCTGCCGACCCGATGCGAGCCGAAGCTGCCACACCTTCCTGACGCCGCTCTCGAAGACGTGGGACATCGTGCCCCGTACCAGGCGCATACAGCCATCAAGGGCCCACACCGGTATGTTGCGTTCGCCGGTCAACAGGAGCTCTCCCATGCTGGCTTCAGCTCCGGTGTCGGCTCTCGTGACACGCGTCTCGGCTGTCAGACAACCGCTCTCTCTCAGGTCCGCGAGCACCGGCCGCTTGTCCTGGCGCATCTCCAGGTTGCGCGAGAGCTGCGAGAGGGCGACGACGGGAATGTCGAGCTCGCGCGCCAGCACCTTCAACCCGCGGCTGATCTCGGAGACCTCCACCTGGCGGTTCTCGGCCCTGCTCCTGGCGTGCCCGGTCATCAGCTGCAGGTAGTCGACGACGACCAGGCCTAGGTCCTCGCGCGCCTTGAGGCGCCGTGCCTTCGCCCGGATGTCCATGATCGTCACGTTCGGGTTGTCGTCGAAGTAGATCGGAGCATCGCCCAGACGGCCGATGGCCGAGGAGATCTTCGGCCAGTCGGACTCGAGCAGGCGGCCGTTTCGCATTCGCACGGCGTCCACGCGCGCCTCGGAGCACAGCATGCGCTGGGTGATCTCGAGATGGCTCATCTCGAGAGAGAACATGAGAACCGGGACTCGCGCGTTGACCGCGGCATGGTTAACGATGCCGAGGGCGAAGCTCGTGTTGTGCGTCGGGATCATCGACCGCCCGGCGAGAAAGAGATGGGACTTCGAGCGCACGGCGATGCAACGCACCGGCACGCTGGGGACCTCTTCGACAGCAAGGACCGCCCGCCTGCTCTGCCGGCCGGCAGCACGCGTGCTCACGGTGGCAGCAAGGCGGCTCGCCTTGCGTGGCAGCCGAAAGATCGGGTCCGTCGCAGTCCACCGGAGACGCCACGCCACTGCCGACTGACCGCCGGGGAGCCGTACGGCCCGGCGCTCGAGAAGGAGGGGCTTCTGACCGAGGGAGCACACGAGGTCCCGGACCTGCTCGAGAAGCTCGCGGTCCGACAGGCAGAGCTCGACGGTGCCTCGGCTGCCGGTCACCGTGCCACGGGTGTCCATGAACCCCTGGAGGAGCGCCAAACGCTGCTTGAAGGAGGCACGCACGTACGGGACAGGGATGTGCCTGGCGTCCTCGGTCCCGATGGTCGGTTCGCAGTTCGCCGCCGGATCGTCGCCCAGCCAACATCCGAGGACGTACGGGTCCACCGGCAGGTCCGACTCCGGCCCTTCGATGGCACCGGCAACGGGGACGTACCAGTTCGGGCGACCGTCTGCTCTGCGAATGCCTTCTGCGAGCATTTGCTCTGTGGTGACGACGCGCGGCAGTCGCCAGCGCGACGACTGGTCTCGGGCGAGACGCGAGTTACCGGGTGGCCCAAGCTCCAAAAGGGTTGTCCGCTCGCGATGGGACCTCCACGCCGGAAAGTCGTAGGCGAGCCAACGGTGGCCGGCGTCGGCGACGAGCGCCGACCCGTCGTCGAAGCACACCCGATAGCAACGACGGCCGATGAACACCGGCGAGGTGTAGTCGACGCGACACGTCCGACCCTTCTCATCGAAGACCCGATCGCCGACTCGAAGCTCGGCCATCGTCGTCCACCCGCCGGGTGTCGGGATCGGGGTGTCCAGGGCGAGAGCCTTCCCCATCGAGGGCCGGGCCCCCACCACCACCAGGTTCGACTTCTGCAGGCCTGCGAGGCGCTCGTCCAGGTCCGTGTAGCCCGAAGGCACGCCCGTGATCGTCTCGCCGCGCTCCACGAGGGCTTCGAGGTGGTCGAGGCTCTGAGCGAGCAGGTCCCGAAGCGGAGACATCGTGTCGACCACCCGGCGTTGGGCCACCTCGAAGACCATCGCCTCGGCCTGGTCCACGGCCTGCGAGACGTCCTCGGGGACGCTGTAGCCGAGCTCCGCGATCTCGCCCGCCACCGCGACCAGCTTCCGCAACAGCGCGTGCTCCTCAACTATCCGGGCGTAGTGAGAAGCGTTTGCGGTCGAGGGGGTGTTGACCTGCAGAGAAAGGAGGACCGAGGGCTCCCCGATCGCCTCGAGCACCCCCGAGCGACGCAGCTCGTCCGCCACCGTCACAGGGTCCGCCGGTTCTCCACGGGTGTAGAGAGCGCAGATGGCGGCGAAGATGTGCGCATGCGCCGGCTTGTAGAAGTCCTCGGCCTTGCAGCACTCGAGCGCGGCGGCTATCGCATCGCGCGACAGCAACATCGCCCCTAGCAGCGACTCCTCGGCGTCGAGATCATTCGGCGGAACACGGCCACCGACACTTTGCAGATGTCGGACGCGCGTGCTCTCCAGGGCCTGCGTCATTGCCTTCTAACCTTCACCCGTACACCCTGCGCAGAACGAGAGGATGAAACGCGAAAGATGTGGAAATTGAACCCGGCGCAGGGGATGACGCTGTGGACAAGCCCGCAGACACGACGCGACCCGACCTATGCCGTCCGATGCACGGTGACAGGACGTGACCCCTCACGAAAGACATTCAAGAAGAAGGCTGTAACGGCTTGGTGCGAGAGCCGTCACGTGCGCCGAGAGAGCAACACGCACAGATCCGCTAGGCACACGGTCCAGGTGACGACACCGCGGCTCGAGGCCGCAGCGAACTGGCGCTAGGTGCCGGTTACCACCTCTATTGTCAGCTCCACCTGCACGTCGGAATGGAGTGCGAGGGATACCAGGTGCGTGCCGAGAGACTTGATCGGCTCGACAAGATGGATCTTGCGGCGGTCGATGACGGCACCGGTCTGGGCCTCCACCGCCTCGGCGACATCGGACGCTGTCACCGATCCGAACAGGCGGCCGCCCGCCCCGGCTCTGGCGATGACCGTTACCGTGGCCCCCGTGAGAACCTGAGACACCGTCTGCGCCGCCTCACGGTCGCGCGTGTCACGCAGGTCACGCGCTCGCCGCATTGCCGTCGCCTGTGGCTCTGACCTGGTGGTGGCTACCAGCGCGCGCTTGGTGGGGAACAGATAGTTACGGGCGAAGCCCTTCGCCACCTCTACTACCTCGCCGCGCTTTCCCACACCGTCGACGTCGCTTCGAAGAAGCACCCGCATCACGCACCGTTCCCCGTGACATCATCCCCACCAGCACCGTTGCCGGCGAGCGCGTCCCTGGCGGGAACCTCGGCGGGCCCTGCCCCCAAGCCGTCGACCGATGCCCCCGCAAGCTCCTCGACGCCCTCGGAGTCAGCGGGCTCTTCTGCCTCCGGGTTCTCGGTGCCGTCCGCCGCGAACTCGGCCCCTCCAGCCCCTTCGGCCTCTTCGGCCTCCTCGATGGCCAGTGCCTCGTCTCCAGCTTCGCCCGCCTCGCCGAGCCCGCGCACCCTGGCCTGGCCACCGGGACGCTCCGGACGCTCCCCACGCGCGCCACGGCCGCGGCCTCCTGCACGCTCGGTGGTCGTGCGTTGCGTGTAGGGCAGCAGCACAAGCTCACGCGCCGTCTTGATCGCCAACGCCACGTCGCGCTGGTGTTGGGTGCAGTTCCCCGTTACGCGCCGGGCACGAATCTTGCCCCTGTCGCTCATGTACTTGCGGAGCATGCCGACGTCCTTGTAGTCGACCCAATCGATCTTGTCCCTGCACAGCGCGCAGGGCTTCTTCTTCGTCCTGCGTGCCGCGTCCTTGGGGCTACGACGGCTCGTTCGTTCGGTGCCTCGTGCCATCTAGAAGGGCTCCTCGTCGTACCCGTAGCCGCCGACCTGCCCCGTCGGCGTCGGCGCCGACGCCGGTTGCGGCGCGGACGCAGGGCGTCCGACGTTGGCGGGCTCGAAGCCAGGACCGCGCCGCTCGTTCTTCGTCACCTGAGCGGAGGCCCATCTGAGGCTCGGCCCGACCTCGTCCGCCACGACCTCGATCTTCGAGCGCTTCTCACCGTCGGCGGTCTCCCAGGACCGCTGGTCGAGGCGCCCCGTCACCACGACACGCGCTCCTTTGCCCAGGCTCTCTGCCACGTTCTCGGCCATCTCGCGCCAGCAGACAATGTCGAAGAAACTCGTCGCCTCCTCCCACTCCTGGGTTTGACGGTTCTGCCACCGGCGGTTCACCGCCAGGCCGAAGCTGGCCGTGGCCTGTCCCGTGGGTGTGAACCTGAGCTCCGGGTCGCGGGTGATGTTGCCAACCAGCACGACGTTGTTCCCGTTGGCCATGATGCTCCCTCCGCTCTGCGCGCTCAGCCGGTGACCGCGCTGGCACGCCCCGGGGCCCCGGACGGCGCGCGCCCCGCGACCTTCTCGGGCAACCGCACGATCTTATGGCGAAGCACCTCGTCGAGCAGCAAGAGGAAGCGGTCGAGCTCGGACGCCGCCTTCGGCTCCGCCCTGAAAGAGATCACCACGTAGTAGCCCTCGCTGTGGTGCTTGAGCTCGTACGCGAGAGCCCGCCTCCCCCAGCGGTCGACGGTCTGCGGGCTTCCCCCGTTCGCCCTCACGAGGTCGAGGACCCTCTCGACGAACGACTCGATCACCGAGTCCTCGAGCTCGGGCACGAAGATGATCACGGTCTCATAAGGCCGCACGTGCGGCTCACCTCCCTCCGGACCCGGAGCCGCGTGCCCCGGGGCCCTGCAGATTCGAGCCCGTACCGGACCCCGAGTGCAGAGCAGGGTTTTCTCGACGAGCCGTCAGATGACGAGCGCCCGACCCACGAAGTCTAGCCGACAGGTGAGGCTCTCCTCCTGGGCAGTACACGGGCTGGCAGTACATGGACCCGTGGGACCGACGTCAGGCGTGATACGTCTCGGCGTCGGAGGGGAAGGTGCCGGCACGGACGTCTGCGGCCCAGGCCCGCACCGCGTCGGCGGCCACCTGCGAGAGCTGCGCGTACCGGCGGACGAATTTCGGGGGCTTGCCCTCGTTCAGCCCGAGCAGATCGTGGAACACGAGCACCTGCCCGTCACATGCGGACCCGGCGCCGATCCCGATCGTGGGCACCTCGACCGCAGCGGTCACCCGGGCTGCGACCACGTCCGGAACACCCTCCAGCACGATCGCGAAACAACCCGAAGCAGCCAGGGCCTTTGCGTCGGCGAGCAGCGACTCGGCCGCCGCCTGCTCCTTCGCCTGCACCTTGTAACCGCCCATCACGTGCACCGACTGCGGAGTGAGGCCCAGATGGCCCATCACGGGTATCTGCGCGCCCAACAGCGCCTCGATCATCGCCACGCGCTGGCGCCCACCTTCGAGCTTCACCGCCTCGGCGCCGGCTCTCACGAGCTCGGCGGCATTTCGCACGGTCTCCTGCGGCGACAGGTGATAGCTCATCCAAGGCATGTCCCCCACCACCAGCGCGCGCGGTGCCGCACGGCCCACGGCGGCAACGTGGTGGGCCATGGTCGCCACGTCCACCTGGAGGGTGTCGGCATAGCCGAGCACGTTGTCGGCCAGCGAGTCGCCCACGAGGATCACGTCCACTCCCGCTGCGTCACATATGCGCGCGCCGGGCGTGTCGTAGGCGGTGAGCATGACGATGGGTTCGCTGCCGCGCTCACGTTTGCGTGCGCGTAGCTTCGGGACCGTGACCTTCTCGGCGACGACAGCTCCAGCCATTGCAGGCCTCCTTGCCGTCCAGCGCCGGGAGGCGGCTGCCGGCGGCGGCGGGACCGGTTCTCGAGACCATCCTACGGCCCACCGAGATGCCTCGCGTTTAGTGGGCACCCGCCGGTCCCAGGTGCCCGCAGAGCAAGCGGAGACGGCCGGACGTGCCGTCGCCCGTAGGAGGCTCTAGGTGAGGCGTGCCACCGCCAGCGCAGCGGCAAGAAAGACCGTGCTCCACGACATGGCGCGCAGGGCGTGCTCGAGCGGAGCCAGAAGCGTTCGTTCGTCGATGCGTCTCGTGGATCCGTCGGCCATGTGGATCGAGCCCTCGACCGCCACGGCCGAACGCCGTACGAGCCTGGCGGGAGTGCTCAGCTTGCGCTGGGCGTAGGAAAGGGCGAAGGCGCCCGCGGCGCCGAGAAGCGGTGCGAGGCGCATCGTCGAGGTCTGGGCCACGTACGCGCACAGCAAGGGGAAGGACCCCCAGGTTGCTGCGAAACCCACGTCGCTGTGCACGACCCCACCGAACAGCTCGGCGTTGTAGGCGACCACGAGCAGAGGACCGACCACGACGAACGGGACCAGCGCCGGCCCGACCTTCACCACGCCGATCACCCCGAGCGTGACGGCAACGGCCAATCCCCCCACGGTCATGCCTCTGAGCACTCCCGCGGGGACCGTCGTGCGCAGCGGCCTGCCGTGCAGCTCGTCCAGGGCATGAGCGGCAAGGCCCACGGCGAAGAAGAAAGCGAGCGCGCTCGCCACAAGACGCGTGGCGTTCGGACGAGGGGCCAGCGAGGCCCCGACGACGACGTAGGAGAGATGCCAGACGGTGTACGGCGGGTGCAGGAGGGTCCACCAGTCGCGCCACCCGCCGCCGACCGTCGCGTAGTACGCCGGCCTGATGCCGCCGGGCGCCCGGGAGCCGCCGGAGGTGGCAGAGCCCTCGGACGAGGGCGGGCGCTCGGGCACCGGGGGGGCACCGGGCGGGCGGGGGCCGCCGGGTGTCTCGGACCCGTCAGGCATCTGGGAGGCGTCGGGGACCGGCACGCACACCCCGCATCACGAGCCCCCCGCCCAGGCTCATCCTGAGAACCTGCACCTCGGTCAGCCCGGCGTCGCGCCAGGCCTCGACGGTGCGCGACACCGGGTACGTGCGGTAGTGCGCCGAGATGCTGGGGCCGAGGAAGCGCCCGACCTCGAGCCACGGACGCCCACCGGTCAACCAGCCCGCAAGCGGCAGGACCGCCCGCGTGTAGAGCCACCAGCACGAGCGCCACAACGGGTTCTCGGGCACGGCGAACTCGAGGCTCGCCACCACTCCGCCGGGCCTCACCACCCGCGCCAGCTCCGCGAGCGTCGCACCCGGGTCCTCGACGTACCGCAACAGATACGTGAAGCTGAGCGCGTCGAACGTCGAGTCCGAGAAGGGCAGGCGACCGGCGTCGCCAACCGCCAGGACGACGCTCTGAGCGGCCCCGGCCTTCTCCACGTTCTGTCTCGCGCGCCGAACCATCGCCTCGGTCAAGTCCACTCCCACGACTCGGCCGCCACCTCGAGACGAGAGCTGCAGAGCGACCCCCGCAGTGCCCGTCGCGACGTCGCAGACGAGCGCGGGCTCACGGTCGAGCACCCGGGTCACCATCTCACGCCGCCACCGGCTGTTCTGCCCGAAAGAGAGCCACTCGGCCAACCTGTCGTAGCGGCCCGTGACCGGGGTGAAGAGGTCCTTCGCGAAGCGTCTCGACGAACTCTCGCCCGAGGCCACTTCCACCAAGTGTGACGACCCCACTAAAGGCGCCCGCGACGATCCGGTCAGTCCGTCCTTGCGGTGAAAGCCGGGATGGAGGAGACCACGAGCACGAACAGGAGAAACGTCGCCACGTGCACCCCGGTGCACCACAGACAGATCTTCTTGATCATGAAGAGCTCGGCGTAGACGAGGTAGATGACGAAGCCCATCCCCCCGACCACCATGGCCAGGCGCAACCACGCAACCCATCGCAATGACGTCCTCCACGCGATCGGGAGGTTGACCGCCACCATGGCGGTGAAGAAGATCAGCCCGAGCAACGCCACGGACACCCCGAGCAGCTTCGACTCGGGGCTCGTCGTGACCGCCTCACAGCTCACGACCGCGTTGGCGGGACAGCTCAGCGCGCTGTTCCCCGTGAAATGCTCGATGGTCAGGTAGAGCGCGATGCCCCAGCCGGCTAGCGAGAGCACCAGCGCCGCGATCGCACGGCCCATGAGCGTGCTCGACCGATGACCCCAGTCCGCGAGCGCGGAGTCGTCCGCGTCCGACCCTGCACCCGCCTCGACGACGGCGGTGCGCCCGGACGTGCCGTCACGACGGACCTCGGCCACGTGCGGGACTCCTCAGCTCACCCCGAGCGCGTGCGCGGCCTGGGTCACGATCGGCGCGGAGCACACCGAAGAGGGGTGGTTGCCGGTGATCGAGCAGATCGCCGCCGTCAGGTAGCTGGCCGTGCCCACGATGCCCTGGGTCACAGGGTCCTGCGCGTTCTTCAGCTTGGACGCGATCTGTTCCTGGTCCAGCCCGCGGAGGGTGTTCGGGTCGTAGGTCGCGCCGAGGACGAACACGTTGTTACCGAAGTCCACGAACGGGAAGCCCTGGGTGATACCGAAGTGCGTGGCGTACTTGGCCCAGAGGCTCGACTCCTGGGAGGACATCGGCTGTAGTGGCTTCCTGCCCGCGCCGTTCGGGCCTGTGTCGTTCGTCTCGTTCTCCACGGTGTTGAACACGACGTAGTTGCTCTTGTACTTCGCCGAGACGAAAGAGAACGTGTGGATGGCCGGAGGTGTGTCCCAGGGCGACGAGGTCGTCTCGTCGAGCCCCGTGAAGGTGCCGAAACGGCTGAAGGCCATGATGAGCGCCCAGCGCTCGGTCGCGCAGGACGGGCAGAAATCCCCCCCTATGTAGAACGCCTCGGGCTTTCCCCCGGAGATGAGAGCCGGTTGGCCCTTGTCGACCGAAGGCGGGTTCAGCGACGACGGCAGCCCCACGGCGCCGACCACCGGATCGCCGATGCCGATCTGCACCTTCGCAAGAACCGACGGCGAGGCCGACGTGAGCACCGGCGCCGCGTTGTTCGTGCCCGGGCTCGAGGACGTGGCCACCCTGAAGATCACCAGGGCAACGACCACAACGACCACCACCCCTGCCGAGACGAACGCCAGCGTCGTAGACAAGAACCTGCGCGGCGCGGCTACCGGCACCGGGGCGTTGGGCCGGCCCTTGCCCCTTGCGCCACCGGGCCCGGGACCGGCGCCCGGCGCAGAGACGGCCCGTGAAGGAGCTGCGCCAGATGCCCGCCCCTTGGCTTGCAGCCGTCGCGACCGGGAGGCTCTGTCGTCACCGTCCGGCGGCTTCTGACCACTCTCCTGCCCACGACCGCGTCGTTGACCCCGCCCCGGCTGGACCACTCCCATCGAGCGTCTCTCCTTGTTGATCAGCTCTTCGCCTGACGGCTGTCGCTTACCGTAGCCGCCGGGTTCGACCGTGTGGCCTCATCGGCCCGGTCGCGCGTCCCATCGGACCGGTCGCACGGCCCATCGGACCACGCCGATCCGCGGCAGGACCCGCAGAATCTCGGTGGCGGCCACCGGCGGGGTACATGCGAACAAGATGGTTCCAAGCGCAACGGGGGCACACCTCGACTACGTAGCAAGCGACCTCATCCGCTCTCCCGCAAAGGCGTGCCAGCTCCTGCGGGGTCGAAGCACATCGCCCGTGCGCGGGAAGCCTCGGGCCGAACACGTAGGTGACATGGACCACCGACGTCTCCTCGCAGATCGGGCAGTCCTCGCCCAGTCCCACACCCACGTTTCTCGCCGCGCGCAACAGCTCAGGATGGCTGTCACAGACTTCGAGGCGCGAGAGCCGCCCCTTGCGGAACTCCCTCACCACCGCATTACGGGCCAGGCGGTACTCGACACGGCCGCCGGTCCCGCTCACCGGGAAGCCTCTAAGAGCCGACGGCCCAAAACCCATCCGGCTCAGGGTACCGCCGCACCGGCAGCCGAAGTGCCCCGCGAATCGCCGCCCGGGCCTGAATCGCTCACGGTCCGCGAGCGGGCTCAGGAGCAATCTCGAGAACTACTCCCGGCGCTCTGCGAGTAGACGGTGCGCCAGGTAAGTCAGTGCCCGTTGTTGTAGTCGACTCGATATATCGATACGATATGTGTCACCGATGCATCAGAGCCACTCCGTCTCCCTCTTCGAAAGCCCATGGCCCGACAGCCTCGAGCACGCGCCAACCGGTGGTCGAGGACGCCGCTCGTCCTGCTCGTGCTGCGGATCGCGGGCGGCGTGATGCTCGAGCTTGCCATCCTCGGCCTCCTGGAGACACAGGCCCTTCACGGGTACGAGATCCGCAGGCGGCTGCGCGACGAGCTCGGCCTCCTCTCGAACGTCTCGTTCGGCTCTCTGTACCCGGCGCTCGGCCGCCTCGAAAGGCAAGGCGCGGTGGAGGTGCTCGAGAACCCGGAAGGTTCCAGTTCGAAGGTGCCGATGACCGGGTCCCTGTCCGGTGAGCGCGCCGCACTTCGTGCACGGCGGGCGGGCGGAAGTCGGTCCAGGCGCGCGAGGAAGGTCTACCGGATCACCGACGAGGGCCGCCGACAGTTCGCCGCCCTCTTGGACTCCGAACGCGACGCCGGCGCAGACGACGCAAGGAGCTTCGGCTTGCGCCTGGCCTTCGCCCGCTATCTGCCGCCCCAGGCCCGTCTTCGCCTACTCGAGCGACGACGGGCCCAGCTCGCCCAGCGTCTCGCCGAGGCGCGTGCCGCGACGGGAACGGCAGGCGCCCGGCTCGACGTCTACACGCGCTCGCTCATCGAGCACGCAACAGACTCCACCGAGCGCGACGTCTCGTGGTTGGACCGTTTGATAGAGGCCGAACGAGCCAGGGGGACCACACCGTCGGCCGGACGTGCCAAAGCGAACACTAACCGACCGAGAGACCTGAGACCGCGAGGACTCCAGTCGCAGGACCTAGAACCGCAAGACCTAGAACTCAAGACCTGAGAGAGATGGAAGGAGATCGTCCATGAGCAGGGTCCGGGTAGCCATCGCCGGCGTGGGCAACTGCGCCAGTTCCTTCGTGCAGGGCGTTGAGTACTACCGCGAGGCGAACCCCCTCGACAACGTTCCGGGGTTGATGCACGTCGAGCTGGGCGGCTACCACGTGAGCGATGTCGACCTCGTAGCAGCATTCGACGTCGACGCCGCGAAGGTGGGTCTCGACCTGTCCAAGGCAATATTCGCCGGCCACAACAACACGATCCGCTTCGCCTCGGTCGGGCATTTCGACGTCACGGTCCAGCGCGGTCCCACCTTCGACGGGCTCGGCTCGTACTACAGGCAGAACATCAACGAGTCTCCGGCGGAACCGGTGGACGTCGCTCGGGTGCTCTCCGACGTCGGCGCCGACGTGCTCGTGGGCTACCTGCCGGTGGGCTCGGAGAAGGCCCAGCGCCACTACGCCCAGGCTTGCCTCGAAACGGGTGTCGCCTTCGTGAACGCCATACCGGTGTTCATCGCAAGCGACCCGGCATGGGCACGGAGTTTCCGAGACGCGTGCATACCCATCGTGGGAGACGACATCAAGAGCCAGGTGGGATCGACAATCGTCCACCGGGTCCTCACCAGGCTCTTCGAGGACCGTGGCCTGGCGCTCGACCATACCTACCAGCTGAACGTAGGCGGCAACATGGACTTCATGAACATGCTCGAGCGCGAGCGACTCGAGTCGAAGAAGGTTTCGAAGACCCGCGCCGTCACCAGCCAGGTCGAGAGCTTCGTGCTCGATGCCGACGACGTGCACATAGGCCCCTCGGACCACGTGCCGTGGCTCGCTGACCGCAAGTGGGCGTACATCCGCATGGAAGGCCGCAACTTCGGCGACGTACCGCTCAACCTGGAGCTCAAGCTCGAGGTCTGGGACTCGCCGAACTCCGCGGGGGTGATCATCGATGCCGTGCGCTGCGCCAAACTGGCGCTCGATCACAAGATCGGCGGTCCGCTCGTCGGGCCCTGCGCCTACTTCATGAAGTCGCCTCCTGTGCAGTTCCACGACGACGAGGCGCGTCGGATGGTAGAGGCCTTCGCCGCCGGCGAGCCTTCGCCGCCATGGCCCGAGGACTGAGCTCCGGGCTCTGAATCCTGAACCCTGGGTGCGGGTCCGAGCTCAGGACACCGAGCGAGGTCGCGACCTAGCCGACCACCACTCGTCGAGACGGCGGTAGGCCTCCTCCTCGCCCACGGGACCCTCCTCGAGACGAAGCTCGAGGAGGAAGTCGAGGGCCTCGCCCACGAGCGGGCCGGGCTCGAGCCCGAGGTGCTCCATCACCTGGCGACCGTCGAGGTCGGGGCGGATCGCGTCGAGCTCCTCCTGCGAGCGCAGCTCCTCGACCCTGCGCTCGAGCTCATCGATCCGCTGCTCCAGGGCACGAGCGCGGTTCGCGTTACGGGTGGTGCAGTCACAACGGGTGAGCTCGTTCAACCTGCCAAGCAACGGACCCGCGTCCCGCACGTAACGCCTCACCGCCCTGTCGGTCCAGCCGAGCCGGTACGTGTGAAACCGCAGGTGCAGTTCGACGAGACGCGTCACGGTCTCGATGTCGTCTTTCGAGTAGCGAAGCGCCGTCATCCTGTTGCACGCCATGCGTGCCCCCACGACCTCGTGGTGATGGAAAGTCACTTCTCCTGGGCCGAACGCCCGTGTGCGTGGCTTTCCGATGTCGTGCAGCAGGGCGGCGAGGCGCAGCAGCCGGTCGGGCGACGTCTTGTCCACCACCGCCAGGGTGTGGCCCAGCACATCCTTGTGGCGGTGGATGGGGTCCTGCTCGAGCGCCAGCGCGGGGAGCTCGGGGAGGAACTCCCCCGCCAGCTGCGTCTCCACGCAGAACCACAGTCCCGGAGAAGGGCACGGCACCACGAGAAGCTTGTCGAGCTCGTCGCGAACGCGCTCGGCCGAGACAATCTGGAGGCGCTCGTGCATCTCGCGCACCGCGTCCTTGAGCCTTGCCTCGGGCTCGAGGCCCAGGGCGGCGACGAAGCGCGCAGCGCGCAGCATGCGAAGCGGATCGTCGCCGAAGGAGACCTCGGGGTCGAGTGGCGTGCGCAGGCGAGAGGCGACGAGGTCCTCGAGGCCACCGTAAGGATCGACGAGCTCGAGCCCGGGCAGCTTGATCGCCATCGCGTTCACGGTGAAATCGCGGCGCGAAAGATCGAGCTCGATCGAGTCGCCGAAGGCGACCTCGGGCTTTCGCGAGTCCGGGCTGTAGGCCTCCGCCCGGTGGGTGGTGATCTCGAAGCGCCTGCCTGCCTTCGCGGCACCCACGGTCCCGAAGCGCTTGCCCTGAAGCCACACCGCATCCGCCCAGCCCCTCAAGATCCGCTCGATCTCGTCGGGCACGGCTTGGGTGGTGAAGTCGAGGTCGGTGTTCGTGACGCTCTCGACACCCTGGGGGGGGACCACGAACGCGTCGCGAACCGACCCTCCCACCAGGTACAGGGCGTGACCGGCCGCCTCGAAGCGCTTCGCGAGCTCCGTGGTGGCTTCGACGAGGGGCCCGAAGCGCTCTGGGATCACACGCCGAGGGTAATGCGGACCTGACCGTGCCTGGCAGTAGGCTCGGGCGCCGAGGTGGACCGTACCGAGGCGAGCATCGCCTCACCACGCGGGGCTGCCCGCACGGAGGACCGAGCCTTGCGCCCGAGGACACGGAGGCTTGCGGCACTGGGTGCCGGAGCGCTCGTGGCGACCATGTGCGCCATCGTCCTCCTGGCCACCCAGACGACCCCGGCAGATTCGGAGAGCCAGTCACCGAGCACCTTGTCGTTGCTCGCGGTGCCGGGCCTCGTCACGCCGAGCCAACCGTTTCAGGCGCAGCTGGCGATCCGCAGCGGCCTCGACCGCAGCTCATTGGACCTTCAGGTCGGTCTCTACCCGAGACTGCCCTACCGTTCCGAATTCGACGAGACGCTGAACGGCACCCCCGTCGGCCAGGCGCTCGAGAAGTCGAGCCCCTTCCCTCTCGCTTCGCTACCGGGTGACGCGCGTGGGGTGGACCTCACGGTCCCGGTGGAGGCGGGGGGCTCGACCACCCCGGGGAGCGGCCCGTTCACGGCCAACCTCGACTGCCCGAACTGTGGCGCCGGTGTCTACCCGCTTCTCATCCAGCTCACCGACGCCGCCACGTCTGCCGTGGTCGCGCACCTGCTCACCTACCTCGTCTACACGTACCCTTCAGACCCACAACCACTGAGGTTCGCGTTGGTGGTCCCGATCTCGACGCAATCTCAGGCATCTCAGACGCCTTCCCCCAGAGGTGCTCTGCCGCCGACGCGCTCCGCGGCGTTGTCGAAGCTCGGCTCGCTCGTCGTGGCGCTCTCGGGAGCGCGTATCCCGCTCACGCTCGTCCCGAGCCCCGCCACGGTCAGCTCGCTCGTCACGAACCCCTCGGTTCGCTCCGAGCAGGTGCTGGCGAAGATCTCGGAGTTGGTGAGCACGAGCGCGACCGACAGACAGACGTTGTGCGGACCATTCGCAGACGTGGACGTAGGGCAGCTCGCCTCGGCAGGACTGACGAGCGAGGTCTCCCGCCAGGTGCACGAAGGCGCCTCGGTGCTCAAGTTCGACCTCCACGCGAGCTGTGGCTCCAGCGGGATCTTCGTTTCCGGGAACGCCCTCGACCAGTCGGCTCTAAACGCGCTCGCGAACCTCGGGTACCAAGACGTCGTCGTACCCCAGAACTCGGTGACCGGTCCGGCTCCTTCTGCGACGTGGTCGAGGCTGCTCGACCTCGGCGACACGCGTGCGGGGTCGCTCCTGGCCAAGACCGTGGACCCGGGGCTGTCCTCCCACCTCCAGCTCGCTGCGCACACCGACCCCGTCCTCGCCGCGGACCGGGTACTCGCGGAGCTGGAGCTGATCTACTACGAGTACCCGGCCACTGAGAACCCACGGGGGGTGGTCGCGGTGGCACCTGCTTCGTGGAACGCCAGCCCGACCTACGTCACCGACCTCCTCGAGGGTCTCGAGGCCAACCCCGTGGTGCGCCCCGTGGACCTCACCACCTTCTTCTCGGAGGTGCCGGTGGGAGGCACGACGGGCACGGTCTCCCAGCCCTCGAGCCGACGCCCTGCCGTGGACGGCGCGACCGCAAAGTTGCCAGCGCGCGCGATCCGCCTCGCACGTGCTCGCCTCCAGGAATTCGCGGGGGCCGTCACCCAGAGCACCGCAGGCGCCTATGAAGCCGAGGTTCTCGACCAGCTGCTGCTGGTTGCGGAGTCCAGGACCCTCGGCACCAAGAGCCAACAGGCGGCCCTGTCCGACGCTTCGGAAGCGCTTTCCTCCCAGTTGCACTCGTTGTCGGTGAACGCGGGGGAGATCAGGCTCACGTCGAACGCCGCCCTCGTGCCCATCACGGTCGTGAAAGACCTGCCGTACCCGGTGACGGGCGTGATCAGCGTCACGAGCGACAAGCTGACGTTCCCGCAAGGTTCACAGGCACCGGGTGGCATCTGTCACTCCCCACAGGTGCACAGCTCGGCCGGACGCTCGAGCTTCTCGTCGAGGTGCGTGTTCGCCCACAACACGAACGTCGTCTACGTGGACATGCGCACGCGAGCGACGGGCGACTTCCGGATCTCGGTGGCCCTCACCAGCCCCAGCGGATCTCTCGTGCTCGCCAGCGGCCAGCTCACCGTGCGCTCGATGTCCACCTCTGCGGTATCGATCGCACTGTCGATCGTCGCCGCGCTCGTCCTTCTCGCGTGGTGGGGCCGCACCTTGTGGCGCAGGAGACACAGGAGACGCCCGGCACACGCGTTCCGCGCGCGGGCCCGGACACGAGCGGGCCCGGACACGAGCGGTGCCGTGACGCGAGCGGTGCCGTGACGGCCCCGACTGGCTTCGAGCGAACCACGGCGCGAGCCGCGCGATGACATCCCCGGCGGAGCCCTCTCCGAGGGTGGGTCGCGACACGGCGGTGATGGCGGTGGGCACGACCCTGTCACGAACGACCGGCGTAGTACGAACGTTCGCCCTTGCCTACGCGCTTGGATCGCTCGCGCTCGCCGACGCCTACAACCTCGCCAACACGATCCCGAACATCATCAACGACATCGTGCTCGGCGGGATCGTGTCGGCCACCTTCATCCCGGTGTTCGTCACGAGGCTCTCCACACGCCCTGAGGACGAGGCGTGGGACGCCATCTCCGCGGTAACGAGCGTGACATTGATCGTGCTCGGGGCGGCGACGGTCGCCTTCTTCGCGCTCACCCCCCTCGTCATCGTCGCAACCACCGCGCTCAACCATTCCGCGCACGCCGCTCAGACCCGTCATGTGGCAACCGAACTGCTGCTGCTGTTCGTTCCCCAGCTCGCGTGCTACGGCTTTGTCAGCCTGGGTACCGCCCTTCTGAACGCCCGTCGTCGGTTCGCGGCGCCGATGTTCGCCCCGATCGCGAACAACGTCGTCCTCATCGCCGTGCTCCTCGTGTTCGGCACGCTAGTGAGACAACGCTCCGTCTCTGCGGTCGCGGACCACCGGGGACAGCTGCTGCTCCTGGGCCTGGGCACCACGCTCGGCGTCGTGGTCCAGGCGGGCTTCATGATCCCGAGCCTGCGGCGCGCCGGGCTGCGCCTCCGATGGAGACCGGACTTCCACCACGAGGCGGTCCGAACGATCCTGCGTCTGTCGGGATGGACCTTCGGGCTCGTGGTCGCCAACCAGCTGGCGCTGTTGGTCGTGCTGAGCATGTCCGAGAACGTCGGACCGGGAGCGGTGAGCGCGTACACGTACGCCTACACGTTCTTCCAGCTGCCTTACGGGGTCGTGGCGGTGTCGATCATGGCGGCCACCGCACCCGAGCTCACCACGCACTGGGCCATGGGCGACACGGTGGCGTTCCGCCGACGTATGGCAGTGGGACTGAGGGCGATGCTGGCGGTGATCATCCCCGCCGCCGCCGGCTTGCTCGTGCTCGCGCGGCCTCTCGTCGCCCTGCTCTTGGGCCACGGAGCGAGCACCACCGTGAACACCGTTCCCACGGCGAGCTCCCTGGCGATGCTCGCGCTCGGGTTGCCCGGTTTCTGCTTGTTCCTCTACGCGGTGAGGGTGTTGCAGTCGGTGCAGGACCTACGCTCGGCCTTCTGGCTCTACGTGCTGGAGAACGGGATCAACGTCGTCTTGGCCGTGACGTTGGCGGGCCCGCTCGGTGTCCGCGGCATCGCGCTCTCGGTATCCGTCGCCTACACGATCGCTTCGCTGGCGGCCCTGGCGCGTGTGCGAAGCCGCGTGCAAGGGCTCGGCGCCCAGTGGTTGACGAGACCGCTGGTCCACGTGCTTCTGGCTTGTGTGGCTCTGGTGGTGGGCGCCGTGCTCGGCAGCAACTTCACCGCCTCGCAGACGGGCTTCGGTCTGCTAGCCCGGGTGGCACTGGGAGTGGGTGCCGGCGCGCTCGCGTATGTGTTCGCCGCAGGGATCCTCGCTCGTCTGACAGGCCGCCCCGACGTCCGCGACCCCGATGGCACCTCCGGCCCGGGACGCCGGCGCCGGGGACGGGTCCGGCAGGTCGCGCCGCCACCCCCCGAACCCCTGCCCCCCGCCGGGCGCCCGCCGTATCGTCCCGAGAGCCTCGGGCCCACGCGCTCTCCCGGGCCCGGTGGGTCCGCGCATGGCAGACTCGGCCCTTGACCAAGTAAGCCCTCGAGCAGAGAGAGGCCACATGGCGGGCGTCCAGATCGTCACCGACAGTGCCTGTGACCTGACCCCCGAGACGGTCGAGGAATGCCGGGTGCGGATCGTCCCGCTCTCGGTCCGCTTCGGCGAGGAGGAGCTCGTCGACCGCGAAGAGCTGTCGACCAAGGAGTTCTGGGACCGGGTGATAACCGGACCGATCATCCCCGAAACCGCGGCGCCCGCGCCCGGCAAGTTCCAGCACGCGTTTCTCGACGCTGCCGACGAAGGCTGCTCCGGAGCGTTGTGCATAACGCTCTCGTCTCGCCTCTCCGCCACCTACCAGGCGGCGTGCACGGCCGCTCAATCCGTGGCCGACCGCATCGCGGTGAACGTGGTCGACTCGCTCACGGTCACCATGGGCGAAGGCTTTCTGGTGCTCTCAGCGAGCGATCAAGCCGACCAGGGCAAGTCGCTCGAGGAGATCACGTCCGGCGTTAAGGAATTGATGGCACGCACGCGCGTGTACGGGGTCTTGGAGAGCCTCGACTTCCTCAGGCGCGGCGGGCGTATCGGCGGGGCCGCCCATCTCATGGGTTCGCTCTTGTCGATAAAGCCGGTGCTCGAGGTGCGCGAGGGTGTCGTCGAGGTCGAATCCAAGCAGCGCACACGTCAGCGTTCCTTGAAGTACCTCGCAGGCAAGCCTCTGCAGGCCGGCCCACTGGAGCGTCTCGCCGTCGCCAACGGTGCAGCCGAGGACATCGCAGAGTTGCTCGACTTGCTCCGTGCCGCCAACCCGGCGCACGAGATGGTGACGACCGATCTGGGCCCTGTGATCGGGAGCCACGCCGGTCCCGGCGCCATCGGGGTCTGTTTCCAATTGGCACGCTGAGTAGCTCCGAGTCGCCCCCCGTCTGAGCCGCCTCGAGTCGCCCCCCTTCGAAGCTGCAGCTCGGGGCGTTAGGACGGACGGCGAAAAGCGTCTGCCGACTAGTCTCATCGACATGGACAATCCAGACCCGAACGGCGCGCCGTCTACAAGTCCGTCGTCTTCCAGCTCGTCGTCGGACTGGCAGGCGCGGGTGGCGGATGCCATCGAGGCAACGGTCGCGGCGGTTCACGACCGGGTGGTCCGGCCCCTGGTCATCGTTGCACGCGCGGTGGTCTTCGGAACCGTGACCGCCACGATGGCGCTGGCCCTGTGCGTCTTGCTGTCGGTGGCGCTCGTGCGTCTGCTCGACGTATACGTCTTCAGCGGCAGGGCGTGGGCATCCGAGGCCCTCGTCGGGGCGGTGCTGGTGGCGGTGGGGTTCACAGCCTGGTCGCTTCGCCGTGCGCGCCACGTAGCCGAAGAACGATGACCGAGCCCGAGACCCGTGACGTGGTGATCCTGGGGTCAGGCCCGGCAGGGCTCACGGCCGCCATCTACAGCGCCAGGGCCAGGCTGAGCCCTCTGGTCATCGAGGGCGAACCTTCGTCCACAAGTGACCAGCCCGGCGGCCAGCTGATGCTCACCACCGAGGTCGAGAACTACCCCGGATTCGTCGACGGCGTCCTCGGACCGCAGCTGATGGAGCGTTTCCGCGCCCAGGCTGAACGTTTCGGGGCCGAGCTCGTGACGCGTAAGGCGACACGGGTGGATCTGAGCGAGCGACCGTTCGCTGTGTGGGACGACACGTCGGACACCGAGCCGGCGGTGCTCGCTCGGAGCTTGATCGTGGCCACCGGCGCGCGCTCTCTCATGCTCGGCGTACCCGGTGAGGACCGGCTGCTCGGCCACGGGGTTTCGACCTGTGCGACGTGTGACGGGTTCTTCTTTCGCGAGCAGGACATCGGCGTAGTCGGCGGCGGGGACTCCGCCGTCGAAGAAGCGCTCTTCCTCACGCGTTTCGCGAACACCGTCACGGTCATCCACCGGCGCAAGGAACTGCGCGCGTCGAAGATCGTGCAGGACCGCGCGTTCGCCAACCCCAAGATCGCCTTCCGCTGGGACTCGGTGGTGACCGAGGTGCGGGGGGAACAGAAGCTGTCGGGCGTCGTCCTCACGAACGTGACCACCGGCGACAGCGATGTTCTCGGCTTGTCCGGTCTGTTCGTCGCAATCGGCCACCGGCCGAGCACGGGGATCTTCGCCGGCCAGCTCGACATGGACGAATCCGGTTACATACGCACCACCATCGGCACTCGCACGAACGTCGACGGCGTCTTCGCCTGCGGAGATGCCCAGGATCACGTCTACCGCCAGGCGGTCACAGCGGCCGGCTCGGGGTGCATGGCGGCGATCGACGCCGAGCGCTGGCTGGAGGCCCAGCCGGATCGCTGACCGACTCGCGGAATGTGGCCGCCGGCTTTCGACGCTCGCCGAGATCACGCGTCGACACCGTGGGCGCAAGGCACGCTGGTGGAATGGAGCAGGCGGCTCGATTGTTGGAGGGACCGACCGGGCGTGTGCGAAGTGGCCCGGGGGAGTGAGACATGAACGAGAAGATCACGACTCTGAACGACGCTACTTTTGACGAGCATGTCAAGACTGCTGACACCCCTGTGCTGGTCGACTTCTGGGCCGAGTGGTGCGGTCCGTGCAAGGTGATCGCCCCGATCCTGGAGGAGATCTCGAGCGAACAGGACGGGAAGATCCAGATCGCGAAGCTCAACATCGACGAGAACCTGGATGTGACGCGTCGCTACGACGTCATGAGCATCCCGACGTTGATCCTGTTCAAGGACGGGCAGCCGGCACTTCGGGTTGTGGGGGCCAGGAGCAAGGCGCAGCTGCTCCGGGAGCTCGAGGTCTACCTGTAGCTACTGGTGCCGCTCCCGGACCGCTCCCTCTCACCCGCGGGTGTCAGGGCGAGGCGGTCCGCGACCTCCAGCAACGGCTGACGGCACTCGACCTCCCCTGTATCCCTGATCCTGAAGGGGATTTTGGCCCTGGCACGGCTTCGGCCGTAGAGGCGTTCCAGCACAGGCGCGGTCTGCGAGTCGACGGCATTTGCGGCTGTCAGACGTGGTCTGCGCTGGTAGAGGCGGGTTTCGGCCTCGGCGACCGGTTCCTCTACCTGCGCAGGGCGATGCTGCGAGGTGACGACGTTGCAGAGCTGCAGCGGCGCTTGTCGGCTCTGGGCTTCGACATCGGCCGGGTGGACGGCATCTTCGGGAACCTGACCTCGTCCGCCCTCGCCGAATTCCAACGCAACGTGGGGCTCGCGGCAGACGGAATCCTGGGAGCGTCGACATTGCGCGAGCTGAGACGGGTGATGCCGCGCCACGCCGAGCCCGAGCTCGTGAGCGCGGTGAGAGACCGCGAGCGCCTGCGCCGCACGCCGCGCACCTTGTTGGGCCGGCGCATCGCAATAGGAGAAGAAGGCGGTCTCGACGTGCTCGTCGGGGCGGTCCGGCGCCGTCTCACCGAAGCTGGGGCCCAGGTAGTCCCCTTGTTGCACCCGGACGGCTCGGCTCAGGCGGCTGCGGCCAACATCGCTTCCGTGGAGGCCTACTTGGGCCTGCGCTTGGATCCTCATCGCGAGCGTTGCGTCGCCGCCTACTACGCCGGCTACAGCTACGAGTCCCAAGGTGGCCGCCGTTTGGCCGAGCTCGTCCAGCACTTCGCGGCTGCGGCTCTCGGGGTCCACCCCGGCGGGGCAGTAGGGATGTCCCTGCCGGTTTTGCGAGAGACCCGTATGCCGGCGGTGATCTGCGAAGTCGGCCCCCCCGCCACCGTCGTCACGCGCGCACAGTCGCTCGCTTCGTCCCTCGTCGACGCTCTAGCTGCGTGGGTCGCCACGCCGGTGGACTGACACGACCACATCGGAGCGTGCTCCCGTCGCCGCAAGAGCCTCTGGAAACACTGCGGCCATCTCCACCTGTCGCCACCCTCCGTGGCGTCCACTCCCAGGAACTTCACCTTCGGTGTAATAACAACTCTAAAGCGTAGATCTAACACGAAAAACCCAACTGTCCACAACCTCATGCACAGGTTGTGGATGAGGGTTCACGCGTCGTGGAGCGACCGGTGCGCAGCGTCTTGGGTCACCGTGCGGAGGGAACGCCAACCATCAGCTTGTAGATGCGCTCGAGGTCTTCGAGGGTGGCGAACTCGACCACCACCCTCCCCCTCCGAGCGCTCATGTCAACCTTGACCCGAGTGTTCAGGTGGGCCGAGAGCAGTTCCTCGAGCTCGAGCACACCGGGAGCGGACAGTCGCCGACGTGCGCCCGGCCGGATCGCCCGTCGCTCGCCGTCGGCCCCGTTCGCGCTCGGAGCCTCGGTCTGCGGGTCGGCCCCCATCCCTTGGAGATGGTCGCGAACGAGCTCCTCCACCGCCCTCACCGACAGCCCCTCGGCAACCGTCTGCTTGGCCAGGTCCTCCTGGAAGCTTCTGTCCGGCGTGCCGAGCAGAGCGCGCGCATGCCCGGCGCTGATCGCGCCGTCGGCGAGGAAGCGCTGCACGCCGGCGGGAAGCTGGAGGAGACGAAGCGTGTTCGTCACTGCCGTACGGCTCTTTCCCACCTTGGAAGCCACTTGCTCGTGGGTGTAGCCGAAACCCTCGACGAGCTGCTGGAAGGCACCCGCCTCCTCCAAGGCGCCCAGGTCCTGGCGGTGGAGGTTCTCGACGAGGGCCTGCTCCAGGCTGTGGACGTCAGAGGACTCCTGGACGAGAACGGGGATCGACTGCAAACCGGCTCGGCGTGCGGCGCGCCAACGGCGCTCGCCCGCGATCAGCTGGTACTCGCCGGCACCGGTCTCACGTACCAGCACGGGCTGGAGCACCCCGACTTCCCGGATCGAAGCGGCGAGCGAGGCCATCGTCTCCTCGTCGAACTGCGTCCTGGGTTGAAGGGGGTTCGGGTGGATGCTCACGAGCGGGACATCCCTGAAGGCAGAGTCCCGGTTTCCGGTCGTCTCCTGGGGGATCAGAGCCCCGAGCCCCTTGCCCAGCCCGCTACGACGCGCCACCGCTGACCTCCTTCGCTAGCTCCCGGTAGGCGATCGCGCCTCGAGATCCCGGATCGAACGCCGTGATCGGTTGACCGAAAGAGGGGGCCTCGGAGATGCGCACCGTCCGGGGTATGACGTTCCTGCAGACCCTGTCCCCGAAGTGGGAACGAACCTCCTCCGCAACCTGCTCCGCCAGCTTCGTCCGGCCGTCGTACATGGTCAGGACGATCGTAGTGAGCTTCAGCCTCTCGTTGAGATTGCTCTTAACCAGCTCCACGTTCCTCAGGAGCTGGCCTAGTCCCTCGAGCGCGTAGTACTCGCACTGGATCGGCACAAGTATCTCGTCCGCTGCCGCAAGGCCGTTCACGGTAATGAGCCCCAACGAGGGCGGGCAGTCGACAAGGGTGTAATCGAAGTCGCCAACCACAGGTTCGAGAGCACGGCGCAGCTTGAGCTCACGGCTGAACGCGGGAACGAGCTCGATCTCCGCACCCGCGAGATCGATGGTTGCCGGCGCAATGAACAGGTTCTTCATGCTCGTCGGCTCCACCGCGTCCTCCATCTTCGCGTCGCGCATCAGCACGTCGTACATGGAAAGTTCGAACGAACGGGCATCGATACCCACGCCGGTTGTCGCATTGGCTTGAGGGTCGAGATCCACGATCAGGACCCTGTACCCGAGCTCGGCCAGGGCGGCTCCAAGGTTCACAGCCGTGGTCGTCTTGCCCACCCCTCCCTTCTGGTTGGCCACAGCAATAATCCTGGGCAGGGGCCGCGTCGTGTGATCGCCACCTTCGATCGCCATCTCATCGAGCCCGTCGAGACCGTTCACGACCACGCGTCTTGCCATATTCGGTCGCACGTTCGACGGTCGGGAAGATGGCGTGGCCGAAGGTGTGGGTTCGACGAGCCTAGAGGCCTGTTCCGTGGTCCGGGTCTTCACCGACGGCTCCTCGACAGCGAGCTGTTCCGCAGTGTCCGTCGCTGGAACGATCGAGACTATGCCGTCGTCTTGTCCGACCGAATCCGTAGCTCGAGAAGTGGGGGCTCCGCTCTCACCCGGTCCGGATATGCCCGCTTCACCAGGGGTTTCGTCACCCACGGCCGACGCGTCATCGACAACTGCAGGGTCCTCGGCCTCTTCGAGCCGGCGTCTTTCCCTCTCGGCGCGCCATCTCCTGCCTCGCAGGCGGACCGCCACCGATCAGACCCCTAGCAAATCGAGGCGCACGTACCCATCCTTCACATCCCTGAACCCCGGGTCAAGAGTATGGTGTTGGGCCAATCGGATATTTGCCCAGTCCCGTGTTCATCACGTTTGTCCGCGATGAAGACCTGTGCGTGGGCATGTACCACGTGAAACCTTACACGGTCACGGGTCATCCATCACGACCCGTGTCGGGGCTCGACACCTTGTAGATCGGGCGCTTCCTGGCAACACCCACTCGTCGAGGAAAACGTTCCGGGCAAGGCACGAACTGCCGAAGGACCTGGTAGCCGAACCGACGACGCCAGCCCGTCACGGGCTTCAGCCCGACGACGACCAGGCCCTCGGGTGACCAGCGATCGGGATCCGACGCGCAACCAGCAACGTTCGAGTCGGGGGGCAGATCGACCGGTGGCTCCGACACCACGAGCAGGCCGCCGCTTCGCAGGAACGGTGCGGCACATTCCGCGGTCGTCGGGGGAAGACCGAACGAGCGGGCTACCACCAGGTCGAAGGCGCCTCGTAGTTCCGACCTGGCGGCCACCTCCGCTCGGGAGTGGACCACGTTGACCCGGTCGGCCCATCCACACTCGCCCACCGCCTTGCGCAATGCCATCGCCTTGCGGCGGCTGCCATCGAGGAGCACGGCTCGCGAGCACGGCCAATGATGGGCCAGCACCAGACCGGGCAGCCCGCCGCCCGATCCCAGGTCCAGGAACCTGAAGGGGGCCACGGCGTGGTCCGCCGTCATACCGGTGGTCGCCCACGACGTCGCCTCGGGCCCCAGTTCCGGGGAGGTCGGTTCGTGCCCGGATGCGAGAAACGACTCAGCACATTCCGCGAATTCCAGGGCATGCGCGATCTGCGTCGCCACGGAATCCCCACCAAGAGACCCGACCTCGTGCGCGAGCTCCAGCGCGCCTAGGAGCGGGCGTGGGAGCTCGCAGAACTCAGTCGTCTTCCGCCTCGAGGCTCTGTACCTGGACGGGCTCGGGGGCCACCACTATGTAGCGTCTCGGTTCCTCGCCAACCGACCTGGTCACGACTCCTTCGATCTCGTTCACGGTGTCGTGCACCACCTTGCGATCAGAGGCTGACATCGGCTCAAGCGCACGCTCGGAAAGGCTCGCCACCACCTCTTCGGCCACTTGCCGGGTGAAGCGCTGAAGCGCTGCCGCCCGCTTAGCCCGATATCCGGCGACGTCCACCAGAATGCGCTCGCTGCGTCCACCTGTCCGGCGCTGGACGACCGTTCGCGCCAACTCCTGCACGGCGGTCAGGGTCCCGCCCCCCGGCCCGACCAGGATGCCGAGCTCGGGGCCCTCCACGACGATCTGCACAGTGCCCTCGTCGACGACGCTCATCGTGACGGTGCCGGGCAGCTCCAACAACTGAACGAGGCCCTCCACGAACTCTCGGGCAGATTCCCCTTGCTCCTCCAGCGACAGGCCCTCCCCCACGGCTTCCTCCTTCGTTGCATCGACCCGACCGGACAGCTCGGAATTCCCCTGGCCGTCCTCGTGCTCAACGGATTCAAGCGTGCCCTCACGCGCTCCCGCGGCCACTGCGCTCGCTCCGTTGGCTCCTGCGGACCGCGACGAAGCCCCGGCCGTGGCCAGGCGCCGGGCACCTCTCGGAGCCCTGCGTCTGCGACTTCGCTGGCCGCGCTCCGTCTCGCCCCCTGTCGCACCGTTCTCCGAAACCTCCCCGCCGGCGGCACCCGCGCCCGTCTCCTGCGCTTCGGTCGGTTCCTCGGCGTGCTCGCGATCCGCCACCGACACGACGCCCTGCGAACGAGACGCTCCCTTCGCCGAGGCGTCAGCCCCAAGTGGCCGCCGCTGGGCTCTGCCCTCCTGGCTCTGACGACGAACCCGGGCCCGCTTGGGCCTCGGGTTCGTGGGGCGCACCCGGGCTCTCACACGGGCCTCACCTCGTAACCGCCCGAACAGACCCCCACGAGGCTCGTTCATGACGACGAACTCTGCGTCGCTCTCGTCCACACCGAGCTGGTCGAGGGCAGCCTCCTTGGCCTCCTCCACGCTCCTGCCTGTCGTTTCCACCCATTCCATCGTCGATCAACGAGCCCTTCTACCTCGCTTGGCCCTCGAGCGTGACTGGGCAACCTTCTTCGGCGGCGCCCCGTTCGGGCTGGGGCTGTTCGAGGTCCCGCCCGTATCCGCAGCGCCGCCTCCGGGGACGCCGGCAGCCCCACCGGCACTCGCCGACGGGCGTCGGGCCGACTCCGGCCTTGCGGCGCTCGCCGACGGGCCCTGCTTCGGTGCGGCACTCGCCGACGGGCCTTTCCCCGGTTCGGGCCCCGGCCTCTGGCCCACATCAGCCTCACGCTCGAGCGCTGCGCGCCTCTCCTGCTGCTGGGCCTGCTGCTCGAGCGCTCTCTTCTGCGCCTCGGCCAACCGTTCCATGAGCGTACGCCTACGAGGTCTCCCTCCTCCACCACCCACTCCGGGCAGCACCTCCTCTGATGCTTCTCCTTTCACGGTGGCCTTCTCGAGCACGCCCGACCGGAACACGGCTTCTTGGATCACGATGCGGCAAAGGCTCGAGACGATGAAATAGACATTCACCCCTGCCGCAATGTTTATGTAAATGACCGCGAACAGAATGGGCATATAGCGCTGCATCATCTGTGCCTGTGGATTGGCTTGCGCCATTTGCGGGTTCCGGCTGTTCAGCTGCCTCATTTGCAGGTACATCAGTGCGATGGCTATCAGAATGAGCAGTACGTAAGGCAGCGCCTGAGCGAAGGAGTGGTGTCCCAGCACCTTGGAGGCCAGGTCGATCCCGAACGCGGGCATCTTGCCGTTGTGGTTCAGCAAGCTCCCATACAACTTGGTGTTGTGACCGATATACCGAGGAGCAGCACACGGTCCATGCTGACATAGAACCGTCTTTCCGGCAGTTGAACTGAAATAGTAGCCGCCGCTCTTCACCGTATTGGTAAGGCCGCGGATCACATCATACAGGATGATGAAGATCGGGAATTGAATCACCATCGGCAGGCAACCACCGACCGGGTTGACCCCGTGCTCCCGGTAGAGCTTCATCATTTCTTCGTTCAGGGTCTGCTTGTCGCCCTTGTACTTCTGCTGCAGCTTCTTCATCTCGGGGGCGAGCTTCTGCATCGACACCATCGAGCGGGTGCTCTTCACCGTGAGCGGCGCGGTGATGATCATGACCACCACGGTGAGCAGGGCGATCGCGATCGCGTAATTCGGGACGGCGGCGTAGAAGAAGGCGATCAGCCAGGCCATCGCCTGGAACAGCGGTTGGAACAACTGACCGAGCGTGCTGGCGAGCATCGTGGTGGCGCTCATCGCGTGCCGCCCTTCTGTGGCACGGGGTCAATTCCTTGGCCTCCCCACGGGTGACAACGACCGATCCGTCTCAGAGCCAGGACCCCTCCGCGCACGACCCCGTGGCGTTCCACAGCCTCCAGGGCGTACTCCGAGCAACTCGGCAGGAAACGGCACGGCGAGGGTCTCCCGGTCCGGGCAAGCTGGTAGAGGCGAATCATCCCGGCGGCCGCCCTGCGCGCGAACCCGCCTCGTCCCTCGGTGCCCGATGTGACGCCCGAAAGTTCGGTTCGGAAGCTATCGTAACCGACGGCGCGCGCTATGCCACTCGGCGTGTTCATTTGTGGTCCGCCTGGCTCGCCGACGTCATCGCCCGTGCCAATCTCGTCTTGAGCTCCTCGTAACTGAGCCCGCAGGCTTCACGATCCACCGATACGAGGTAGGCCCCCGGACGAAGGTCGGCCGTGAGCTCGCTTACCGCTGCCCGCATTCTCCGGCGCAGGCGGTTGCGTGCCACGGCATTTCCCACCCGCCGTCCTACGGCGTAGCCCACGCGAGGGACCGATGGGACGTCAGCCGTCGTGAATCGAGCGCTCACAGGACCACAGCGCGACCCACGCGTCCCTTGGCGCAGCATCTTGAATGTGGCACGGCTCGAAACACGCCAGACCACGTCATCTCCCGCCGCCGCTACGCGGAGAGACGCTGCCGACCCTTCAGGCGGCGGGCACGGATGATGGCCCGGCCGGCGCGTGTGGACATGCGGTGCCGGAAGCCGTGGTTCTTGGCCCGCCTGCGGGCGTGTGGTTGGTAGGTCCGCTTCACTTTCCTCTCGTCCCTGGTTCTGTCGTCGTTGGATCGATACCGGCGCAAGAAGACTGGCGGGGGGGCGCCGTGTGCCGAGGCTCACCGCGGTGCGCGCGGATGCAGCCCCACATGCTACGCGCCCGGTGACCCACCCACCACGTCACCGCAGGTCGACCCGGGAGCCGCCGTCTCCTGCGCGGTCGCCCGAGTCACAGCCTCTTCGTGCGCCTCGCCGATCACCACCTGGGCTCATTCGACCGCTAGCAGCGCCCTCTGACCCGGTGTACCGTGCGTGTGACCGGCGTTGCCCCCTCAGACGGGGTGATTCGGGTTCGGGGGTCCGACTTCCCCGGGGCCACCAGACTTCCCCGTCCGAGGAGGGTCGGGAGGACTTTTGAGCAATCCACACCTGTGGATGTGCCTGTGGACATATCTGGCGACCGGAGGAAGAAGTCCCAGGTGAACGAGACCGACACCCTGTGGAAGCGCTGTACGGACGTCCTGCGAGAGCAGGTGTCCGAAGCGGCGTGGCGCACGTCGCTCCAGGGCCTTTCCTCCCAGGGATTCGACGGCGACATGCTGCTTCTCGTGGCGCCCAACACCTGGGTCCGAGACCGGGTGGAGGGGCGATTTCTCGGGCTCATCGCCGCGGTCGCCTCTGATGTCGCCGAACGTGAGGTGACCGTCCGTCTCGAAGTCTCTGGCTCGCGCCTGGCTCCTAGCGAAGTCGGTGCCGAAACCGGTGCCGATCGGCAAATCACCGACATCGACGTGGCCGAGCCGGACGAACCGTCTCCGACGAACCCTGCCATAAACGTCGAAGCCCTCCCGGTTCGCACGCAGCGTCAAGACATCGCGCGATCGTCACAACGGGAGACTTCGCGGCGACGGGTGCCCGAAGAGGAACCCGAAGCCGGCAGACTGAACCCTCGTTACACCTTCGAAACTTTCGTCACCGGGTCCTCCAATCGTTTCGCCCATGCTGCCGCTTTGTCGGTAGCCGAAATGCCTACTCGCTCGTACAATCCGCTGTTCATCCATGGTGGTGCCGGACTTGGCAAGACCCACCTTCTTCACGCCATCGGGAATTACGTGCAGGAGAATTTTCCCGACCGACATTTACGGTATGTGTCCACCGAGACATTCATGAACGAATTCGTCGACGCGATCCGGAACAACATAATGCCCGCCTTCAAGCGCCACTACCGCCAATGTGACGTGCTGCTCATCGACGATGTGCAGTTCATGGAAGGTAAAGAGTCCCTACAAGAAGAATTCTTCCACACCTTCAACCACCTGTACGGTGCGTCCAAGCAGATCGTTCTAACGTCGGATCGTCCCCCGAAATCGATTGCCACCCTCGAAGACAGGCTCCGTAGTCGCTTTCTCTCCGGTCTCATCACCGACATCCAGCCACCCGAGTTAGAGACTCGACTCGCCATTCTTCACAAGAAAGCAGAACGAGACCCCACCAAAGTACCGGATGAGGTGCTCGAATTCATCGCCACGAACGTGAAGGACAACATTCGAGAGCTCGAGGGAGCCCTCATCCGAGTGAGCGCCTTTGGCAGTCTCACACATCAAGCCTTGACCCGGGACCTGGCCGAAGACGTGCTCTCCGACATCGTCTCCCTCGATCAACCACGTCGCATCACCGCACAGGTGATTCTCGACGCCACGGCCTCCGCGTTCGGTTTCACGGTTGTCGATCTCTGCAGCGCAAGTCGCCGACGTCCGTTGGTCATCGCACGACAAGTTGGGATGTACCTGTTCCGTGAGCTGACTGATTTCTCCTACCCCGCGATAGCGCGGGAATTCGGCGGTCGTGACCACACCACCGTCATGCACGCCGTCGAAAAGATCTCCTCTTTGATGAAAGAACGCCGAAACATCTACGACCAGGTGACCGAGCTCATCCTTACGATCAAAAGCGGTGCATAATCTTGTGGAGATCAGCCATACACTTGTGGTCCGATTGCCTCAATCGGTGGACAACAGGCGTCTCGCTCCGACGCGCTGCCTGAAAACGGTGGATCGGCGATCCAGACAGTGGACAACGTTTCAGACCCGTACCTCCGCTAACCTCCACCCATCCACAATCCACACCCCCTACTACTACTCCTGTCAGAATTGAAAGTATGAAAACAACAAAGGCCAGTCGTGAAATTCCGTTGTGAGCGTGATTCTCTCGCAGAGGCGCTTTCGATTGCCGGGCGTTCGGTGGCTACACGGGGAGGTTCCGGCGCGGGCGCGTTCGGTCTGCGCATAGAGGTCGATTCGAACAAATTGGTCGTCGTGGGGACCGATTTGGATTTGACAATGCGAGCCGAGCTGGAAGTCGTCGGGTTGGACAACGGAGCGTTCGTGGTCCCGGCACGACTGGTGACCGATATCGTGAGGTCGCTCGAACCGGGAGCTGTTACGTTCGGAGGCGGACAAGACGAGGTCGAGATATCCGCGGGACGATCGAGGTTCGTGGTGCGAACCTATTCCCTGGAAGATTTCCCGGTACTGACACATCCCGGTGTCGAGCAGATCAACTTGCCCGTGGCGGTATTCGTAGAAGCATTGCGTCAGGTAGTGCGTGCAGCTTCCGATGACGATTCGCGGCCACTTCTCACAGGAGTGCTCATCGTGGCACAAGGAGATGGAATACGGTTGGTAGCGACTGATTCGTATCGCCTGGCCTTACGAGACATCACAGGTACCGGTCCGCTTCCCGGTGGAACAGACCAGATTCTCGTTCCGGCGCGGGCGCTCAGCGAGCTTCAACGTCTGCTTAGCGCATCGGGAACGAGAGCTTCCTCCCCGCAGAACGTCGGGTTTTCGATGACCGAGCTCGATGCGACGTTTTCTGTTTCCGGGGTTCATCTCACTACGCGTCTCCTCGACGGACGTTTCCCAGATTATCGCCAGTTGATCCCGCCAAACTACCCGAACCAATTGCGTGTAGGAAAAGACTCCGTGCTCGACGCGTTGCGAAGAGTACGTCTGCTGGTTCGTGACAACACCACTCCTGTACGGCTGTCGCTGCGTCCTTCAACCGTGGAATTGAGCGTCGTGTCGCAAGAGATCGGACACGCCAGCGAAGACGTCGATGCCGACTACGAAGGCGAGGAACTCGTGATCGCGTTTAATCCCAGCTATCTGATTGATGGAGTCGACGCGGTGGTGGGAGATGAGGTGGTGCTCGAGACCGTCGATGCCACGAAACCGGCCACGGTGCGAGCTCCTGAGCACGACGATTATCGGTACCTGCTGATGCCGGTCCGGGTCTCCTGACCTTCGGAACCGAACGGAGGATCGGGTTCGAAGCCCGTGGCCATCTCGAGTCTATGGATTCGTGATTTTCGCTGCTTCGAGCGGTCGCGCTTCGAGCCGGAACCTTCCGGGTTCACGATCCTGCGGGGCCTGAACGGATCGGGGAAGACGTCTGTTCTGGAAGCGATCGGATGGCTGGCCACGGGGCGTTCCATACGAGGAGCAACCCGAGAGACGCTCGTGAGACGCGGCGCCGATCGAGCGATCCTTCGGGCCGAGACGGTGTTCGAAGACAAGCAGGATCTGATCGAAGCAGAGATCCCGCTGGCGAGAGCGGCGCGAACACAACTGAACCGGCGAACGATTCGCCGTCACGCGGAAATGGCGGTTGCCCTACAGGTATCGGTGTTCTCGCCGGCGGATCGTCGTTTGGTGGAAGGTGGACCGGTCGAGCGCCGGGATTACCTCGACGAGGTACTCGTCGAACGCAGCGCGCGCCTCGAGGCGGTTACGAACGAGGTGGAGCACGTGCTTCGTCAGCGTGCAGCCCTCTTGCGCCAGAGCGGTGGCAAGCTCGATACGGGCATCCTCGTAACGCTCGATGTCTGGGAGCAACGTTTGGCGGCGGCCGGTACCGAGTTGGCCGTCGCGCGCGAAACACTCGCCGAGGAGCTGGAGCCGCTGGTGTCGGAGTCCTATGCGCACCTGGCAGGGCACCGCGAGCACGTCACCTTCACCTATCGTCGTTCCTGGAACGCCGAGTTGGCCGACGCGCTTCGCTCTGCTCGCGAACAAGACGTACGCCGCCAGGTCACCACGGTCGGTCCTCACCGTGACGAGCTCGAGATCGGCCTCGGTCTCACGTCGGCGCGCACTCATGCCTCGCAGGGTGAGCAGCGCTGCATAGCGCTGGCCATGCGCCTCGCCACCCATGAGCTGCGCCTTCGAGTCGCATCAGAGCCACCCGTGCTGCTCCTCGACGACGTTTTCTCTGAGCTCGACCCCTACCGCTCGGCGGCGCTCGTCGAGCGGCTTCCTTCGGGACAAGTGCTGCTCACGACCGCCGTCGATCCTCCGGCGGCGGTCGGGGCCCACCAGGTGGTGGAGGTAGCCGGGAGCCACCTGCTCGCGAAGGTCTGCGAGCAGTGAGACCGCCGGAAAATTCCGACCCGGGAGCTGCCGGCCACCGTCGTGCTCGCGCGGATGACGACCCGGTTCCGCTGAGTGAGTCCCTCGCAGCGTTGTCGGGGCGGCTGGGGGTGGGAAGCACCCGTACCGTGGCGGCAGTGTTCGGGCACTGGGAGGCGATCGTCGGGCCGACGATCGCGTTGCATGCACACCCGCTGAGACTCGAAGGCGACACCCTCTTCGTCGCTGCGGACCATCCCGCGTGGGTCACGGAACTGCGTCACCTGACTCCGCAGATCCTCGAGCGACTGGGTCGAGCTTGCGCGAAGGGAGAGGCGCCCGAGCGCCTCGAGGTGCGCGTGGTGCGGTAGGAGCCGGACCCGGGCCGGGCTCTGGTGAGGGGTGGCGGATGTGCGCCCACCGACGACCGCGAACGCGCGGTGAAGCGCCCGGAGTTACCACCCCTCCTGGTAGACTCGTGTCATCGGTACCGCACGAGGACGGCCTTATCCGCAGCGCCCCGGAGCGGTGTTTGTGAGTGAACAACGGTTGAAGGGGCCGCGTGCGTGGCGCTGAACGCTGAGGTCGAGTCCGCCAAGGATTCGCGTGCCCACTCATACGAAGCCACCGACATCGTCGTACTCGAGGGTCTCGAGCCCGTTCGAGCGCGCCCGGGAATGTACATCGGATCGACCGGTCCGAGCGGTCTCCACCACCTGGTTTGGGAGGTGGTGGACAACGCGGTTGACGAAGCGATGGCGGGCCGGGCCGACCGGATCGACGTCACGCTGCTCGGCGACGGCGGCTGCCGTGTCGTCGACAACGGTGCCGGGATCCCGGTGGAGGCCCACAAGCAGTATCCGGACGTCTCTTCCGCCGAGCTGGTGCTCACGACCCTGCACGCCGGAGGCAAGTTCGGCGGCTCGAGCTACAAGGTTTCAGGGGGCCTTCACGGGGTAGGAGTCTCGGTGGTCAACGCCCTGTCGAAGAGGCTCGTCCTCGAGATAGACCGGGCCCACAAGCACCACGTCGCTGAGTTCGCCAACGGGGGCAACCGCAAGAAGGCGCTCAAGGCCACCGGGCCAGCGCCGCGGGGCAGGACCGGTACTACGGTCACGTTCTGGCCGGATCCCAAGGTGTTCGAAGACACCGAATTCCGTGCTCAGACCGTGATCGAGCGTCTCCAGGTGATGGCATTCCTGAACCGTGGCTTGGAGATTCGCTTCACCGACGAGCGGCCCGGCCACGAGCAGAAGGTGACGTTCCGCTACACCGGCGGGATCGTCGACTACGCGAAGCACCTGAACGCGGCCAAGGAGTCGCTCTTCAGGAAGGTCTGTTCGTTCATCCAGTCCGAGGAGGACCAGGAGGTGGAGATCGCGCTCCAGTGGAACACCGGGTTCCACGAGTCGATCCACTCCTTCGCGAACGGCATCTCGACCATGGAGGGCGGTATGCACGAGGAGGGCTTCAAGAAGGCCCTCACGAACGTCGTGAACCGCTACGCGCGGGCCAAGGGCCAGCTGAAGGAGAAGGACGACAACCTTCTTGGAGAGGACATCCGCGAAGGGCTCACCGGGATCATCTCGGTCCGCCTTCGCGACCCGCAATTCGAGGGTCAGACAAAGGCCAAGCTCGGCAACGTGTCGATCCGGTCGTTGGTCGAGCGGGCTACGAACGAGAAGCTGGGAGACTGGCTCGAGGAGAACCCCCGCGAAGCGAACCAGATCGTGCAGAAGTCACTTGTCGCGGCGCGCGCACGGGTGGCCGCGCGTACCGCCCGCGACCTCACTCGCCGTAAGTCGGCTCTAGACGGCGCCGGCCTGCCGGGAAAGCTGGTTGACTGCTCGTCCCGGGATCCGCGTGAGAGCGAGCTGTTCATCGTGGAAGGGAACTCTGCGGGTGGGTCCGCCAAGGACGCCCGTGACCCGCGTACCCAGGCGATCCTGCCCATCCGGGGGAAGATCCTGAACGTCGAGCGGGCACGCATCGACAAGATGCTGAAGAACGCCGAGATCCAGGCTCTCATCTCCGCGATCGGAGGGGGGGTGGCCGAAGACTTCGACTTGCAGAAGATCCGGTATCACAAGGTGATCGTGCTTGCCGACGCAGACGTCGACGGCTCGCACATACGGACCTTGTTGCTCACCCTCTTCTTCCGTCAGATGAAGCTCTTGGTCGAAGGCGGGTACGTATACGTGGCCCAGCCGCCGTTGTACTCGACACTCGTGGGGAAGGAAAAGGTGTACCTGAAGGACGACCTGGCAAAGGCGCGGTTCGTCGAGGAGCATCCTGGGCACAAGGCCGAATTCCAGCGGCTGAAGGGTCTCGGGGAGATGGATTTCCATGAGTTGCGCGAAACCACGATCGACCCGGCCCGTCGTTCGTTGCTGCAGGTGACCGTAGAGCAAGCGGCGGTGGCCGACGAGGTCTGCTCGGTACTTATGGGCGACGACGTAGAGCTGCGTCGCACGTTCATTCAGCAGAACGCGAAAGACGTGCGGTTCCTCGACATCTGAGAACCGCAAGTGCCCCCAGCGCGTTGACGCGCATGGATCGGAGGGACTGAAAAGACATGGCGAGAAGGGGCGCTTCGGGCTCTGGCGGCTCGCGAGGTGGGGATGGTTCGGGCACGAGCACGCGGGCCGAGGCACCGTTGGGGTCCATCGAACCCATCGAGATCCAAGAGGAGATGGAGCGTTCGTTTCTCGAGTACTCCATGTCCGTCATCATGCAGCGCGCCCTGCCCGACGTGCGCGACGGGCTCAAGCCGGTCCACCGTCGGATCCTGTACTCGATGGACAACCAGAACCTTCGCCCCGACCGCCCTCACACGAAGTGCGCCAAGGTCGTGGGGGAGGTCATGGGCTCCTATCACCCTCACGGCGACATGGCGATCTACGACGCCCTGGTAAGGATGGTCCAGGACTTCAGCCTCCGTCACCCCTTGATCGACGGTCACGGGAACTTCGGAGGCACCGGACCCGACGAGGGACCCGCGGCGATGCGATACACCGAGTGCCGCCTCGCTCCTCTGGCCCTCGAGCTACTGGCCGGGATAGACGAGGAAACCGTCGACCTGGTTCCCAACTACGACGGCACGACCGACGAACCGGTGGTGCTTCCCGCCAGGTTCCCGAACCTGCTCGTGAACGGTTCCCAGGGGATCGCGGTCGGGATGGCGACGAACATCCCGCCCCACAACCTGGGTGAGGTGATCGACGCCTCCTTGCACCTGCTCGAGCACCCGGAGGCCACTCCCGACGAGCTCATGAAGCTGGTCAAGGGGCCCGACTTTCCCACAGGCGCCACGATCCTCGGGCGTCAAGGGGTCCTTGACGCCTATCGAACGGGGAAGGGATCGATCAAGCTGCGCGCGGTCGCCGAGATCGACGAGTCCCATGGGGCAACCCGGATCGTTGTGACGGAATTCCCGTACCAGACCTCGGTCGAGGTGATCGAGAAGAAGATCGCCGACCTCGTGCACGCCCGTGAGCTCGAGGGCATCAGCCGGACTCAGAACGACTCTGCCGGACGCAGGGCGCGGCTCGTTATCGAGCTCAAGCGCGACGCCAACCCCAACGTCGTGCTGAACAACCTCTACAAGCACACTCCGATGCAGACGAGCTTCGGTGTGAACGTCGTCGCTCTTGTGGACGGTGTGCCGCGCACGCTGAACCTGGCTCAGGCCGTCGGTCACTACGTCGATCACCAGGTCGAGGTCGTGCGTAGGCGCTCGGAGCACCGCCTCGGAAGAGCACGGGACCGCGCGCACATCGTCGAGGGACTGCTCAGGGCCATCGACATGCTGGACGCAGTGATTGCGGCGATTCGCGCTTCTGACGACCGGCCCGCAGCGCGCGACGCGCTCATAGCTGAGCCGTTCTCCTTCTCGGAGGTTCAGGCCGCCCACATTCTCGACATGACGCTCGGACGCCTGACCCGTCTCGGGCGTTCGGAGCTGGAAGAGGAGATGGTCAAGCTGCGCGAGACGATCGTGGAGTTGGAAGGGATTCTGGCCGACCCCACGAAGTTGCGCGGCGTGATCGCCTCCGAGCTGGGTGAGATCAGGCGGCGCTTCGGCGACGAGCGCCGCACCAGGATCGTGAACGATCCTGGTGAGTTGGCCGTGGAGGATCTGATCGAGGACGAAGAGCTCGTCGTCACAATGACTCGGGCCGGGTACATAAAGGCCGTACCCACGGCGTCCTTCCGTACCCAGGGTCGTGGAGGACGTGGTGTCCAAGGCGCTCGCCTCAAGGAGGAGGACCTGGTCGCCGACCTCGTTCACACCACCGCGCACGCGTACCTGCTTCTGTTCTCGAATCGAGGTCGGGTCTACAGGCTGCGAGCCCACGAGGTCCCGATGAAAGAGCGCACGGCGCGTGGCACGGCGGTAGTGAACCTCTTGCCGCTGGCTCCCGACGAGCGGATCCAGGCAATCGTACCCACGCGGGACTTCGATTCCGGTGGCTACCTGCTCTTCGCGACGAAGGCCGGCCAGGTGAAGAAGACGGCGTTCAGCGAGTACGACAAGTCGCGGCGCGAAGGCTTCATCGCCATATCTCTGCGTGACGGCGATGAGCTCGTACGTGTCATCGCCACCTCGGGGCACGACGACGTGTTGCTCGTCAGTCGGAACGGCAGCGGCATCCGTTTCTCTGAGGACGACGTGCGGTCGATGGGTCGCGACGCAGCGGGCGTGCGTGGGATGCGCCTGCGCCCGGGAGACGAGGTCGTGTCATGCGACGTGGTGCGGCCGGATGCCGACATCATCATCGTTACGGACGCTGGGTACGGAAAGCGAACGAAGGTCGACCACTTCGGTCGTCAGGGTCGTGGGGGCCAAGGGGTGAGAGCTATCAAGCTGACCGCTGTGCGTGGCAGGGTCGTGGCGGCCTTTATGGCCGGATTGGACGACGAGATCTTGCTCGTCTCCACCGGTGGGGTTGTGATCCGCACCGCAGTGCGAGAGATCAACGCCCAGGGTCGCGATGCTACGGGTGTCCGGTTGATGAGCCTGGACGAAGGGCATGCCGTAGCAGCCGTAGCAGCGGTGGCAAGCGGGGAAGAAGCCACCGGATAGCGCGTCGAGAAATGCAGGACCCGGCAAGGGCGGTGTTAGCCTCGTGAGTCCGCCGGGGCTATAGCTCAGCCGGTTAGAGCGCAGCACTGATAAAGAGATAAAGCCCGTCTGATGGGATGACGGCAGACGGCCGCACAAGGTCTGACCAGCAACGATGCCGATGGGGGACGGCGGCAGACGGTTCAAGGGGACAAGAGTTGTAGTCCAAAATGTAGTCCAAGTCCCTGCGAGCTAACGCCCTAGGTCCCTTTGCGCAGTAGTTCGAAAACAGACCGATCGGCGATTGCTCCTATCGGTTGTCAAGACCCGTTTCAACGAGGTAGGGGCAGAGCTTGCGGGCCACGGATCGCTTGAGACACCGGATGATCGCTCGCGACTGGATCTGCGCGCTATCGCTCAGCCGGGTCGATCTCGGGCGGTCGTTGCCCGAAAGCACCTCGGCCGTGGGGTGATGTACCGGCATCCAGCGCGGGCCATGTGGATACACGATGCGGGCGGGATAAACAGTTATGGGCGACTCCGGTCGCAGGTACCCCTGCCGAGATTTGGCGCGGCGTTCTGCTAGCGCCTGCCCCCGAACGGCACCTCGGTGACGCGGTTACACGGATGCGGGCCGCACGAATTGGGACGTTATCTTCCTCCTGCAGCCGTGGCCCAGCCGGCATAACAAACGTCCACATGAACACGAGCGTTCTGTACGACAATCGGTGCGCACGGCCTTCATACCTTCGGACGCGGAACGCCGATTCCGCGCTTGCCGAGATTCGCTCTAGAGGCCCTTCGGTGGAACCTTCTGTTACGCCCCGGTCCCGGCGATAGGTGACAGGTCTTCCAGGACGTTCGCGTGCAGGTGTTCGGATACTCATTTTGTCGGGCGAATGCGAGATCAGTTTGGAGCGAATCCGAGAAGTTGCTGGCCGTCGGTGGTCCGGGCGCAGACGAGCTTTTCGGGACGACGGTGGTCACGCTGCGCCGAGCGCTGCGCCTGGCCCTATCCGCAGGTAGCGACATCGTCGCCTTCTACATCTGACGCCCGCTAGATCCCTCGTGCGCTCGGGGTCGGACGAGGGATATCTATGATCACGCTGCGAACTCGAAGGTTCAGCTGACGGAGGGCGTCTGCTTGAGCAGCGAGGGCCGCGGCGGTGGTATCACGATCTCTGGACTGCGCCGTTGTCAGACGTCCGTCGTTGGGATCGTCCCAGAGATTGACGTCAAACCAGGCTGTCACATAAAGCCCGTCACGAAGACCTTCTGGGAGGAGATAGTCATCTGCCAGTTGGGTTCGCATGGCAGTCAGCAGATCGGGGTTCCAGTTTCCCTTGAGCTCGACTCGGCAGCGGGCCGGGTCGGCTCGCCGACCGTGTTGATCGGAGGTCAGGGGTGCATCTGCTTGTATGTCTACGGCAAGGCCGTGTCCTCGTGACGTCGTTTGGCGGACGAGCACCTCGCGGTTTACGACAACCCCGCTGTTCACCAGCTCGAGAGTCAGTTGTTCCGCGAGCCAGGCGCCTACGTCCGGTTCGCTCTTTGGACGCCAACGTTCTACTCCGTTGAGGCGATAGTTGTTCCACAGAAGCTGGCCTGTTCTGGCGAGACGGCTGCTAGCGGTAACGAGAGCGTCGGCGACAAGGTTGGAGAGGTCGGCACTGTCCCGTACGAGTCGGGCCCGTCGGTTCGTGAGCAACTCGGTGAGCTCCTCCGGAGCGAGGGGTGCCCACTGCTGCTCGCGCTCACGTTCCTCAGCGACACGAACCCGGTCGATAAGCCACGGCAACGTCGTATGTCTGTCGGCTAACTGGGTGAGAAGAATCGCCGCTTCGCTTGTGCCACGCTTGGTAAGGGTGTCGAGCACGGTGTCTCGCCAGTGCTGGGCTTGTTCGTCCGGACCGACCGTATGAGCACCCGAGATCGTGACGTCCTGATGGTAGGGCCAGTAATCGACGAGCAGCTCCCAGAGCTCGGCAAGCTGCCTGTCGCTCAGACTCAGAAGTAGTGACGGTGTCATCCATTCTCTGGACAGGTCCTGAAGCACGAGGCGGGTCAGGGTTGGGGAAGGCAGCATGCGATTGCGAACGTCGGACCACAGAAACCCTTGAGCTACGAGCAGGGCTGTGGCAGCGACACGACCTGCACGTATTGATGCCTCCTTGGCTTCGGGCTCCGCGGCCGCAGCTATGAGTGCCATCCCCGATTCTGCGGCTTTCGGGTGGCGATTTCGGGCGAGGAAACTGACAATCAGACCCACCGTGTCAGTGAGCCCGGCTGCTCTGCCTCCCTCATTCGGGTCGGCCCCCTCCTCCTGGACCTCTGGGGTGTTCGTAGCCGTTGCCGGTGGAGACGAACCGCTCTCAAGAGCAGCGGCGAGAGCTGCGACGGCGTCTGCGAGACAGCGGACAAGCACGTCGCCAATCTCGTCGGAGTACGCGTCGTCGAGCAGCTCCAGCTCGCTCGGACGCCACCCGAGGGTGATGTGGCCGGCCACAATCCGATGGAGAAGGCGCGGAAGCTGATCCCGAGCAGGGACTGCAAGCCGACGCAGCAGCTCCTGCTTGAGGTTACGGTCACCGGCGTTGAACGGCACAGCTGGAAAGACGAGCACCGCCCCCGTCCAAGCGACGACCACGGTGTCTTCGAGCGACTCGAGGTTCCGCCCCGAGGTCCCGTAGCGAACGAGGAGCGCCAGAGCCAGGTAGCCAGCCTGGATAGCCCAGTTCGTCATGTTCGGCTGATCAAGGAACTCGTCGCCGCTGGGAACGCCGTCGTGTAGATACACCCAGGCCGCCTCGATCAGATTCTGGAGCCAGCCATCGGGAAGCAGAGCCACACCGGGGCGTGTCGTAACGTCGTCGCCGTGGACGATGAAACCGCCTCCGGTAGCGGGATCGACTTGGAGAGAGTAAAGCAACCGCCAAAAGGCTGAAGGCTCAGTGGTTGCACGGTTGTAGAGATCGAGCACGCCGGCCGCATGTTCGGAAGCCTTCTCCCATACCGGCTTCCGGGGACGAGATCGCGTCCACTCATAGGCTTGGCGGGCCTGCGCTTCTTCGTCACCTCCCAGGGGAACTGCGTCGAACCACGGCGCGAATGCGCTCCAGAGGGGCGTCCCGGCAGTTGCGCACACCGTCTCGCGCGACGTCGAATCGTTCGGGTCGAACAGTGAGCGGACAACGGGAATAAACTGCCCGAGCTTCTCGGGCTGGATCACCAGGGCCTGCTCGATCGCCCAAGCAAGGTCGGCTTTGTCCAACAGTCCGGACCGTGCTGCCGGATAGTCGTGCCTTCCGTCCTTGGTTGCCTGCTCGAACCGGATCCGCGCGGTCTGCGCAGGATGCCATCCCCAGTGCACGAGGAGATTCGCGTGGGCCTCGCCGAGCCGTTCAAGGACAGCCACCGCGACCGATCGACGGAGCATGATCGACTCTGGCGGCTCTCGTCCTTCGTCGTCTCGCCTATCGAGCGCTTCAGGCACATTGAGATCACGAAAGGATCTCAGCTGCAAAGCAATCAAGTCTGCCGCAGGGTCAATGATGGTGTCCGTGTCCTGACAGAGAAATGCTCGCTCAAGCAGGCCGGCCACGAGCTCCGCGTCCCTGAAAGGCAGATCACTCACAACCCCGTCGACACTCATCTCGGGCTCGCCGACCGAGCTGCCTACGAGAGCCCAACGCAACAGATGTGGGACGTCGTCATCGGCCAACATCTGGAACAGATGTGAGCGAAAGTTTGCGTAGAGCCCGAAAAAATCGCTTCGTCGCGGCCTTGTCAGAGCCGCCACTAGGTCAGTCGCCGACAAGTGCTCAGGCCAAAGCGCTTCAAGTAGGGCGCCACGGATCTCGTCGTCGGGATCGCGCTGCGGCTCAGCTTGAATCTCAGTAAGGACATCCCGAAGTATCGGGGCAGAGACCTCTCGGTTGAAGTCGGCGGCCGTGGCGATTGCCATGGATCGAAAATGCGGAAGGGCATCGGTCCGGGCGGCGATATCGAGAAGCGTCGGGAGGAGCGCTGTCTCTTGCGCGTCTCGTGTCAAGGACAAAGCGAGGTATGCCTGCTCTTGGGTCGGGGCAGGCAGTGAACGATCTGCCAGGGGCGAGAGCACATTTGATAGCTGCTCGGCTAAGCCAGGGTGTGCGAGAGGCCAACCTCGACCCCAAGGGCGGTGTCGGGCGGCACTTGGATCGGCTAAGAGCCGCTCCACGATGAGGCGACGAATCGCTGAATCGTCGATGACGGCCGCGTGGGCAGCGAGGCTGGTCGGTTCGACATCTGCCAGCCATGCGGTTGACTCTGGACGGAGAGCGGCGAGCCAGGCTGCGGTTTCACGCAGGCTCGGCACGATACCGACGCTGCCCGTATCGCTGGCCGTCGTGAGCAGGTTTCGTAACTGAGCGTCGGGAAGGTCACAAGAGGCCAGATGACGAGCTGCCAGAAAGGCGGCGAACGTAGCGTGAACCGGTCCCAGACGACCCGGACCACGCGAGCCGAACAGAGCGGTGCGGAGAGCGGCCTGCACGAGCTCGGGTGTCACGGCAAATGATCCGCCTGTCTGCACTTCCTCTCCGCCAGCGAGCCGGAGAGGATCGAGATCGCTTGGGGGGCCGAGCCCCGCCGCTCTTATCCAGAATGCTGCACGTCCGCAGAGGAGAAGGTAACTACACAGCCGCGCCGCGACAGCGAGATGCTGTTCTCCGGACCCTGGGACTCGCTGATGTGGGTCCCTGTCTGGGTCGGGCTCGTCGGCAAGAGCACGCAAGCTCGTCTCGTACAAGTCTGACGCTCCGCCATGCAACCCGCCGGTTTCGACGTATCGGAGCAACAGGAGGTCCAATGTGAGAGGAATGGACGCGAGAGGGCCTGACCCCGTGACGGTGACGGCCGTCAGGAACGCCTCCGGATCCACACAGCGGCTCGCTGACAGTGCATGGACGTCTGCGCGGGTCAACGGGGCAAGTTCGTAGACCCCAAAGGCCGGAAAGGCCTCCCTGAGGGTGGAGTCGATCAGGCCCGGATAGTCCGCCGTTCGGCATCCAAGAAGAACTCGCAGCCCACTGATATCGACCTGACTGAACAACTCGCGCAATAGCGAGGACAGGTTCTTTGTCGTATTCGGCAAAGGGCACTCGTCGATCCCATCGAGTACCAACGTCACCATCGAGTCGGTAGTCGCTACGTCGCGCTCTGCGGCGGCCACAGAGGTGCAGCGAAGGACAGGAGCGCTTGCGAGCTCTCGGAACGCTGCCCGATCTGTCACCTCTGCCAGCGCGACCCGTACGGCTGCAGATTGGCCTGTGCCAGCTTCCGCTGCGTCAGGCAAGGACTCAACGAGCATGGCCAGCGCAGTGCTCTTACCCGACCCCGGCTCTCCCAAGAGACACAGGGAGCCACCAGTCGCAAGGTCGGCGAGCTCAACGAGGTCACCGACCTTTCCACCCAGATAACCGTGGATCGCGAGCATGCCATCCTCGTCGAGAGCGATCCGGCCGGAATCAGGCACCGCAAAGCGCTGCACTTTGATCGGGAACCGCCGCACCATGCAAACCAGTATCTCTCCTCGGTGGGCGGCATAACTGCAACCCACCGACTCGTGGCGTCCGGGACCCAGCACAAGCCGGGCTAGGGGTACTCTCCTCGCCGGATGGGCAGCGTGACGGGTTCGTATGGCTTCGGTGAATGATCCGCCCTCGCCGCTACTCGTGCATCTGCGGCTTCAGGACGGCTGGGACAACGCAATCGAGAGGCTCCGAGTCCTGCGCGATGAGCACCCAGAACGCCTGCGACGTGCAGACAGCTATGGTTCTCTGTACGCCGGGGCGCGAGCGGCAATGGTCTTCGATGTCGTCGCAAGCCATCGACGCGACTACCAGAAAGTAGTGCTCCCGACCGTTCAGCGGTTCCGCTCGCAGTGGCCGGATCTGACCCTCGCCGAGCTAGCTACCGGCAACCCGTCGAGTGGGTTTGGCCTTCCCGCCGAGAGGTGGACGACGATCATCGGAGTCGCCGCTGGCTTCGATCGGTACAGAACGGATCGCTCCGAGCTCCTCGACGCTTCTGACGACGATGTCGTCACCCACTGGGCCGCCGCCGTCGAGCCGGTGCGACTGACCCAGCGCCTGGATCCGTATGTTGGCTCAGTGTCCGGAATCGGCGTCGCCTTATTCGCCTACGCACGGATGCGCTCAGGCGCGGACGCCCCGAAACCCGACCGGCGAGTTCGCGACCACCTCAAGCACCTCGAGTTCCCGACACCAGCCGGAGAAGGTGCTCTGCTCCTCGTCGGCGAAGCCGCCGCCGAGGAGGTCGGTATTCACCGTCTCGAGCTTGACCAGTTGCTCTGGTAGCTGGGAAGGAAACATCGCTCGGCGTCTTACCCAGCCGCAGTCAGGCTGACCGAAAACGTGCGGCCGTAGACGCCCACGGAAGCGTCCCCTAGTGCCGTACCGGGCAGTCGTCGGATACAGAACGCTCATACCGAATACCAGGCCGAACGGGGCGACAATCCACGCAGATCGACGGGTCGGTGTGCGGTCGGGTCGTCAATGGGCGACACCGAACGCGCGTCCCAGAACGTGCAGCCTTGAATCTTGCGAGAGGTGCCCCAGACCGCCGGCTAAGTGGGACTGCTCGGTGGTTCGGGAGCCCAGCCGAGGTGTGCTCTTGTCGTGTAAACAACGGGCGATCGTGCTCGACGTCCGCCAAGGGGCCGGCGGCAGAAGATTCATTATCTATAGACCAAGCTCACTGAAGTGACTAGGGCTAGTCGTGCATCTGAAAGAAGATGGTGTTCGGTACCGATAATCGCCACTTCGACCATGTGACGTTCTAGGCGAGCCTCGTACTCGTGGAGATGAGCGAACGCATACAGGCGATACCGATCGTGAAGTTCGAGTAATCGTGCTTGGCGCTCAACGTCGAGTGCTCCCGCTTCTACTGCGATAGCGGCTAGTTGTTCTAACGACTCCGCCTCGTCGGGGAGACGCGGAACATCTGCCAACATCCGGACAGCTCCTGCGATCTGCAGCGAGCAGAACGCATATGCAGTAAGTACTGTGCTGGCAAAGCACCCGTAGAGCCAAGTGGCTTTGACATCCTCGAATAGCCATTGCGCCGCATTCCCGCTGAAGCCGATCATGCCGTTATCCGGTAGTAGCTCCGTCAATTCAACGAGTCGCTCCGTGCGCCCGTCATGATCCTGTTTGTCTGCGTTCGCGATAAGTAGGGACGCTTCACTTTGTTCCATGGCTTCCTCACAGCGGGTGATAACCGGGGACGCTGCTATGTGGGGAGTCGAGGTACACCTTCGCTTCTGGTGGCTGGCGAAAACGACCATGGCTCCACCGGATTTCGACGTGCCCGTTTACTTTATATTCCTCCGATGTTCGGCAGTTCTCGCACACCGCCAACCACCCGACGCGGGGCTGTCCTCCCTCTTGAGCTACAACCTCAAGGTGCCGAAGTCGAAAGACTTGGTGCCAGTCCCAGGGGGTGTCGACGCGAAGCCTCATGGATCCATCCGGACTGGTACCGAGGATGAAGTAGGGAGCGGAGCCAATGCGAAGCAGCCGCCACAGCACTATCTCAGCATTGCGCGGGGTAATCCGGCTTCTCCACGTCCTAGCCGTTGCCTCACTGACCGCCTGACAAAGTGCAGCGTACGCGTGAGCGGCATTGTGCGGCCAGCCAGTCCGCAGCGCTAGAGCAAGCCGCGTGCGTTCGGTTGGTGTCAGCTCTTCCGCGCGCGCCGGAAGCGGAGGCCCGTCGGCCGCATCAACGCACTCCTCGTAGAGCGCCTGGTACTCAACGGGGGCGATGCGGTGGTACCAATCGCGACTGTCTTCGACTGGTGCTTGTGATAACAGGCCCTCAACTAGCCGGGCCGGGCTTGGGTTGTGAAGTATCCGCGAGATGTACTTGCAGCTAACAAGGTAAACGTGATCGACGCGCAGATCCGAAGGCACGACTTCGTCGCCCGGAGGACGTCGGCCACCGGTCCATTCGATGATCCGCGGGCGTCGCCCATTGAGGGCCTCCGCAGCGTCGAGGAAAGCCTGACCATTGCGAAAGCCCGCCCGGAATTCCTCCTCGTAGCCTCTTGAGTTCCAAAGCCCCGTGAGTTGGTCCCAGTGCGCAGCCGTAATGTTCGACATCTGTGCCGACCGCCGAGCTATCACAGAATCGAGATCCGCCTCACCCACCATTCCCAGTCCGGTCGCGACCTCCGTGACAAAAGTCCGCTCTGACGGCATTTCAGCGGTCGGGATGACCCCGGAGCGCGTAGTCACGCAAACGCTCTTGATCCCGGACGTTCAACAACTCAACCAGGTCGAATACCGGTCGACCTGGTCCCTTTAGCACCGACAGAGCGGCATGTCCCGCGCTTCCTCGGACTGGCGCATCAGTAGTCAGGAGAACGAGTGGAAGATCCCCGCGGCCCTCGTGGAGCACGGCAGCCTTTCCGAGAGCCTTCCATAGTGTGTCCGTACGCCGTAGGCCCGCTCGGCTTGACGTAAAGGCGCCCGACACGTCGAAGGCCCATTTATGGCCAGCTTGATCCATTGCGACAAAGTTCAGTTCGATGCCGAGCCCGGAGAGCTTGACGTTCGGCTGAACATCGACGAAGCCACAGCTATCCAGCAAAATCCTTGCCAGCACGTTAGCTTGGCGGCCCTCGCGCACAGCCCGCGACTGAAAATCCTCATCCTCGTTCGCAGACGATACCGCAGGGAGCTGGACCCTAAAAGGCTGTGTCGACACGGATTCCTGTTGGCAGAGACGAATAGCTTCATCCGCAACCCGCTGATTGGCACGGTCAACGTAGGACTTGTCGGTGTCGAAGCCGATGTAGTGCCGTTGAGTCCGCAAGGCGGCCACGGCGGTTGTGCCGGAACCTATGAACGGATCGAGGACAACGTCTCCCTCGTATGTGTACAGATCGATCAGGCGCTTTGGAAGTTCCACTGGAAACGGGGCAGGATGGCCAACTCGCGTGGCGCTCTCGGGTGACATCTCCCACAAATCAGTGGTTGCTTCAAGGAATTCCTCTCGCGATATCGTTGCCGTCGACGGAAGGTCGAGCTCCAGCCGTTCCTCCGGCTTCAGTGCGCGATCGAAACGACCCTTGCTGGCGATAACGATTCGTTCGGTAACATCTCGCAAGACCGGATTGCTTGGTCGCTGAAAGGTGCCCCAAGCGCATGATCCGCCTGCCGCTCGGCCCTTCCACCAAACGACCTCCCCGCGCAGCAGCAACCCAAGATCTTGGAGAATCTCCGTGACATCGCCGGCCAGTGAGCGATAGGGTCTCCTGCCGAGATTCGCTACGTTCACCGCAATGCGCCCTCCGGGTTCAAGGACGCGCGTGCACTCCTCGAAAACATCATGAAGCAGCACTAGATACTCGAAGTACGTACTAGGTACGCCATTGTGGCCCAGGCTTTCCTCGTATTCTTTACCAGCAAAATATGGAGGGGAGGTCACGACCAGTGCCACAGAATTTGTCTCGACCTTTCGCATATCGCGGGCATCATGGCGATAGATGACGTCCAACTTCGCGGGCCGGACCACTGTCGTGTCGCTCGACAGCTCCGGTGGAATAAAGCGCTCGTAGAACGCGCTTGCGTCGTGGTTTTCGCGGCGAGAAGATCCGAATCGAGCCGTCGTTGTCGGATGACGAACTCGCCTTGGCCCCGGTACGATTGCCGTCGTCACTGCTTCCTCGTGATGCGGCGTCGAGAGCGACGAGGCCTCGCCGAATCGTCACTTCCCGACGCGGGGAGGTGCTTAAGGTAATTCGATACAGCGGAAATCACCAGGAAGTTGACCGAGACATCCCGAGCGGTAGCCACCGCCAGCAATTCGTTCCGCAGCGACTCTGGTAATCGGATCGCTGTCGCCACTCTCGGCTCCTCATAGATCCGCGGACGGCCCATGTCCCAACCGTAGTGAAGAGGTGTGGCGAGGTGGTGGATACCGCGCGCACAAATCCGCGGCAATTCCCCTAGCTCCGCTGCCCGCCTGGCTTCGACGGCGCCCAGCCCAGATCGGAATCCACGGCCCTCCATCTTCTGCGAAGGGAGGAGGAAGAACCCCTCACCCGCGCTGCCGTCGCGTTGGCGATGAGGTCCCTCAGACGTCCGAGGGAAGGCGCAGCGAACAAACACCGACGAATCATTCGTGGCAATGGCGGCCGGTACGCACCGAGTCACAAGTCTGTGCTTTCGCCGTGGAGGTAGCGCTCCAGGCGCGGTATCGACACTTTCCACCGTGCGCCGATCTGGATCGCCGGGGGGAACTGGCCCGTGCGACAGAGACGGTAGAGGGTGTCGGCGTGCAGGCCGATGCGGCGAGCAGTTTCTGGGATCGAGATCAGATCGACGGCGGCGATCTGATCATGGTCGGCGCGGGGGGCGGGTAGGGGGAAGGTTCCCGCCTGCATTGCTCGGTAGACGGTCGAACGCGCTTCGCCGAGCAACGTCGGCTCCGCTTCGACGCTGAGAAGTGGCTCGCCTTTCGTGCTCGTGTGGTGGGTGAGCATCGGACCTCCTGATTCGGTGCCAGGGCGACATGTCCTGATCCCTTCCCATGCTCCGAACGAACGTCACCCTGAACGTCACCCCGTCGCGTCACCCCAGGAATTCGTAGCCCGACCTGAACGTCACCCTCGGTTCTCGAACGTCACCCTCGGCCGGGGCCGGTCGCGGCCAACGCGAAAGTCGTGCTCGATAGGACCGCACACCGTAAGCTGCAAACCGTGTGCGGTTTGGCTATAGTGACGAACATGAAGCTGACGCCGCTGGGAGCCAGCTACCTACCGGCACGTCAGGTGAAGGGGAGCGGTCATGACCGACACGACTCGGGGCTCGGCCGGCATTCGTGGAGCAAACGACGGGGGAGGGGGCCCGGAGGCCGAGGAGGGATCGTGGGAGCAGCGCCACATCCGAGTGACCTTCTGGCTCGAACGGACTCTGCGCGAGGAGGTCCGAGAAGCTGCCAGGGCCTGTGCGCTGAGCATCACGCAATTCATCGCCCAGGCTCTCCGGCGCGCCGTCGACGACACGAAATAGCGGTGTCTCCGGATCGCAGTCGCCTCCGCGTTACCGGCGCCGAACGTCACCCTCACCGGCGTTTCCGACGGTTCGATGGGTCCGGCATCGGTACGGGCCCTCTGCCAACGTTCAGTGAAATTGTGCGACTGACCAGGGAGGGTGACGTTCAGGGTGACGTTGTCTGTCAGCCCGGGTGTTCCAGGGGAGCGTTCGCGGATCGGGCCAGCTGTTGGTGCTCGGGGCCGCTACATCGGGCTGCATTAGGCGGCAGAAGTCTTCGAGAAATCTCCCAGCTGGCCTCGGAGGGTGACGTTCAGGGTGACGTTGGCCCTTCATCATTCAGTTCTGAGGAAGGGCCCTGAGGCGGGGTGACCCGCACGCGATTCGACACTTGCCGACCGAGCCAGCCGACGAGAGGAGAGGAAGGGTGACACCGACGGTGAGCCTGGCCATGACCACCTTGAGGAAGACGCTCGCCGGGATTGCAGCCGTGACGGCGGCAGCCACCATGGCCGGGTGCTCCTCGGGTTCCTCAACCCATCCGGGCACCTCTAGCTCGGCGAGCACGACCACCACGTCGTCGAGGTCGGTGAACGCCGCCCAGGCGGCCGTTCTCAACGCATGGGAGTCCGCTGAGCAGACCCTCTACGGCTACTTGCAGAAGCCTTGGCAACCGGACCGTGCCGATCTCGTCGCAGGGGAAACCAGCGCCGACCTGTGGCCCAAGCTCAGCGACTACTTCACCAATCCGGCGCTCCAGTCGGAGGACGAGTTCCTGGTTGGGGTGAAGATGGGTCAACTGAACGGCCCGACGACGTACAACCTCGGCCATCCGGCCGTCTCGTCCCTCACTGCGACTACCGCGGTCATCACGGGCTGTATCTACGACACGGGGACCACCACGGCCGCTGGCCAGCCAGGCCCAGCCACTCTGGATGGAGAGGCCGGTGGGGGCAGCGGGTCTTGGAATCTCCAGCTGCTCGACGGTTCGTGGAAGATCACGACCTTCAAGACGACGTCGGTATCGCAGTGCTGATGACGGTTGTGCATCGAACGGTCGGCATTGCCGTCCTCGTCACCGTGCTCTCTGCGGCACTACCGACCGGAATCGCCTTTGCTGGCGGCAGCTCGGGTGGCTGTATCGATTCGGGCAACACGGTGACATGTGGTTCCGGGGTCGGTGGCGATCCCGGAGCGAATAACGGCGGCGGCGGATCGAACTCGAGTAGTAGTGGTGGAAGCGCCCAGCCACAGTGCCCGGACTACGTGTCCTACTCGACCGTGTTTCCCGGTAGCGACGGTGGCCCACCACCGGCAGGTGCTGTTCAGCCCGGCGCTTGGTACGTGGATCTCTGTGCCGCCGGCAACGCCCAGGGCATGGCCACCGGCGTGCAGTGGTTCGGCAACGGCCAGGTTCCCGGTACCCCGCCGCCCGATCCGGCGACGGTCGGCGCGGAGGCGGCCAGCGAGCTCCAGCTCCCGAATCCTCTGCTGGTTCTGAGCCCGGCGACGACCGGCTACGTCAATTTGGCCGAATGGCTGTGGATCGAGCCGTCGATTTGGCACCCGTTTACCACGACCGCGCAGGCGTGCAACGCCGGCGGGTGCACGAACGCGTCGGCGACCGCGACGGCGGCGTATGTGGCGTGGAACACCGGCGACGGGTCGATCCTCACCTGTGACGGCCCCGGCACCGCCTACAGCCCGGCGATCCCCGCGGACGCGCAATCGACGTCCTGCTCGCACACCTACACCACGACCTCCGCAGGCCAGCCCACGCCTAACGGAAACCCGAACGACGCCGCCTTCACGATCACCGCCACGGTGACGTGGTCGGTCGTCTGGTCGGGCCCGGCCGGGTCTGCCGGTTCGCTGCCGAGCCTCACCACCCACGCGTCGACCTCGTTGAAGGTCGCCCAGATCGAGTCCGTCAACAACTGAGAACTGGAGCTCCGATGGCCATATCCACCGCGCCCGTACGGCCCGCCTTCACATCTCCGCCGGCCGGCGAGAACCGAGCCGGGCTGCGCCTGTCCACCAGCACCTACCAGCGCCGTCCCTGGCAGATCGGCCTCGGGGTCGCACTGGTGCTCGTCTGCGCAGCGGTCGCAGGAGCGCTGTTCCAGTCGTCGGCCAAGCGAGAGTCCGTCGTCGTGGCGGCGAAGAACCTGCCGACCGGCACAGTCCTTTCCCCCGGCGATCTCACCACTGCGCAGATCCCCGCTTCAGGGCACATCACGGCGATGTCGGCAATCGGTTCGTCCGCGCTGGTCGGTCAGCAGCTCGACACCCCGGTCTACGCCGGCCAGGTGATGGTCAAGCAGATGCTGTCGAGCGCACCCCAACTCGCCCCGGGCGAGCAGGTCGTCGGCATGCTGTTGAAGGGCGATCAGATGCCGTCGGTGCCCCTGGTCGCCGGTGACACCGTTCAGGTGGTCGCCGTACCCCAACCGGGCCAGGGCTCGACCGTTGGCGGAACGATCGGTTCGCCCCTGGTGGCTCGGGCCGCCGTGTTCGCCGTCGGCGCGGCTCCGACCAACCAAACCCAGTACCAGGCGTCCGTTTCGCTGGAAGTGCCCGGGGCAGACGCGGCAACAGTCACCGCCTACGCGGCGGCCGACCAGATCGGTCTGTCGCTCGTCACCGAGGGGACACAGTGAGCGTCGTCGCCCTCGCTTCCATCAAGGGCTCTCCAGGGGTCACCACCGCGGCGACCGCCATCGCGGCGAGCTGGCCGGCCGGACGGAAGGTCCTCCTCGTCGAAGCCGACCCGTTCGGAGGCGACCTCGCCCCTCGCTACGGCGTATCCGTCACCGGGGGTCTCGCCTCCCTGTTCGCCGCGGCACGGCGCACCCTTGACCCCGCAGCCATCTGGGGCCACGTCCACCGGCTTCCCGGCGGCCTCCCGGTTCTATTCGGCCTCACCGGTGTCCACCAGGCCGTCGCCAACGAGAAGGCGTGGCCGACGATCGCAAAGGCCCTCGCCGGACTCGACGCCGATGTTGTCGTCGACGCCGGCAGGCTGCTTCCCCAATTCGCCGGCGGTGTTCGCGACATTCTCGATCAGGCCGACGCCTTGGTGCTTCTGTGCGAGCCGACGCTGGAGGCGATCGTCCATCTCCGAGACGCCCTGCCCGGTCTTGTCGCCGAGATGCGTGGTCGCCAGCTCCTCGTTCTCCTGACCGGCTCGGTGGGCTACTCGGCCGTTGATATCGGAAAGACCCTCCAAGTGAGCGTCGGTCCAACGATGCCCAGTGATCCGGCTGCGGCCGCGGCGCTGGCCAACAAGCGCAGCATCAAGAGGCTCGAGAAGACCCGGCTCCTCAGGTGGGCCGTAGCGGCGATCGCAGAGCTGGGGATCGAAGAGGTGCCCAGGGGGGGGTCCGGCACCACCGAAGCCACAGAAGAGATGGCCTCCGACGAGCAGACGCCGGCGAATGCCGACTCGCAGGCACGGCCATATGACCTGTCCGCAGACGAGCTGGAACCGGTGGCAGCCGGGTCGAAGTGGGAGGCATGCGGGTGAACGACAGCGAACGCCGCGATTTGGAACGGTACGCGGCGGAGCACGTCGCCGACGGGATCGTCCGCTACGGCGCGGCCGGCATGAGCGAAGCCGAGCGGCGTTCGTTCGTCGAGAAGCTCGCGCGCGAAGCCATCGACGAGGTCGCGCGCACCATGGTCCAGGGCGCGGTCACCACCCCGACCGCCGACGAAGAAGAGCAGATCGTTCGCCGGATCGTTGCCGCCCAGCTTGGTTTGGGACGCCTGCAGCTCTTTCTCGACGAGGACGACATCGAGAACATCAACATCAACGGTTGCGACAACGTGTGGGTGAAGCGGGCTGACGGGACCAAGGAGCAAGTCGAACCGATCGCGGACTGCGACGAGGATCTGGTCGAGCTGGTCCAGCGCGCAGCCCGGGCACATCACACCGGTGGCGAGCGGCGGATCGACAGCGCCAAGCCGATCGTCGATGTGCATCTGGCCGGCGGTCACCGGCTCTCCGCGATGATCGAGGTGTCGAACCGGCCGTGCGTGTCGATCCGACGTCACCGTCTCGTCGACCCCACCCTCTCAGACCTGGCCGACTCGATGACCGACGAGCTGGCCTGCTTCCTGGCGGCTGCTGTGCGGGCCCGGCTGAACATGATCGTCTCCGGCGGCACCGACGCCGGCAAGACCACCCTGCTGCGCGCGCTCGCGGCTGAGGCCGATCCGTCGGACCGGATCGTCACCATCGAGCTGTCCTACGAGCTCGGCCTCCACGAGCTGGCTCACCGCCATCCCGACTGCGTGGCGTGGGAGACGAGAGAAGCCAACACCGAAGGCCAGGGGGCCGTCTCCATGGACTACCTCGTGCAACGGGCCAACCGGCACGACGCGGACCGGGTGATCGTCGGCGAGGTCCTCGGCGACGAGATCGTCCCCATGCTGAACGCCATGACCGCCGGCAAGGCCGGCTCCATGTGCACGATCCATGCGGACTCGACCGAAGGCACCTTCGGGAAGATCAAGACCTACGCCAGCCAGTCACCGAAGCATCTGACCGACAACGCGGCGGCACAGCTCACCGCCCAGGCCTTGGACCTCGTGATCTTCGTCCGCAAGCGGCCTGACGTCTCTGGACTGGCCCGCCGCTACGTGTCGTCGATTCGCGTGGTCGAGGACTCCGACCAAAGCCACGTCATCTCCACCGAGATCTTCGCCGAACCCGACGGCGGCGGTCCGGCTGTCCAACACCTCGGCATGCCTCCGGGGCTTCGGGACCGACTCGCCGACTTCGGCTACGAAGCCCCCCTCGTGGTCTACGGACGATGACCCCGGTCGTCGTCCTCTTTGGCGCCGGCATCGGTGTGGGCATCGCCCTTCTCGTCGGCGGCATCTGGTCCACCGGGTCTTCTGTCAAGCGGATGGCGATGGCAAAGCGGCTCGACCCGGCTAACCGCCAGGCCGCACTCTGTGCCGTAGTCCTCGCCACCGCCGTCGGGCTCATAACCCACTGGCCGGCGGGTGCTGCCATCGGCGGGGCCGTCGGCTGGACGCTTCGGTCCGCCCTCCAGCCGAACACCTCGCGCCGGGTGGTCGGTCGCCTAGAGGCCCTCGCCACGTGGATCGAAGCGCTCAGAGACAGCGTTGCCGCCCATCGGGGTCTCCTCGCCGCCGTCGAATCGACGGTGCCGACCGCCCCGCCACAGATCAAGGGAAACGTGACCGGTTTGGTCCTGCGCATCAAGAGCGGCACCCCACTCGACAAGGCCCTCCACGCCTTCGCAGCAGAGCTTGGCGACGCCGCCGTCGATGAGGCCATTGCCCCACTCATCCTCGCCAGCCGTTTCGGTGGTTCGGATCTCCAGGGTCTGCTCGCGACCGCTGCGGCCAACACCCGCGACCAGATCGCTCTATGGCAACGCACCGAAGTCGCCCGGGCCAAACCCCGCCGTGACATGCGCCTCGTGATCGCCGTCACCCTGGTTTTCACCCTCGGCATCCTGGTCATTGGTCATGGCTACTTCCGGCCGTTTTCCACCGCCGCCGGCCAGATCGCCCTGCTTGGAATCGCGGGCCTGTTCGCTGCCGGGTTCGCCGCCATGAACCGGCTCTCTCGTCCCCAGCCGATGCCACGGCTGTTCGACAGCGAGGGGAAGTAGATGGTTCTCGTCATCGTCGCCGGACTCGGTGTCGGCATCGGCCTCGCAGCTGTCGTCTGGGGCCTGTTCCCGCCCCCGCTCACCCTCAGAGCCGCCCTCGCGCGCTTGAACGGCGAACACGCCCCCGTCCCCACAGACGTCCTCACCCAAGGGGTCGGTGGCGTACGGCGCATCTGTGGACAGATCGTCGAGGTCAACGTGAGAAAGGTGCCCCGTCTCGCCGAGATCGTCCTCCCCGACCTCGCCATCACCGGCACCCCCACCGAGTCCTTCGCCGTGAAGGTCGTCGGCTACGGCGCCGGTCTCGCGCTGCTCGGCCCGGTGCTGTGGGCCACCATGGGCGCGTTTCGCGTCCATCTCAGCTTCGAGATCCCCGCCGTCTGCGTTCTCGTTCTCGGTGCTGCGGGGGCGGTAACCCCGTTCGTCGACCTTCACCAGGCCGCCGAACGCAGACGCCGCCACTTCTGTCATTCGCTGTCCACCTACGCGTCGCTCGTGTCGATGGCCATGGCCGGCGCCATGGGCTGGTCCAGCGCTCTCGAGGTCGCGGCCAGCGTGTCATCCACCGACTGGGCCATGGAGGAGATCGCCCAGGCGTTGGTGTGGGCTCAGGCATATCGCAAACAGCCCTATGAAGGCTTGGAGCGGCTGGCGACCCGCTTCAACCTTCCGGATCTCACCGACCTGGCCCGGGCCATGTCCCAGGCCGGCGACGGGGCCCGCATCCGCGATTCCCTGGAGGCCAAAGGCCGCTCCCTGCGCTTGAAAGAAACCGCCGCCCTGGAAGACACAGCCCAAGCCACGACCCAGAAGATGCTGCTTCCGGGTGTGCTGCTCATGGCCGGCTTTGGCGTCCTCGTCTTCTACCCCGCGCTCGCCGCCTTCACCGGTTCTCACATCTGATCTCCCGCACCCAACCCTGAAAGGAATCCCCATGCACACCCAGAACGTCACAGCGAAGTCAAGGGCGATGGCGCAGCTGAAAGTGACGGCGCGATCTACCTTCGAATTCGTCAAGACCACCATCAGCTTCTTGCGCGCTTACGTCGCCGCCCGGCTCACCCCGCTCTTGGGAGACGAACGCGGTGAGATCGCCTCGTGGGTCGTCGTCACCGCGCTCGTGATCGTCGCAGCCATCATCATCGTCGGCATCGTCACCACCAAGCTGACCACGACGGCCAACAACATCCAGACTCCATGACGGCACCCGTTTCGCTGGACGGGCAGAACCCAGACGCGAAAAGGCGTCGACGAGGGGAGGAAGGGTTGGCAGAGTTCGTCGTCTGTTTCCCTGTCTTCTTCCTGCTCGTCATCGGCGGCATCCAGTTCGCCCTGTGGTCACACGCCAGCCACCTGGCGCGTGCCGCCGCCGAACAAGGAAGCCAGGCCGCCTCCGCCTACGGCTCCACCCAGACTGCGGGAACCCAGGCCGCCTACCGGTTCATCGACACCACCGGGCCGGGCACTCTCACCGGCCCTCAGGTCCTCACCACCACCGTGCCCGGTGACGTGGCCCAGGTCACCGTCACCGGACGAACCCAGGCCCTCATCCCGTGGCTCACCCTCACCGTGTCGGCGACGAGCGACGCCCCCATTCAGGAGTACCGCACGAGTGGCTGAGCGACGACGGACACGAGGAGAAGAGGGCCAGGCCATCGCCGAGCTCGTGATCGTCGCCCCCGTCCTCCTTTTTGTCATCGTCCTCATGATCGGCATCGGGCGGATCGACTCCGCTCAGGGCGACGTCGAGTCCGCGGCGCGCGCGGCGGTCCAGGCTGCCGTCGTCCAAGCCGACTCGGACGACGCCCAGGCCCAGGCATCCACCGCTGTGACGAGCACCCTGGCCGGTGCCGGGCTCACCTGTCCCTCGCCGCAGGTCACCACCGACACGTCGAACTTCACCGCCGGCGGATGGGTCTCGGTCACCGTCGTGTGTGTCACGAGCCTTGCCGATGTGTCGGTCCCCGGCCTCCCCGGTTCGAAGACGCTCTCCGCCACGTCCTACGCCCACATCGACCCGTACCGGGCGGTGTCGTGAAGACCGCGCGCCGCCATCTGCGCGGCCGCTGGTGGGCACTTCACCACCGTCCCGAGGACGGCCAGTTTCTCGCCATGACCGTCGTGCTCATGACCATGTTCCTCGCCCTCACCGGCCTCGTCGCCGACGGCGGTCGCTACCTAGACGCCAAGCAGGCCGCGGCCTCCGAAGCCGAACAGGCCGCCCGGGCCGGTGCCAGCTCCCTCGACGTGAGCCAGCTACATGCCGGCAACGTCGCCCTTGATCCCGCCAGCGCCGTCATTGCCGCCGAGAACTACATGGCCTTCGCCGGCCGGCCCGGTACTGCCTGGGTGATCGGCAACACCGTCTACGCCGAGATCAGCTACCGCCAGCCCACCCAACTCCTCGGCATCATCGGCGTCGGGAGCCTCCAGATCACCGTCACCGAGTCCGCCACAGACGTGAGCGGCACCACCTCGGAGGGATGACCATGTCGACCACCACTCGACTCACAGCCGCCCGGCCGACAGGCCGACCGACCGGACGACAGATCGCAGAGGGATTTGGCGCGCTCACCGTGCTCGTTGCCGGACTCGCCGGTATCCCCGCCGTCCTGACCGTCACCGTGGGCTGGCCGCTTCCGCACCACATCCCCACCGCACGCCAACTCACTGACGCGCTGCGCAGCGCGATCCCGGACTCGTTCTGGCCGCACCTCTTCACCACCCTCGGCTGGCTCGCTTGGGCCTACTTCGCGCTGTCCGTTGTCACCACAGTGGCTGATCACCTCCGGGGTCGGCAGCACGACCGGCACCGGAGGTTCGTCTTCCAGGGCGCGACAGCCGCACTAATCACCGCCGTCATGGTTCTCGGCCAGCTCCGTGCCACACCCACGGCACGCAGCGTCGCGCCCGCTCCCATCGTCCAGCTCCTTGCCGCAGACGCCACGCAACCCGCCGCGGTCACCCACACCGTTGTGGCGGGCGACACCCTGTGGGGCATCGCTACCACCTACTACGGCGACGGCGAGAAATGGCCGGCCATCTACCAGGCCAACGCCGGCGTGCCCCAGCCCGGCGGTGGCGCGCTCAGCGACGCCCACTGGATCTATCCCGGCTGGACCCTCGTCATCCCCGATGCCACGGAGGCCGCGCCGGTGCCGCTCACCACCCCCGCGACAGTGCCGAGCCCGTCCGCGCCGGCACCTGTCATCCCGACCGCCACCGGCACCGACCATCACGCTGTCGGACGCGCATCGCCTCCTGTCCACACCACCATCCCTGCCAAGGTCCGGATCCATCCGGCCACCATCCACCGCCTTCACACCGACCCAACAGTTCGCGCCGCCTCGATGCCAGTTGCACACCACTACGACGTACACCACGACGACGCTGTCGGACCGCGCGTGACCGGTGGGACCCACCGCGCCCTGGCGGCTGGGCACGGTGACGACATCGGCGCACTCGCCATCGGCGCCGGGATCTTCGGCCTCGGCGCCATCGGCCTCGTGAGCGCCCTCGACCGTCGCCGTCGGCGCCAGAGCGGCCGGCGGGCCCGAGGCATGCGCATCCCCCTGCCCGCAGCGCGGAGCCCACTTGCCGACCTCGAGCTCCAGCTCCGTCACTATGCCCGAGCCGACAGTCTGTTCTGGCTCACGCGACTTCCCGATGTTCTCGCGCACAGCGCCGACAACGCTGGCGCGCCACGGCCGCAAGTTTTCGGTGTCCGCGTGAGTCACCACGGGCTCGACGTTTTCGTCACCGCCGAGGCCGGCGATCCTCCTGCCCCGTTCGAGAGTCAGCCCGGCGAGCCGACCGTCTGGCACCTGCCGTACAGCGCGGACACGGATGGGCTTCGCGACACCGTTGTGGCCGAGCCGCTTCCGCTCACCCTCGTCACCGTCGGCCACGGCAATGCCGGCACTCTGCTCGTCAACCTCGACCACTACCGCAGCCTCCACATCCACGTCGACACCAACGCGGTTCCCGGCACCCTCGCCGCCATCGGCGCAGAACTGGCTGGCACCACCGTGTCGTTGCCGACCACCGTTGTTGCCGTCGGCGTCGGACGCGGTGTCATCGACCGGCTCGACAACGGCATCGTCACCGACGACCTCGACACCGCTCTCGCACAGCTCCGCCCAGAGGAGAAGACGGTTGTCCTGGTCGACGCGGCCGCGGTCTCAGGACAGCTCGTCGACCTGGTTGCCAGTACCACGGTTCTCCGGCTGGTCACCGCCGGCCCTGTTGCACCGCCCGGTGTCGCGCTCATCATCGACCCGGCCACCCCGACCTTCGCCGACCACCACCTCGACGCGGTCCAGTCGGCGCACGTCACCGACGAGACGCTCACCGATGTCGAAGCCCTTCTCGGTCTCGCCGAAGCCCCCGCCGACAGTCAGCCCGACGACGATCCGTATAGGTGCTTCGACGTGGCGGTCACACCACTCGACGCCCTACCGGACAGCCCGATTGTCCTGGGCCTCCTCGGAGAACCCACCATCGCCGTCGGTGACGACGGCCCCCAGGACCTCCTCGCTGCCGTCTCTGTGACCGCCGGGACGAAGGCGCGACGAGTTGTCGAACTCCTCGTGTACCTCGCTGCGCACGACGGGACTGCCACCCGAGGCGAATGGCTCACCGACATTTCCCCCGACAAGGCCCTGAGCGAGGGTTACGTCCGCAACCTCGTCCTTCTCACCCGCCGTTCGCTAGAAGCGGTCACCGGTGACCCGGCCCTCCTCACCTACAACCGCACCACCCAGCAACTCACCCTCGCGAAGAGCATCCGCACCGACTGGACCATGTTCCGGTCCCTTATAGCCGGCGGAGAGCCCGAAAACCTCCGAACGGCACTGTCGCTCGTCCGGGGCATGCCCTTCGGTAGCAACCCCGAACCGTGGACGGCGGCGGCCGGCATCTCCTACGTCATCGTCTCCGACATCAGCGACGCTGCTGTCACCCTTGGAGAACACGCCCTGTCCATAGGCGAGCCGCAGCTCGCCAGTTGGGCCGCTCGCCGAGGGCATCTCGCCAACCGCTACGACCAAAGCCTCTGGCGCATCCTCCTCCAGGCAGCGGGCGACAAACCCACCCTCCAGAGGGTCTGGCAGGAGCTCAACGCTCTGCTCGCCATCGACGGCGATTCTGCCGCCGACTTCGACCCTGTCACAGTCGATCTCTATAACGCCCTGAACACTCCGAGACGAGCAGCCGCCGACATCGTCGTCCTCCAAGACGACGACGATGTCGTCATCCCCACCCGTCAGGCGGTGTGAGACCCAACACACTCCATGTGGAGCGTTTGTCGCTGTGGTTTCGCTGATGTTTCAGAGGCACCGACCCTCGGGTGATGAGACCTAAGGGTCCAAAGGCCGACTGAGGGACACGGCTTACGCAAGGCAGGGGCGCCAGGTCGATCACGCCGCGCGACCAGCCAGGCACAGGATCGTTAGGAGCTAGGAAGTAGTCAAAGCCCAGGTCAGCGGCCCGTCGAATGTCACATCCGCCCTTTTGGCCCCTGGGATTGGAAGCAGCCAGCCGCCCTACCGGGTCGACCGAGTCCTCCGTAAGGTTGTCTAAGCCTGGCGTAAGGGGTCACGCTATGCCAACTATACGAGTCACGGTATATGTGACTTGACAGCACACTTCGACAATGCCAAGATGTGGGTGTGGCAACCCGAACAAACCAAGACAACCGCCGGATCCACCTGGTCGACATCGAGAACGTCTGTGGCGATGCTCGTCCCGGGCAGAGCGACGTGCGGGCGATGCAGAAACGCTACGAGGACCTGGTGAACCCAGGCCCGGACGACCTCGTCGTCGTCGCTTGCAACCACGGGGCCGCCCTGGAGGTGGGTCTGGGGTGGCCTGGGGCCCGCCTCCTAGTGCGCTCCGGGATAAACGGCGCAGACCAGGCACTCCTGGGCGTCATCGAGCACGAGGGCATCGAGCTGCGCTTCGCTGGCGTCGTGATCGCCTCCGCGGACGGGATCTTCACGGAGGCCGCCTCCTTTCTCGCCGGGTGTGGCCTCTCGGTTACCGTCGTGTCCCGGGAGCGGGCGCTTTCGCGGCGCCTGCGCCTGGCGGTCGCTTGCGTATGCACCTTCACCGCAGCCGAGTTCGACCAGGATGCCGCATGACGCTAGGAGAACGGACACAAGGAACGCTCGTCGGTATCCCCGAGATCGCAGAGATCGCCGGGGTCCAGCGCACGGCGGTCAGCAACTGGCGCAAGCGAAGCAAAGACTTCCCGACGCCGATGGTCGAGACCCCCTCAGGAGTCCTCTTCGACCTCGCGCAGGTCGAGACGTGGCTCATCGAGAACGGGAAGATCGCCAGCCGAGTACCGATCGCGCAGATCCTGTGGCGCGCCCTCGACGCGTTCCTCGGCGACCTGATGGTCGACGAGTTCGGGCGGTTCGTCAACTCAGCGTTGGTGTACCTCGAGGTCTGTGAACGCGCCGCCACCGGACGCCTCCCAGGACTCGACCCGGGCCTCACGTGGAGCGACGTCCGGGAGAGGCCCGACCTGCTCGGTGCCCTCCGGCGCGCGGCGAGCGAGATCGAGGACAAGTACCCCAGACTGCGCGGTCTGATAGTCGACGGGTTCGCCTTCCGGCGACACCCTCCGGCCAACGCCGTGGCGCACGTGCTCGACCTACTGGAACGGGTGACACGCGATGACGGGATCGCCCGGTTCGAGCTGTTCGAGCAGATGCGCGAGCGCATCATCGAGCGTGATCGTTTCTCCGAGGCATGGTCCACCCCTCATGCTCTGGAGTTCCTGCTAGCCCGCCTCACGGCCGGCGCATCGACGCTTTTCGATCCCGCATGTGGTGAAGGCGGTGTGCTCCTCATGGCCGCGGTGATTGACAACCAGTTGGACGGCCCGCTGGGACCGAGGCTCATCGGATGGGACATCAACGCCGATGCCTGCCAGTTGGCCCGAACCCGCTTCTTCCTCTATGACGTCGAAGCCGACATCCAATGTGTCAACAGCCTCCGCGAGCCGCCGCTCCCGACAGTCGACGCCGTGGTTCTCGATCCCCCCTACAACATGCGCGACTGGGGCGACGCCGCCACCTATATCTCCGAGCGCTGGCGATACGGTTCACCCCCGCCCAGCTCAGCCGACATGGCCTGGCTCCAGCTCGCCGTCGAGGCACTAACCGAGCATGGTCGTGCTTTCGTGCTCCTTCCCCCGTCATCGCTGTTTCGTGGTGGCCGCGACGAGCTCATCCGCCGGGCAATGCTTACTTCAGGGGTGATCGACGCGGTCGTCTTGCTCCCGACGCGACTGCGCCGCAACACGTCGATCCCGCTGATCTTGTGGTGCCTCCGCGCCGAAGGGGCACGTGATCCCCGACAAGATGTGTTGCTAGTCGACGCATCTCGGCTCGGCACCGCGGGACGGTCGACGGTTGACCTCGACCAGTCGGAGATCGACACGCTGGTCGAGGTGCTCCAGTCGCGGTCGGAAGAGGGGACGACCTCGTTCGCTGTCAAGGATGTCATCGCGGTAAAGGTGTCCCCCGACGAGCTGGTCCAAAGAGGCACGCTCAATCCCTCGTACTACTTCCCCACGGAGATCGTTGAGCACGACGACTTGGTGCTGACCCGCAGCTCGGCGCTCGCTGATCTGCGGACGTCGGAACGCCGGGCCCGTGAATGCATGGCAGCTCTGCTCGATGCTCTCGGAGGTGACCGATGACGAACAGCCTCGCAATCGGTGAGGTCGCGGAGGTGCTCCGCGGTATGACACCGGCGAAGACCACCACCGTGCCCGATACCCCGGTGTTTTTCGGACTCGAAGAGATCTCGCACGGCGGTGTCATTTCGCGCTACATCGAACCGGAGCTTGATCTGCGCCGTGCCGTGTACCTCGAGCATGGCGACGTCGTGCTGGCGTTGCTCGGGAACATCGGGGCGGCCGCGGTCGTGAGCGACGCCGCCGCCGGCGCGATCCTCGGGCGAGAATGTGCGGCCCTACGGCTACGCCCCGGCGAACCGCGGATCACGCCACAGTGGCTGCGGCTCGCACTCGGAGCAAGTCCTTTTCGTCTCCACGCCCGAGCGATGGCGACTGGCACGACGATGCCCCGGCTGTCGTCGCGTGCTCTTGGGGAAATGACGATCCCGGTACCGCCGAGTGAGGTTCAGCGCGACCTCGTGGATCGGATGGCGAAGTTCGATGATGCGATCGAGGCACAACGGACCCTGCTCAACTCGCTCGTCGCGCTTAGGGGTGCCGAGATTGAGCTCTCCATGAACGAGCTCACCGACCCGGCGGTACACGCGTGAGGGCAGTCCCAGTCGCAGTGGGTCCTCGTGAAGCTGCGGGCCCCGCCGGTTTTGTCTCCAAGCACGGCTGGGCTCGGTCGCAGCCGTCCTGGGCCGCAGGGCATGATGGACTGTCCCGCCATGTCATGTCGAGGCTGTCGACACAGTGGAGCTGCTTCATCGCGTTCGAGAACACGATTCCATCCCATCGGTCCGTCATTGCATGCCTTGAGGACTTGCGCGAGGCCGATCTTGTTGTGACCTACGGGACAGCAGAGTAAGGGGAACCAACGATGATCACGGGGGCGATCAAAAGCCAAGTCGACAAGGTCTGGGATGCCTTCTGGTCGGGTGGCATCTCCAACCCGCTTGAGGTGATCGAGCAGATCACCTACCTCCTTTTCCTGCGTCGCCTCGACGACATGCAGGTCCTGGAGGAATACAAGGCCACCCGACTCAGGAAGCCAGTGGAGCACCGACTGTTCCCAGAGGGGAAGGACGAGCTGGGACGCCCCTACGAGGACATGCGCTGGTCCCGGTTTCGAAACTTTGCCCCTGACGAGATGTTCACCGTCGTCGACCGACACGTTTTCCCGTTCCTCCGGACGCTCGGTGGCAATGGTTCGACGTACGCGCACCACATGAAGGACGCGCGGTTCACGATCCCCACCCCTCAGCTTCTTGCGAAGGTCGTCGACCTCATCGCCGAAGTCCCGATGGAGGATCGCGACACAAAGGGCGACCTCTATGAGTACATGCTTGCCAAGATCGCAACGGCAGGACAGAACGGTCAGTTCCGGACGCCTCGGCACATCATCCAACTCATGGTGGAGATGGCCGCGCCGACTCCAACCGATGTCATTTGCGACCCTGCCTGCGGGACTGCAGGCTTCTTGATCGCTGCGGGCGAGTACTTGCGCCACCACAACCCCGAGATGCTCCGGGACGAGAAGCCTCGGGCGCACTTCCACCAGGAAATGTTTCATGGGTTCGATTTCGACAACACGATGCTCCGGATCGGCAGCATGAACATGCTCCTCCACGGGGTCGAGAATCCCGACATCCGGTATCGAGACTCTCTGTCCCAGGATCACGCTGGAGAGGAAGAGCGCTACAGCCTTGTCCTTGCCAATCCGCCGTTTGCTGGATCACTCGACTACGAGCACACTGCCAAGGACCTACAAGCCATCGTCAAGACGAAAAAGACAGAGCTGTTGTTCCTGGCGCTGTTTATCCGCTTGCTCAAACCCGGAGGGCGAGCTGCAGTCATCGTTCCGGACGGAGTCCTGTTCGGCTCAAGCAACGCCCACAAGACGCTCAGGAAAATACTCGTCGAAGACCAGAAGCTCGATGGCGTTGTGTCTCTCCCAGGAGGGGTATTCAAACCCTACGCCGGGGTATCCACGGCGATCCTTCTCTTCACGAAGACCAACTCTGGCGGAACCGACCACGTGTGGTTCTACGACCTGGAAGCCGATGGCTGGTCGCTTGACGACAAGCGAGCCCCTCTTCTGCCCGAGGACAAACTCGGCCCCGTACCAGCTGCATCCCTCACCGCCGACGATCACGCCAAGAACAACTTGCCCGACACCTTGGCCCGATGGACGAGCCGAACTGGAAGCGAACTCGACCGATCCCGGACGGAGCAGAGCTTCTGCGTTCCCAAAGCCGACATTGTTGCCCAGGGCTACGACCTCAGCCTGAACCGCTACAAGGAAGTCGTCCATGAGGAAGTGGAGCATCTGCCGCCGCTGGAGATTCTCGCTGCCCTAGCCACGATCGAAGACGAGATTCAGGCTGATATCAAGAAGCTAGCGGAGATGCTGCGGTGACCGGAGACCAAACGCCGCTTGCTCAATTAATACGGCCTGCGAAGGTGCGGCGGGCCGGAACCACGACCTACCCAATTCTTTCCATGACCATGCACTCAGGTCTCGTAGATCAGTCGAACAAGTTCAAGAAACGCGTGGCGAGTGCAGACACGTCGCAGTATCGCGTTGTGACAAGAAGTCAGCTAGTCGTCGGTTTCCCGATTGATGAGGGGGTTCTATCGTTTCAACGCCTTTACGACGAGGCGATTGTGAGCCCGGCATATGACGTGTGGGATTTGATCGACACACACTCAATAGACACCAGCTATCTTGAACGTTTCCTTCGCTCGCCGAGGGCACTGAGTTTCTATAGATCCAAACTGCGGGGCACGACGGCCCGTCGGCGGACGCTGCCAGATGACATCTTTCTGTCCCTGATGATTCCGGTCGTACCGTTACCGGAACAGCGACGGATTGCAGGCATCCTCGATAAGGCAGGCGCGATGAGCGCCAAGAGACAAGCCGCCCTTGCCAAGCTTGACACTGTCACGCAATCCATCTTTCTCGACATGTTTGGCGATCCCGAATCAAACCCCCGCGGATGGGAGGTTATTCCACTCGCTGGCGTCGTTAGGCCTGGGACAATTGTCACCTACGGAATAGTTCAGGCCGGTGATGAGTGTAAGGATGGCATTCCGTACATCCGGACTGGCGACATCGTCAATGGCGAGATCGTAACCACACAACTACGACGAACGGCTCCCGAAATTGCTGCCCGATTCGCCCGATCACGTGTTGATGTCGGCGATATCGTTATAAGCATCAGGGCTACCGTTGGCACGACGGCGCTAGTTCCGCCATTTGTCGCAGGGGCGAATCTAACGCAGGGCACGGCCCGGATTGCTCCTAGCAAACGCGTGATGGGACCGTACCTGCTTCATATGCTGCGAACTCCCGGAATCCAGAACTGGATTCAGCGTCAAGTCAAAGGCGCGACATTTCGCGAGATCACTTTGACTCGTCTCCGAGAACTGCCCGTCATTGTGCCCCCGGTCGCCGAACAGAAAGCTTTCTTAGTTCGTTGTGATGCTGTCCAAGATCTCAAGAGACTGCAACGGGAATCGGCTTTTCAAAGCGACGACCTCTTTGCTTCACTTCAGCACCGAGCGTTCCGAGGTGAGCTATGAGTAACTTCACCTTCCTCGCCAACGAATGGCCGGAGATCCAGGAGGCTGCTGACAAGGCGGAGGCTTCTATCCTGACTGACCCACGCACATCGTGCTTTTACGCACATCGTGCTACGGAGCTAATCGTCAACTGGATCTACAAGGCTGATTCGTCGCTCCGCCTCCCGTACCAGGACAACCTTGGTGCGCTGCTGCATGAACCCACCTTCAAGCAGGCAGTGGGAGAAGCCGTTTTCAACAAGGCTGTCCTGATCACACGCATCGGGAATCGAGCCGTGCATGACAACCGAGCGATCCCGGAGTCGGCATCGGTGGCCGCGGTTCGTGAGCTGTTCCATGTTTGCTACTGGCTTGCCCACACCTACGGACGTGGAGCGAAGCCTGCACCGGGGCTTACCTACAACCCGGACGCTGCGGCACCATCGTCCGCAGCCGGACCGCAGACCGCTGCGAAGCTGCAGGAACTAGAGGCGTCTCTTGCTGAACGCGACGAGAAGCTCACTGCACTCCTGATCGACCGGGAGGCGCTCGACGATCAGCTGGTCCGGCTGCGAGCCGAGGTCGCCAAAGCGAAGAAGGAAGTCGCTGGGCACGCAGATACGCATGACTACTCCGAGGCAGAGACCCGGACGCACATCATCGATGAGTATCTCCATGAGGCTGGGTGGCCCCTCACCGACGAGCGTGACCGTGAGTACGAAGTTTCCGGGATGCCGAACCAGCAAAACACGGGATATGTCGATTACGTCCTCTGGGGTGACGACGGCAAGCCCCTCGGGCTTGTTGAGGCGAAGCGCACGACCAAGTCTCCGCTCGCGGGGAAGCAGCAGGCAAAGCTTTATGCAGACTGCTTGGAGGAGGAGTTTGGTCGCAGGCCAGTGATTTTCTACTCCAACGGCTACCAGACGTGGATTTGGGATGACCAGATGTACCCGCCCCGGGAGGTACAGGGCTTCTACACGAAGGACGAGCTGGGACTCCTCATCCAGAGAAGGACGAGCCGTAAGTCACTCGCTACCGCAGAGATCAACGATGCCATCGTCGAGCGGTACTACCAGACACGAGCCATTCGCAGGATCGGGGAGGCGTTCGAGAACGACCTCGAACGGAAGGCCCTCCTCGTGATGGCGACTGGAGCTGGGAAGACCCGTGCGGCTATCGCCCTCTCCGACCTCCTCATGCGCTGCAACTGGGCGAAGCGCATTCTCTTCCTGGCGGATCGCATCGCGCTTGTGAATCAGGCGGTGGGAGCGTTCAAGACCCATCTTCCCTCATCGTCTCCCGTGAACCTGGTGACTGAGCGTCACGGCGATGGCCGTGTCTACGTCTCGACCTACCCAACGATGATGGGCCTGATCGACGAGATACAGGATGGCCGCCGCAGATTCGGTCCGGGACACTTCGATCTGATCGTCATCGACGAGGCACATCGCTCTGTGTACCAGAAGTACCGGGCGATCTTCGACTACTTCGACAGCCTCCTCATCGGCCTCACCGCAACCCCGAAAGACGAGATCGACATCAACACGTATCAGCTCTTTGAGCTGGAGCGAGGTGTGCCGACCGACGCCTACCAACTCGACGATGCCATCAAGGACGGGTTTCTCGTCCCGCCCATTGCCGTCTCCGTTCCCATCAAGTTCCAACGGCAGGGCATCACGTACAAGGACCTTTCCCCAGAGGAACAGGAGAAGTGGGATGCCCTGGAGTGGGGGGACGACGACCCGATACCTGACAAGGTGGAGTCATCTGCGCTGAACGCGTGGCTCTTCAACGAGGACACGGTCGACAAGGTCCTTGCGCACCTCATGATGGAAGGACAGCGGGTCGCAGGCGGCGACAGGATCGGCAAGACGATCATCTTTGCCAAGAATCAGGCGCACGCCGACTTCATCGTCAAACGCTTCGATGCGAACTACCCGAAGTTCAAGGGCACCTTTACACGAACCATCCATCACGGCGTCACCTACGCGCAGTCGCTTATCGACGACTTTTCGAATCCGGCCAAGGCGCTACATATCGCCGTCTCTGTCGACATGCTCGACACCGGTATCGATATCCCGGACGTCGTCAATCTCGTCTTCTTCAAACAGGTTCGCTCGAAGACGAAGTTCTGGCAGATGGTCGGACGTGGAACCAGGCTCCGTCCGGACCTCTTCGGCCCAGGGGATGACAAGAAGAGCTTCTTTATCCTCGACTACTGCGGCAATCTCGAATTCTTCAGCTTGGACCCGGCAACGGCCGAGGGTCGACTCGGCGCGACGCTCAGCACCAAACTCTTCACGACCCGTCTCGACCTCATCGCAGAGCTCGACCGGGGCAAGGTGTCGGGTGTCGGAGGCGACGAGGCCGGGCAGCTCCGAACGGAGACGGCGTCACTTCTGCACGGTGTTGTAGCGTCCATGAACCTCGACAACTTCGTCGTGCGCCCGAAGCGAGCGCACGTCGAGCGGTTCGCCAAGCCAGAGGCGTGGACGGTCCTACAGCAAGACGACCTCCACGAGCTTGCCTCGGAGGTCGCCCCGCTTCCCTCTGACGTTGAGGCAGAAGAGGAGGAGGCCAAGCGCTTCGACCTCCTGATGCTCAACCTACAGCTCGCCGTTCTGCGCCACGATCCTCGCTTCACGAAGCTTCGCGACCAGGTCATTGCCATTGCAGAGATGCTCGAAGAGCAAGCCAACATCCCGATGGTGAGGAAGCAGCTCGTCGTCCTGGAGGAACTCCAGTCCGAGGAATGGTGGCAGGACGTCACGGCGGTCATGCTGGAGCAGATCCGCAAGAAGCTGAGAGACCTCGTTCAGTTCATCGAGAAGCGGAGCCGAAACGTTCTGTACACGGACTTCGAAGACGAGATGGGCGAAGCGACGTCGTTCGATCTTCTCGGAATCACGCCACCACAGGACATGGAGCGTTTCAAGGCGAAGGCGCGCGCATTCCTACGCGACCACCAGGACCACATAGCCATTCACCGGCTCCGGATGAACAAGCCGTTGACACCGAGCGACTTAGAGGCACTGGAGAGCATGCTGGCGGAAAATGGCATCGGCGATGCCGAGACTATCGCCAGGGCGAAGGAAGAGAGCCACGGACTCGGGCTATTCGTTCGCTCACTGATCGGACTCGATCGAGGGGCAGCCAAAGAGGCGTTTGCCGACTTTCTCGAAGGAAAGGCGTTCACGGGGAATCAGATCGAATTCGTTGACCTGATCATCAACCGCCTCACGGAGCACGGTGTGATGGGTGCCGCACTGTTGTACGAGTCACCCTTCACAGACATCGCCCCGCACGGGCCAGACGAGCTTTTCACCTCGGATGAAGTGGATCGACTCGTATCGATCTTGGATCACGTACGGGCTGCAGCGGAGGCCGCGTAAGGGGGCATGGCCACCGGAGGGGTGCCGGGTCTTGACCGAGCGATCCCGGCATGAACGGATGCGCCTGCGAACCGGACCGCACGATAGGCGCGCGGCCGGCGTTGACAGCGTCCGACTCCCGAGGGGGCAATAAAGGGGCAACTCGATGCCGCTCGTGGCTAACGCTGGCGACCAGCCGTCACTGCTAGCAGGGCTTTCACCGGGGAGAGCGGGCGAAGGGAATCGAACCCTCATTCTCAGCTTGGGAAGACTTTCCAGGCTGAACCAGCGGACGACGGTGGACGACAACGGCAGGTCAGCGAGCCGGTGGACGACAACGGACGTCCACGGACGAACCCGGACGAACCCGGACGCGCCATGAACGCGCCATCGACGGCTTGCCCTCAAGTCATCTAATGGCTCGGACGACTACGCAGAGTGGCAGTCCGACCGCGCCTTTGTGGAAATGTGGCCCTCCTGAAGCCCTCACTCGGGCCTACGCTGGATCCGAGGAAGGAGGAGGCCGTGGTTGTGCGACAGAACCAGCGGCTCGTTGTAATCGAGTCAGCTGAAGGGGTAATTGAAGTCAGGGAGCGCAGACTCCACGCTCCGGATGGTGATCGGCGGCTACCTACACCCAAGCTTTATCAGGACGAGGTCTATGGCAGCAAGGAGTTGACGCCCCTAGCCGTGGCAGTAATCGCGACGCCAGAATTCCAACGGCTGGGCCACATTTATCAGCTCGGAACCACTCACAATGTGTTCCGGGGAGCCACACATCGCCGCTTCGACCACTCGGTCGGCACCTACTTCATGTCGCGAACGATCATGCGACGAATCGTCCAGAATCATGCACGTTTCTCGCGAAATGAGCCGACATTTTTCCCCCATCCTGGCGTATGGCTGTCGCCTCGGCTCTACTCGCCGGCACCAGGTAGTCGGGCAGATGATCAGTGTCCATATTCGGCTAACGGCCGTTGGCGTGGGATGTCCGAGATCGTCTCGGTTGCAGCGCTTCTGCACGACGTCGGACACGTCCCGGTGGGCCACACCTTTGAGGACGAATTCTCGATCCTCGAAAAGCATGATGGCCTTGGTGGTTCTCGAATGTTTGAACTCTTCTTCGGACCGAGGACGGGTTCCCCTATCGGCGAATCGCAGTCAACTGTCGAGCGCCATTTTGGGACCATCGACGAATCGCGTCTGGCGAGGCCGAAGAGGACAACCCAGCGTGTCTCTCTGCCGTGGCTCTTTGAGGAAGGAGTCTATGAACAGTTCTTTGCCGATGCATCGGTACCGGGCGATAAAGGCGTGCAAGCGCTATGCAACTGGGAAGTCCGGGAACTGATCTTTCTCTTGCTCAGTTTCAAGGAAGCAATCACCACGGATCATTATGCGAGTTTCGACGATTTGCTAACCGAAGCTGAGGACGAGCTCGAGCCCAGGACCGATCCGGCGAGGCGCCTAGCCTTTATTCGTGAGCTTTATCAGCGCAACTCGGTGCCGCTTGACCTTGGTCCGGACCATGAACGCGTTCCCCTCTTTCACCCCTTCATGTCAGACATTGTCGGGAACACCATTTGCGCGGATCTCCTTGATTATCTTGTCCGCGACGGGGCGCGACTCCACCTCGATATTCGCAATAATCTGAGGCTCCAGCGGTACCTTGTGATCCGAGAGTCAAGCAATGTTGAAATCGATGATCACAAATCGAGTCGCTCGCGTAGACGCTTGACAATTTATGCCGTCAAGGGAAACGGCCTTCCTCGCCGCGATACCGTGTCAGATCTTCTGGACTTGATGCGTGAACGGTATCGTTTTGCCGAAGTGGTCTACTACCATCCGAAGAAGTGTGTCTTTTCGAGCATGTTTGCAAAGGCGCTTGAGCTGTCGAGCCCTCGCTTGCGCGATGGAGATGGGATCTACCCTGCTCCGTGGGCGCCGCCGTATGAACCGGCGTTCGGGACGTCGCATATCGCACACGTCGGCGACAGCGACCTCTTGTCGACCTTAGATACAGCAGCATCGACTTCGGAACCGGTGGGACTAAGCGTAAAGGAGCTCGTTCGTCGCATTCGCTACCGAGACGAGTACCCCCTTCTCTTCACTTTGGATCACGACGGTACCCACCACTTCGGGGGACCGGAGGGAATCATTCGACACCTCCGGGACGATGGCGACCGCGGTCGGCGCGAATGGGAAAAGCTGTTCGCAGATGCCGCTGTGCGCGCTGGCGCCGAGGAGTTTGCGACCACCCGAGAGGGTGGAAGTTTACCAGCCGTCCTCATTTACTGCCCCCATCAACGGATGCAAGCAAAGGAAGTTGCCGCGCACGTCGAAGTGGAAGCAGGAAGAGTTCTTCCCCTGAATCAGCAGGCACATGACCGAGGTCTTGCCCAGGAAATCGACTTGCTAAACGAGAACTACAAGCGTCTGTGGCGTCTGTATTTGTTTGTTCATCCCAAACTTTTGGCTCGCGGCTCCGCTGGTGAGCCCACCTTCGCCATGGCGTTGAATGGACTTGTGGATGCATTCTGCGAGCGCTTTGGCGTTCCGCTGGACACACGTAGGCGAGGATGTCGCTTCCGGTATGTTCCGCTTAGACAGCGGTTGGAGCCAGTCCTCGATCCCGTAATCGGAAGCATCCGAAATGCACCTCGGGACCGGATCCTCGAGCTCGTCGGTGGTGACGGTACGCAGAAGGACTTCTGGGGAAATGCCCTAGGCGAGCACACGTTGCACTACCCCATAACCGACTCCGAATCCCGACGCGGAGTCGCTTTCGCCACCCTCGTCTGTGCAGCCAGTGCCTCAAATTCCCGGCTCAGGGAGTCGTGGCCAGGTCCGCTGCAGGCCCACAAATCAGACAGCTTCGTGCGATGCGGTCGAACGGTTGCCGAAGAAGAGGTTCGCAAAGCTGCGATGGCCCGGCTTCAGGATGCGGCGTTGAATTTAGTGAGCACTGGGGAGCAACGGTCACGGCCTATCGACTGGGGCGTACTGGTCGAGAGGGCTAGTGACGTCATCAGTTCTGTTAGGCAAGAGTGAACGTCGTTGACGTTGTAGAAAGTGATGAGCTTGGGACGGATGTAGCCGCCGCCGCTCGGATATGCGCTCAAAGGCTCCGTTCGGAGGTACTCCATGGCCAACAGACCTTCTTTGGCCGTCTTGAGCGGGAGGGTCTTTCGACACTTAAGCGTCTTGCGAGAGCGCAGGGCATCGTCTCGATTGAGTTCGCGAAGCCGATGGTGTCTGAGGGACAGCTGGTGGCTCTCTCAGCCGGAGGCTTTGCTGTTCAGATCGCGCGCTCGCAATCGACGGCGCGAGCTCGGTTCACACTCGCACACGAGATTGCGCATACCTTTTTCTATGACCATTCGACCGTGCCGGCATCTCGGCTTGACAAGAAGCAACTTACCAATCTGCGCGCGTATGGGACTATAAACGGGTTCGATGTTGAAGAGCGCTTCTGCGACGAATTCGCGTCAGAACTTCTCCTTCCTGTCACGGAACATCTGCAAGTTCTCAGGCATTTCCGTCAAATACGTGAGCCTGGCGCCTTCTTGAGGTCTTTGGAGCGGACAGCATCCACCCGCGCCGTGAGTGTCCGAATGCTTCTCTTCGCACTGGCTCGGCACGACCTATTGCCACGACGCCTTGTGCCCGTCGTGCTCGTGCAACGACCCCACCTTCAGACGGGTCGGGACAACGTCCTACGAGTCCAAACCAGTTTCTGTGCCGACCGCCAGTTCTTCTTTCCGCCGAATCAGCGTGCGGTAACCATCGGCTTTCTTGGCGGCATCGCATTGAACCAGTGGTGGCATGACTTCGCTGATCGGGATCCGGGGCGCACCTACAGGCTCCGATCCGGAGTCGCAAGTCTCTGCCGAAACGGTGGCCACCGCCAAGATTACAAAGTGAGAGTCAACGTCACCGACTATCCTTCGGTCGAAGAAGGTCTTTGCCTCTGGACGAGACGGATTGGTCGTTGGACACGGGAGGAGGTCGACGTCCCCGTGACGTACCGGTACTACGCAGCAGGAATTGCAGAAGCGTATTGCCTTGCAATAGTCGATGTGCGCGGAGTTGGAGCGGCGCCCGTCGGCTGCTCAGTGACTGTACCCGTCTCCAAGCGGAGACAAGCACAGAGGGTCAGCGGCACTCGCTAATCCCAGGGGCGGCCGCTGCTGGGTCCGGAGTGAGAACGTTCCTTATTTCGGCCGAAGCGGGAGCTCCTCGCGTCTGGAGGTCTGCGCCTGCGTAAAGTAGCTTTGCGCAGCGCAAACCTCCTTGATAGCGCCTGTGGGAGCCTTCAGTGCTCGGCCACATTCCCTCCTAGACTGACCGCCCGTGGCACCCAACCGCCAGTTGGCGGACGCTCTCGGTTCCTTGGGGATAACGGACCGTGAGATCGCGGTCACGCTCTCGAACCAGCTGGTCCACCTCCTCTCGGAGCAGATGTACCAGTCCCCGATCAAGGCCATCGAGGAACTCGTCGTCAACGCCTGGGATGCCGACGCCGAGCACTGTCGGCTATTCATCCCGCTCCCGCCATCATCGGAGCCCGTCGCCGTCATCTTCGACGACGGCGACGGGATGGATTCGGACGGGCTGGAAGACCTCTGGCACATCGGCCACAGCCGCAGGCGCCAGGGTGACGGTGTGTCCGTTCGGCTTCGCCGTCGTCACATCGGAAAGTTCGGCATCGGCAAGCTCGCCACCTACGCAGTGGCCAACACTGTGACATACGTCTCATACACCGGCTCGGCCGTCCACGCCGTTACGATGCATTTCGACGACTTCAAGTCAGATCCGTCAGGTGGCGCGCCACTGCAACTGACGATCAACAAGTTCGCCCTCGCTGACCTCTTCCAAAACGCAATCCTTGCGACGATGTTCGAGAGGGTGGGCATGACCGAAGAGGCGGTCACCGCGCTGGCGTCGTGGACGCTCGTTGTGTTGGAAGAGTTGAAGCCGAAGATGGGCACCATCCGCACCCGCGATCTCAATTGGGTGCTCTCGACCGCGATGCCATACAAGAGCAATTTTGCGTTGAATCTCAATGGGAACGACGTCGTCTCTCGCAAGGCCGAACAACCGGAAGTCGTCTCGTTTACCGTCGGGCAGCTCCCCGCTATCCGTGTAACGTCCATCGAAGAGGGACATCCCGACAACTGGCGTATAGAAGGTGACAAGCTTCTCTCCGACTCCTTTCCGCAAGGCATCAGTGGCGAGGTCGTTGTCACCAAGGGGAGCCTCTACACCGGAAAGAGCAATGACCTTGCTCGTAGCCACGGATTCTTCGTGAAGGTCCGCGAGCGCCTCGTCGATGAGTCGGACGCTCTTTTCGGTATCGAGCCTTTGTCGTACTCCGTTTGGAACCGCTTCCGCGCTGACCTCACCGCAGACGACCTCGACAAAGTCGTTACCGCCCCCCGAGAACGGTTCGAAGAATCTGATCTGTACCGTGACTTCCAGCACGTCCTGCGGGAAATCTTCTACGAAGCCCGTGCGCAGTACGACGGCAAGATCAAGAAGGATGCCGAGGCCGAGAAAAAGGCCCATACGGAGGAGAAGCGGGACTACATCTCGCCGACCCTTGTCGAGCACCCGATTGCTGACGCGCTCCTTGCGGGCAGCGAGAGCGGGGGGAGCGATGCAGACGAGTCGTGGTTCTATCTCCGTCTCGCCGACGAGGTCAACGTCCATGATCTCGCTGCCCGGCTGTATGAGCCAGACCGGGATCGCTACACCTATGCGGACTTCGAGGGCGGGCGATCGGGTCGCCTTGTTTCCCTCGACCCGGCAACGTCGATCTTTTACGTCAACGTCGATCACCCTGTCGTGCAGGCGCACTCTGAGCCAGATGCCCGTCCGCTCTTGGAGGACCTCGTGACCGCCGAGGCGCTCCTTGAGGTGTACCTCCGCGAGCAGGGGATGGCGGCGACTCTCGTGGGAGAGGTTCTCGAACGACGGGACTCACTTCTCCGCTCCCTCGCTGCAGATCGGCTTTTCTCGATGCGAGCCATTGCCGAGGCGCTCCGTGCATCGTTTGATGACGAGCGCGACCTTGAAACGAACCTCGTCATTGGAGCCCGCGCACTTGGCTTCGTGGCGAAGCACCTCTCCGGTGCTGATAACCCAGACGGCGTGGCGAAGTATGCGGAGTACCCCGGCGGTGAGCGGAAGATCACGCTCGAAGCAAAGTCATCCGGCGAGGTTCCGTCACTTGGTGCGATCGATTTTGCCGGACTCGCACAACATGTTCGGGATGAGGCGAGGGCAACCGGATGTCTTCTTCTGGCTCCTGCGTATCCCGGCAGTACGAGGGGAGACGACGCACAAGCAGCCCGACGTGCGAGGGAAGAAAGGGTCTCGTGCTGGACCGTGGACCAGCTCGCCCGTGTGATTGAAAACGCCGAGGCTCGTCATATCTCCGCAGCCGATGTCCTCGACATCGTCCTGACAAAATTTTCACCAGACGAGGTAACGGCGGCGGTTGATGCCCTGCTTGACGCCGAGTCTCACACCCATCAAGAGCTGTACCAGGCAGTGATCGACGCTCTGCGGACGTTGGACGGCAGGCTGGCGGACCGCCCTCGGACGATTGAGCTGATTGCCGGGGAGATCACTGGGAGAGCTGAGTATGCCACAGTTGAATTCGGCGACATTCGCCGTTCTGTCATCACCGTGGCCTCCGCATCGCAAGGTCTCCTGCAGATCACTGGCAAGAAGGGCGACCAAGTGATCGTGCGTGGTAGCTATGATGAGCTGGAGCGACGAGTCTCACAGCTTGTCGGCAGGACGCCGCCGCCGCGCCGCGAGAGTACGTTTCGTGAGGCGAACGGCAGTGGGGACCGACCGTCTGTCTAATGACGGCGGAAGACGAGCACGTACTCCTCGGAGATTGACGCGTTGTTGTGCCGCTCATACGACATGTACCGGTTCTTCACCGGGTAGCACAAAACCTTGTGGAGCGTGAACGCTGTCCCCGCCAACTCCTCAAAGAGAAGCGTCGTCGGAATCGTTGTCCCGTTCCAATCGCTATGTCCCACAACGAGAATCGCAGGGGCTCCGACGGTGACGTGATCTGTGAGCCCGGTGAAGAACGAACGCATCGCCGCGATGTAGTGATGGAACGCATCAGCCCGCTCATCGGAAACGGTGCGGATGCGGTCCTCCCACGCCTTGGCTTCGGACGTTTCGAGCGGTGTCCTGACCAAAGGGTGGGACTTTGGCACCTTCGGTCGCCCGACGTAGTGGTGGAGAAGCTCCACCCGCTCGGCGTGTGACGCCGCCAGGCCGATCCAGTACATCTCCAACTGGTGTCGGCGGTAGTAGTCGACGGCACTGTGGTACGGCGGCGACGTGATGACGGCATCGACGGTTCCGTCGAGGTAGTCGCCGATTGCGGTCGCATCCCCTGCGAACACGCGGACCGGTGTCGATGCCTTCGCAGACTTCGTGAAGGCGGTGGCCGCCTCAATCGCCTTCGTTTGGGCGATCGTGTACAGACTGAAGGGGTCAACGAGTCTGCCGTTCTTCTCCCGCTGCACCATCCACTTCGTCACCTCCAGACCCGAGACCGGGACGGGGTCGGCATTCGAGGTCGTCCGGATGATCGAGGCGAAGACAACACGGAAGAACCGCCGGTGTGTTTCAGGTATCGGGGCGGTTTCGATGACCGCCCGCATGAAGGCAAGGTCGATGACGACATACCGGCGGAACCAGTGGAGAAGGTTCGGGATCGCCGGGACCCACTCGGAGACCCCCTGTAGCTCGTCGGCATATTCCGCATCGGTGAGGTCGGTGAACTTCCTCCGCTCGTATTCCTCGGCAGGCCGGGCGTAGTCCCTCAGCGCGGCGACGAGCGTGGCACCAGAGGCAGCGAGGTGCGACGCCCGGAACCGGTGTGTCTTCGCCTCCGAGACGGCGACCGCCAGCGGGTCGATGTCCATCCCCATCGACGGTCGCCCCGCGACCGCCGCCTCCACGAGGAGCGTTCCACTACCGCAGAACGGGTCGAGGACGAGGTCGCCCTCTGTGGTGAATAGCTCGATCAGCGTGGATGCGACGGGCGGGTGGAACTTCGCCGGGTAGCGGAACAGGTAATGCGTCAGCCGGTCGAAGTCACCTTTGGGGATCGCCAGAGGCGATGCAGCTCCCGCTGTGACCTTCGTTGGCGCGACGTGGCCGTTGTCTGCCGATCCGTTGTGCGTCGGTTCATCCCGAGGAGGGAGGACGGGTGCTCGTTCGCTGTGTGGTCCGGGCGCGACCGACGGCACACACGCCTACCTGGCACCGTGCGCACGGACGCCTTGGCGTGGTGCGCTCCTCGGAGGGAATGTCGTGCTGCCGACGTAAGGCACGACTCCAAACACGGCCACACGCTAGACGGGGGCTGTTCGCCCCGCCCATTTGCCGCGGTCACACCGATTCCCGACGTCGTGAGGGTGGTGGCTCCGTGACCGCAGTCCTCGAAGGAGCAGAGGAAATCCCCACAGCCCACGCCACCTGGACTTGCCACCTGGGCTTTTGTGGTGGGCCGGCCGCCGCAGGCGGGCCGAGCCGGCCTGGGCCGCGTCGTTTCTGCCTGCCTGTTGGTGATCTGAGCCGCGTTGAACCCGGCAACGTACGTGGCCTCGTGTCGCTGCTGGCCGATGAGCATGACGTTGCTCGGGCTGTGGCGGTAGAAGCGGCTCCGGCAGTCGAGGTAGCACCGCCACTCGCCGGATCGAACCTGACTGCGTCACCGCCACTCGCCTACCTGAACAGTCCCGCCGTTCGGACGACATCGAGTCGCCAGTCCGGCGCACTGGCGCATTCAGGGGTCTCCTGGGTCTTCTCATCATGTCGCCACCCCTTCCGGCGTCAATGGCACGTTGCGAGGCGCCGGCACGGAAGGTGACCCTCCGGGTCGGCTCGTACCTCGCCTCACCATCCGGCCTTCGTTTCTCACTCTCGCTGTGCTCGACCATGACCCCGGCGGGGTCCCCGGTGACCTCCTCATCGGTACCCAGCGGCAACCGCCGCTCAACCGAAGGAGGCCGACATGGCTACTGCAACTACTCTCCGTTCACGCAAGCTCACGCCGGAGATGGCGCACGATCAACTGGTTGCCGGCGTCGAGGCCCTCACGACCTCCGAACAGTGGCTCGCCTACCTGGCCGTCGCGGCCAAGTTCACTCGATACAGCGCCAATAACACCTTCCTCATCATGGCTCAGCGGCCGGACGCCACCCGGGTGGCCGGTTTCCATACGTGGAAGTCACTCGGTCGCAGCGTGAAGAAGGGTGCGAAGGGCATTGCCATCCTCTGCCCTTGCGTACGACGGGACAGAGTCGAGGACGCCGACACTGGCGAGACAATCACCCAGTCCCGGGTTTCCGGGTTCCGGGTCGGCTACGTCTTCGATGTCTATGACACCGAGGGCGACGATCTCCTCGATAACGCTCTGCACGTCCAGCACCCGGTGGGTGTCGCACCGGATGGCATGTGGGACACGCTGGTGCGCCGGGTGGAAGAGGCGGGCTTCGCTGTCCAGTGCGCCCCTGCGTGCGACGAGGCGCTCGGTACCGCATGGGGCCGCACGCACTACGCGGAGCGTTCGGTGACCGTGAAGAGCACGGCCGATCCTGCCGGAGCGTGCAAGACGCTCGCCCACGAGCTCGCCCACGTCCTGCTGCACGAACGCCGCCTCTACGAGCACCGCGGCACGGTCGAGGTCGAGGCCGAATCCGTCGCCTTCATCGTCTCTGCCGCCTGGGGGCTCGACACCTCGAGCTATTCCACCGGCTACCTCGCCGGATGGAGCGGTGGTGACGTTGCCGCTATCACCGCAACCGCCGACAAGGTGCTCGGATGCGCTCGGATCATTCTCGAGGCCGACCAGCCGGACAAGGAGGTGGTTCCGGCATGACCTGGCCCACCGGTTTCGCCCTGCAGCCGTCACGGTGGAGCGCTTGCCGATAATGACTCGCACCTAGCACGAGATCACCACGCGCAGCCGAACGACCGTTCACGTAGCGAGTACCTGACAGCCCGGCCCTGTCCTCGCACGCTTCCAGTAGTCGCACCGCCGCCGTTCGGTACTCGGTGTAGGGGAGCAGCACCGCGGCAGGGTTTCTGGACCCCTTCCAGCGGTTGGTTTCACACCGTCACCTTGGCCGTCAAGGTCGACGTTGCGAGGCGCCGGCACGGAAGGTGACCCTGCGGGTCGGCTCGTCCCTCGCCTCACCATCCGGCCTTCGCTTCTCACTCTCGCTGTGCTCGCTTTCTTGACTGCCGGCTCCGGTGTGGGCAATCGGCTTTCAGCGATTGATGACGGACCAGGCGGGGCGACAAGCGCCCCACCTGTCATCAATCACAAGGAGAGACACACCATGACAACCACCACCATCACCGTTGCCGGCAACCTGACCCGGGACCCGGAAATTCGCTACACGAAGGATGGCCAGGCCGCCACGGCACTGACCTTGGCGGTCAATCGCCGGTGGCAGAACCGGGACACGAAGGAGTGGGAGGAGTCCACCTCGTTCTTCGACGTCGTCTGCTGGCGGGAGCTGGCCGAGAACGTCGCCCTCAGTCTCACCAAGGGCGCACGGGTCGTGGTCAGCGGTCGCCTCGAGCAGCGATCCTGGGAGACCGACGAAGGGGAGCGCAGGGCCAAGATCGAGATCGTGGCTGACGACATCGGAGCCAGCCTCCGGTTCGCCACCGCCGAGATCCAGAAGGTCGAGCGCCACAGCGCCGCTGAGGAGCTTGCCGATAAGGCAACACCCGTCTGACCGGCTGGCGCGGTTGGTCCCGGGGCGTCACCGTTCCGGGACCACCGTGCTGGCGTAACAATCCACAGTGAGCGACGCGACTCCAACCACTCGGAGAGCGCCCACAAGAAGGTCCCTCCCCTCCGGGAGGGACCTTCTATATGTCCACCCGTCGGCCCCACCAGAGGGTGACGTTCAGTCCACACACCTGCACTCGTTGAGTGCGGCCGCCCTCCGGGCGGGAACCGCACCGCTCCCGGGTCACGTTCTCCCTGGTAGGCAGTCATGTTCAGCGAGGGTGACGTTCAGGGTGACGTCCATCGGGACGATTCGGTTATGGACCCGTCTCCGAAGACCCGCCACCCGGCACTTCGATGCTGTCGATAGGACGGCTCGGTGTCACCGGCGGCGCGGAGTACTACCTCGCCAAGGTCGCCAACAACGTCGACGACTATTACTTAGGCAGGGGCGAAGCACCGGGGCAGTGGATAGGAACAACGTCCGAACGGCTCGGACTCGTCGGGCAGGTCGATGCGCAGGCCCTCAGGAACCTGCTCGCCGGCAAGTCCGCCACGGGGGCCGACCTGGGAGCAAGGCTGTCCAGCGAACGACGGCCCGGCTACGACCTGACTTTCTCCGCTCCCAAAGGCGTCTCGCTCCTCTGGGCGTTCGGACCTGAACACGTGGGCGACGCGATCTCCGATGCTCACGACCGGGCGATCGGCGCCGTGCTCGACCACCTGTCCACCGAGGCGTGCTACGCCAGGCGAGGAGCTGGTGGTCGGCAACTTATCGAGGCCAACGGATTCACTGCAGCGGCGTTCCGGCACCGCACCAGCCGTGCCGGCGACCCCCAGCTTCACACGCACGTCGTCGTCCCCAACCTCGTGCATGGCGCAGACGGCCAATGGTCCGCCCCCGACGGCCGCCACCTCTACCTGTGGCAGAAGGCCGCCGGGACGATGTACCAGTCCGCGCTGCGTTCCGAGCTGGCACCCCTTGGTCTTGCCTGGCACGTGCGACGCAATGGCCTGGGCGAGCTGCGAGATGTCCCGAAGACGATCCTCCGGGCGTTCTCCAAGCGGAGGGGAGACATCGAAGCGGCGATGGACCAACGGGGGTTCACGTCGTCCAAGGCAGCCGAGAAATCGGCTCTCGCCACCAGGCAACGCAAGCCTGTCGGTACGACGCCGGCTGATCTGCTGCGCGAACGCTGGTCAGAGCAGCTCGCCGAGATCGAACTTCCGGGCGGCGAGGGTGGTACCCGGCAGGCGAGTGTCGAAGACCTCACCGCCGTCCTTGGCAACGATCCGACTATCCCATCCGGACCCGAAGCCACCGAGACGATCCTCCGGGTCCTCGCGGGCGAGAACGGCGTGTCTCTCGATGACTGGGAGATCGATGAGCATCTGGCCCCTGACACCCGGGCGCTGCCCGTCACCCTGCTCGGATCGACCTTCACCCGCCGAGAGGCCATCTGTGCCGTGGCCAGGGCGTTCGACGTCACCCCCGATCAGGCTCTGGCGCTTACTTCCAAACTCCTCGACCGGGGCAGCGTTGTACGGGTCCTCGTCGATCCCGGTGTGGGCACTGAGCACGTCCGGACGAAAAGCGGGCAGCTCATTCCGGCCACGAGCGGCGACCGGCGCTACACCACCACAGAACTCTTGGCCGCCGAACAGCGCATCACCCGCTCGGCGGTAGCCCGCATAGAAGAAGGTACCGGTCGGGTCAACCCCTACACGGTCGACCGAGTCCTCGGGTCTCACCTCCATCTCGATACTGAACAGGCCGATGGGCTCCGCGCGCTGCTCACTTCGGGCAACGGCTACGACCTGGTGATCGGCCAGGCCGGAACGGGTAAGTCGACCATGCTCCATGCCGCGCGAATCGGATGGGAAGAGGCGGGCTACAAAGTCATCGGCACCGCCGTCGCGGCCAGGACCGCTGCCGACCTCGAAGCGGGTACCGGTATCCCGAGCTCGTCGCTCACCCAGCTCCTTGCTGATCTCCGAAAAGCTGGAGGGCTCACCTCCCGGCACGTGATCGTGGTCGATGAGGCATCGATGGTCGGCAGCCGCCCCCTCGACCGGCTCCGCTCCCATGTCGACGTGGCCGGAGCCAAGCTCGTCCTCGTCGGTGACAACCGTCAGCTGTCCTCCATCGACGCAGGAGGGGCATTGCGGTCGATGTCGAACGAGTTGGGTTCCCACGTCGTCACCCTCACCACCAACCGCCGTCAGGTCAGTGACCATCAGCAGTGGGAACGAGACGCCCTCGTCGCCCTGCGCGACGGCAACGTGGTCCCGGCCGTCCACGCGTATGTCGAACACGGGAGGGTCACGATCACTGGCACCATCGATGAGGCACGGCATCGGCTCGTAGAGGACTGGTGGGGGGTCCACCGGGACCGCACGACAGCCATCCTGGCTGTTCGCCGGGTGGACGTGGTTGCCTTGAACGACATGGTCCGGGCACGGCGCCAGGCCGCCGGTGAGCTCGGCGAGGAGATCGGGCTCGATGGCAGGGCGTTCAGCATCGGCGACCGAGTTGTCTTCGAGAAGAACCAGCGGGTTGCACAAGCCGGGAAGGCGAACCGGGCCGGGCAGCCCTCTACGGTCCAGGTCCGAAACGGCACGTTCGGAACTGTTGTCGGTGTGGTCGATCCCGCCGGCAACCTTGTGACCAGGGAGGGTGACGTTCTCCGAACCCAGGGTGACGTTCAGGGTGACGTTCTCCGAAACCAGGGTGACGTTGCTGTGGCCGACGAGTTGGGGGCTCGGGCCGCTGCGCTAGTCGTTGAGCTCGCCGACGGATCGCGCGCCGTGCTTCCCCGCAGCTACGCCGAGTCCTCGACCAGCCTTGGCTATGCCCTTACGGTGTTTCGCTCCCAGGGAATCACCGTCGATCACACCTTCGGCCTCGGCGGCGACAGCCTCTTCCAGGAAGCCGGCTACACCCAGCTTTCGCGGGGCCGACTGTCCAACAACCTCTACGTCACAGCTCCCGAGAACCCCCGCTGGGAGATCGGCCACCATGCAGAAGACACGAGACAGCGAGACGCACTGCAGTCCCTCGTCGACGCACTCTCCCAAACCCGGGAGCAGACCATGGCTTACGAGCGCCTGCCGAGTTGGGCGTCCTTGTCACCTGATGACCTCGATGCCACCTACCGCCAGCACGCCACCCTCGGCCGGTGGCTCACCGATCATGCTCCGGCTGACGTCACCGACCAGCTCGCCGCCGCCTACGACCGGACACGACACACCCAGGCCACCGGGCGAGACGCCCACGACGCACTCGAAGACCTGTCGGCGTTCGCCGCAGCCCAACGCCGCCGTAACGAATGGGTCGCTCACCACCGAGACGAGATCACCACCTGGTTCCAACTCGACCGTGCCGTCCGCCGTAACGAATACCGCCTCGGCCAGGCCGCCGCCTACAGCCGACCCGAACACGTCACGGCACTGCTTGGCTCTCTCCCGGAACGCATCACCGAAGTCGAACGGTGGCAGGCAGCGGCCGGAGCCATCGAGGCATACCGCACCCGTTGGAACATCACCGGCACGGCGAGTATCGGCTCTGAGCCGACCGACCCCGACCAGCGCGCCCACTGGAAGAAGACTGTTGCCGCTGTCGGCATGGCCGGATTCCTCTCTCCCGGCGAATCGCCGGGAGTCGAGTCCGAACGGGAAGTGTTGGCGTCACACTGGAAGGGTGTCCAGGCCACCGATCGGTTGCGAGAGGACGACCGGACTGTCCCAACGGCCCCAGTGCTGCATGCCACCAGAAACCGTGACATGGGCCTCGACCGTAGTTTCGACGATGGCTTCGGCATCTGAGTCAAGCGTGCAACGGTTCTGGAGCTATGCGGCAACCCTGAATCGCTCTTATCTGGGTTCGAGAGAGGCTCGTGCGCTTTGATTCAGTCCGCTTTGATTCATGGGGTCTGACCGGCGTCTTGCTGTTGACGTTAGTGGGTGGCTTCGAGTTTCGACGGCGGGATGTCGCCGATCTCGGTGTGCAGCCTGGTGGTGTTGAACCAGTCGATGCAAGGGCAAGGCGGCTAGATCGACGGCTTCGACGGTCCGCCACGGGCCCTCGTGCCAGATGAGCTCGGTCTTGTAGAGCCCGATTGTCCAGCACGCCCTCGAAGCTGCCAGGGAACGAACTCCGATAGCCCGCGTTTCCCGTCCTCGATGAACTGCTCCAGGTCAGTTCTACGGAACCTCACTTTGCTGCCGACCTTGTAATGAACGAGTCTCCGCTCGTATGCCAATCTCCGTATGAAGGTCGGAGAGACACCGAGGTATCCAGCAGCCTGGTTGACGTCCAAGACGTTTGGCTCGTCTACAACAGGCTGCGTAGACGCGGCGGCTCTGATGCTGGCGATCTGTTCCCGAAGTAGCCGAAGTTCATCGACCACGAGCAGCATGGTGTCGATCAACTCCCTCTCGGCGGGTGTGTGCTCAGGGACTCGTGGGTCGGGCACGGGTAACCCCATCGCCTCTTCGAGCTTTGTCCAAAGCGCCCGGTCAGGCAGGGCTGTGCCGTCTTCCCACTTCCTCACCGTGGCGAGGCTCACACCGAGGTAGTCGGCAATGTCGCGTTGGGTCAGGTGCTGGGTCTTGCGAACTTGGGCCAGAGCCTCACCCCACCCTCCACCTGGCCAAGTTCTCGCTGTATGCCATCGGTTGAAGCCCACAACGGTTCCTTCTATTCCACCGTTCGTTTCGCGAACTGCGCTCCTATCATGTCGGGAACTAGAGGCCGTGGACGTTGCCGGAAGGACCTTTGCTCTTCATTGAATATGACGTGACCAACGATGGCCAGATTGAACTCGTCGCGCTAATCAACGCCGTCGAGGAAGACGACCAGGACCCCGAAGGGGAGGAATGGCTGGCCTGGCGTGCAACCCACGAGGACGAGGGCATGGGATGTGTCGGCGTGTCGCCGGCGGACCTGAAGGCAATGGAGTCAACCGAGAGTCCGAAGGAGTTACTAGCCATCGTTGAGCGAGTCATCCTCGCTGACCGGGCGAGCAAGGAAGAGGTGGCCTCGTGAGCACGACGCGATCGCAGCTGTACCGCTTCGCCAGAGACCTCGGCAACATTGAGACCGTGGAGCATGGATACAAGCGTGGTGGGCTCTCAGGTGGGGTGGAGGGCGGTGTCGAGCGCCAGGTACGCCGCACCATCTACCGACAGGGCAACCGTCAGATAAACAAGTTTGTCCGTGCCGTCGGCCTTGGCCCGAGGCGACGCTGAAGGTCACGCGGTTTCATCGGTTTCGGCCTTGCCACCGGACCCTGCAGGTCGGTTGGCTGGGGGTCAACGAGCCAGGTCTCTGCCCCGGTATGAGGTGCGGCGCCAGGGTACCTCCGGGTCGAATCACCGGTGCGCAGGGGTTCGCGTCGGAGAACCGACTTCACCAATCCCCGACTGGCGACTTGGTCCCTGGACGTGTTCAAGCCCAGAGCAGCGTCTGAACTACTGGGCGGCTGCGATCACTCGAGATATATGCCGATCCAAGGCTGCATCCAACACCTCGCTAAGGCAAACCACAAAGCGTCGCCCGTCGGCGAGGTCTATGCGGGTAATCGCTAGAGCTGAGGCGGTGTGGGCTACAACATGTCTACGACGAACAACGCTATCCAGGGTATCCGGGATGAAAGTCTGCGCAGTCACACCGCCCCATTTGGCGTCAAACGCTCTTTTCACATTCGCCAGAACATTTGGCACACCTATGGACTTGAACAAGCTTTTCACCAACTCGCTGTTCGGATTGCCTCCGGTGTTCGCAATCGCTGCACCATCAAGACGGCCACTCTGAACTCTCTGAGCTGCGGCTTGGATATCCAATATTCGTTCGTGGCGCTTTCGGCGCGTCGTTTCGTATCTGCCCTGCATTGCCAACTCGAGTGTCGCATAGATACTTGTCGTTTGGAGCGTCGCAGGGAGCTTCTGGAACTCGCATGGTGGATTGCTCGAGTTAACGTTATCAAGAGCTAGCGAAATGGCTTCACGCAGATAATTCTCAAACGCCGCCACGGTTAGTACGGCCGCTCCGCCACGTAGTCCCTCCACCGCCGCTCGGTGTTCTGGTGGCGGAGGGTCGGGATACTGCGTCTCGATGTCTAGAATGGCCGATACAGCACCGTCGGCTGATCGAAAATTGGCAAGTGCTTGCTGAGGCACTAGTCCGTTACAACAGACTCGAAAACACGCTGCAATAGCTGAATTCTGCGGCGGAATAATGCTGGTGTGTTAGTGGCGGCATCAATCGCCCTTCGAAACTCAGGATCTGAGAAGAGTGCCTGGTAAGCGGCGACAAGGGCTCGGCTTCGGCCTTGTACTTGCGCTGGTGTATAGGACATTCCTGAGAACATCTGGGCATCAAAGAGAGCAGCAAGAATTGGTGCTCTCCATTGCCTCCGCTCCGGCATGTATCGGCGAAATGCATGTTTACCAAATGCAAGATGAGAAACCGTGAGGGCATTGAGAAAGGACGTTCGCATCTCGCTGAGAGTTATTTTATCCAATCGCTGATTAGTAGCCATGAACTCGTCGAGACGACGGGACATGCCACCCGAGAAAGTGGCCCAGTCGTCTTTGAAGGTGAAGTACCGGAGAACGAGCTCCACATCTCGCATCTCCTTATACACAGCGGACGTCGGTGGTCGAGTAATTCCCAGAATTGACCGGAAAGTGGCGTCTTCCGAAAGGTCAAGGAGGAGGTCGTTGAGAGGGCCAGGCCAGGTGCTGTTTCGTATCTCCTGTGCATTGAGAGAAACACCGCCCGTGTTCAACCGACGGAATACCTCAAACTTCACGTCATTATCTGATTGGCGCAGGATAATTGTTGCACGGAGATTCGCTCTAGTAGCAATGATGTTCCGCAAGCTGACAGACATGTCGTCAATGGTGTTTCCATTCAGCTCTTTGAATACCTTCAGGCCCTTCAAACGCAACCGACCACGCATAAAATTGTGGATAGCGGTGAGGCGCTGCTTGCCATCAATAACAGAGTATTTGCCGTAGTCATCCTCATTCAAGAAGATAGGGGGAACGGGTACGTTCATTAGGAACGACTCGATGAGTCGAGACTGACGTTCTGGCTTCCATCGATCACGTCGCTGATATCTGGGTGACAGATCAATCTGGTTGGCTGTTACTAGGTCCGCCAGCGTGTTGAGGTTGTAGTCAAGAACACTTGTCAGCAGCTCACGCTGGCGCTGCTCCCAAATGCTTTCTATCTCTTCGGGCGGTTCCCCCGGCTCATCCCAGTCTTCAAGCTCGTTCGCTATGGAGTCGGTCGGGGGTTCCTCCTCGTCATCATCGTCGTAGACCGGCTCGAGATCGTCCATGCTCTGATGCTCCTCGTTATAGGACGCCAGATCACAACAGCCTGGCATATGACGGTGTCGGGGGTTAACGGGTCACGCCGTGGTCAGCCTACGACTCGGACTCGGGGTCAAGGCCGTGTTGCCCTCGGGTGGGACACCGGTGTCTTGCGCCGGGTGCGCACCCTGTATCACAGCACCGCAAACTGCATCGTTCTTCTGGGCAGGGTCGGTCAAGGCCGGGCGCTGGTCGTCTGAATGTGACGTTGGAGGAGGTCGGTCTGAACCAGTCGCAGACTGTGGACATCAGCTCTCCGACACCAACAATCTGCGACTGGCGGGTAAGGCCTTGGGCGTAGGCAGTGGCGGCGAGCGGGCGCAACTGAGAGCGACCAGACCGCTTTCAGGGGGAGAGCGGGTTGCGTTACGTTTGCGTCCCACTCCCGTACGAGAGGGCTTAGCTTTGGAGCGCAGATGAACACCAACTACATACTCGGACGCTTGCGGTCTGACAGCCGGCATGTCTGTCATCTAGCAGAGCACGAGGGGCAGGTCAGTCATCCCGGCGTGAAGGGCCGCTTCCGAGAACTCCTGATGAACAACCTGCTCGTTCCCTGGCTCCCGCCGTCGGTGGGCTGTGGAACGGGGGTGATTATCGACGCCAAGCAACAGGTGGACGACGCCGGGCAGGACGACATCGTTCTATTTGATCCGCTCTTCGCGCCACCGATTCTGGCCTCCCCACAGTCAACCCACGGCGTCTACCTCTTCAACAGCGTGCTCTGCCGTATCGAGGTGAAGTCAACGCTAAGGAAGGAGGATCTCAAGCGGTTCGTCGACGCATCGAAGAGGATTGCCGACCTCAAGTTCACGCTGAAACACGGGGCAACGGTGCCGGATCTATACGGCGCGTTCAATATGTTGGTGGCTTACGAGAGCAGGATTGCCGCAGGCCAAGAACTCGACTACCTATGCGAAGAGATGACGAGAGGCGGCCTCGCACCCACCGGCGGCAAAGTCTCTGCGATGTGTATCGCAAAGCGAGGCTTCTGGCTCCTGGGTAATGAGAATGGCGTCAATCGGTGGAAGGAACTCCAGTTCACCGAGCCGGACGACCCCTTGTCGTACTTCGTCGGCACGACCTCGAACTCATGCTTCGATCAGCGGGCAAAACGTCTAAGGCTTGATGAGTCCCTTGGCGGAGGGATCGGGCTCTATCTTGATCACCCCTTTGTCTTCGTCTAGGCCCGAAAAATGTGGGCCTCTTCTTTCCGACACCAACAATCGGCAACTGGCGGGGTAAGACCCTGTGAGCCACAGTGTCGGTGAGGGGACGTGAACCTCTGCGCCGAGGCGTCAGCATCAGCAGGATGCGGCGCCGTCAACACACGATCCTCCACAGCCCTACGCCTTGCCGCTCGCATTCGCCCGTACAGTCACCCTCCAACGATCCTCGCTGGGCATCTCTCGGTGGTCGTTGCCATTGCCGGGTCCGAAGCGCTCGTTGTCCGCGTCCGCTCCCGACTAGCCAGGAAGATCGGGCACCTCGCCACACATCACAGCCCGTTCCTCAGCCCAGCCGGGATCGTCGGTGACCGACTCGTCGGGCTTGTGGGTGACGGCGGTGCAGCCCGGCCCGGTGCCGATCGCCCGGCGAATGCGGTCTCGGCTCAGCTCCGCTGCTTCGTGCCAGTCGAGCGCTGCTGTCGACGGGGTGGCCTCGTCGGACTCGTACACGCCGAGCCATGCGGTGCGGAGCGCGGCAAGCTCCTCGACGACGAAGCCGTGGCGCCACCAGCACGGTCGCAGCCAGTCTCCGGTGGCCGCATAACGCTCCTGCAGCCAGTCGACCCACTCGGCCAACTTCTCGAGCTCTTTTGTTTCGTTTGCAGGTGAGAGGTTCTGCCAGACGACTACCGGCGAGCCGGCATCGTCGGACGATCGTCGGTCACCCGAGAGCTCGTCGAATCGGCGCTCGAGCCTACCTACCCGAGCGTCGAGGCCGTCGACCCAGTCGGCGAGGCGATCAGGGTCCGATGGGAGCGGCTGGTCGTCATCCACCGGTCGCTGCTCCTAAGGAGGTGCCATGGCCCTGCTCGGCGAGGGCGGTGAGCGTCCGGTCCTTGCGCCAAGACGAAAGATGCGTGACGCGGGGTCGGAGGTGGGGGGACACGACCACCGCGTGATAGGGCGCCAGGTTGGCGATGTCCCAGACGGGCAGCACCGCCGTCCTTCGTGGTGTCCACGAGCTGGACTTCCCGTTGTCGTTGTGGGTGACGGTCTCGACCAGCTCGTCGTGCTCGCCGGCCAGCCGGCTGATCTCCTCCAGGAACGCGATGTCCTTCTGGCCGCCCCACACCAGCGTGATGTTCGCCAGGTCGCGCAGCGCCCGTTCTCCCGCCTCGCCCCAGATGCTGCGGGCGGACGCCACTGACTGGAGAATGACCGCGGTTGTGATCCCGAGGCCGCCAAGCTCGGCGACCAGTTTGGGCAAATCGCCGAGCGGAGCGATGTTGGCGCACTCGTCCAGCATGAGCACGAGACCGGATTCGAGGCGGCGGGCTGCCAAGGCGGCCGCCTGATGACGGGCGACGTCGACGATGTCTTCGATGAGTGCGGCGACGATTGGGGCGACCGAATGCTGAGCACCGGGGGAGCCCATCAGGTAGATCGTCCCGTGCCCATCGAGAAAGGCGGTTGGGTCGAACGTGTCGTGGTCGACCCGGGTGGCCTCCAACACCATCGGGTCGGCGAAGCAGTCGAACGCCCGCCGTACTGTCGCCCAGATCGAATCCCGATGCCTGGGTTCGACCTCGGTGGACGCGGCCAGGTCCTCGTTCCATCCCCGTGCGGCATCGGAATGGCGCGACAGGATGCGGACCGGTTGACGCGCTGCGGGACGGCGCGACCAGTCGAGGAGTTGCTCGACACCGAGACCTTCCAGTGCGGCCGCGTGCAGGTAAGAGCGGATGATGGAGGCCGCGACTTGCTCCCAGTACGCACCGCCACCGTCGACGGCTGCTCCCACGCCGGCGAACCCGGCGAACCCCCGGGCCCGCAGGATCGCCTTCTGAGGCACCTCGCAGCCCTTGACCGGGTTCCACCGCAGCTTCTCCGCATATGGGACAAGACCCTGAGGGTCGAACACGAAGACCGGCCCGACCCTCTCCCGGGCACAGGCGGTGTCCATGTAGGTGTCGTGCCGGGTGGCGGTCACCACCGCGGAGCCCTTGTGACGGAGCACGGCAGGGATCACGAATCCCTCGCCCTTGCCGACCCGGGGCACACCGACCGCCAAGATGTAGTCCTCCGACTTGGCGAAGAGTGGCGTGCCGGTGGCGACGTCCACACCGAGCGCCAAGGGCTCCCGGCCCGCGACGGCATCCTTGCCATAGAGGGCGGCCGTGTGCCGGTCGACAGCTCTCCGACCCATCCGCCGCTTGACATGCGACCGGTTCGCCTTCATCGGGCTACCACCCGGAGTACCGGTTGCGCCCCGGACGAACCGGACCAGTCGGATGGCCACGACAGCCAGACCGAGAAGAATCAGCTGCGTTGCGACCAGCGTCACCCACATGTACGGCGGTCCAGGCAGCAACACCCGGGCGGTCGGGCTCCACGCCAACCTGGGGTCGGCCAGATGACCCCACAGGCGCAGGAGTATCCCGGCCCCCGCACCCCCCGGAACGAGCCGATGCCCGCCGAAGACCAACGAAGCCACCTGGCCGGACAGATCGACCGCGACGCCCTCTGCGACCACAATCCCGACGCCGGCAAGCAACGCCATGAACGGACCCTCGAACGGTGTTTGTTCACGACGGCTCATCGGTACGGCTCTTCTTCGAACAGGGTGAGCTGCTCAAGGAGATCGCAGGGCCCCTCCGTTGCCCCGTCCGTCACGCCCGAAGGACTTTTCGAACCCGACGCTGTGTCGAGGATCACGTCGCGGTGCAACGGAATGATCACCCCGGCTGAACCGCCGCTCGTCTGCGACATCGACATCAGAGCTCTACCGGGTCGGCGGCACCGAGGAGTACCTGGTTGCCCCAGGCGGCACCGGCGACATCGGTGAACGTGTCGATACGGACGTCGGCGCCGGTGTGCGGTGCGTCGACCATCGCGCTGTCCCCGATGTAGATCCCGACGTGCTCCGCGTCGCCACCTACTCCGAAGAACACCAGATCACCCGGGACCAGTTGGTCGAGCACGACATGCGGTTCGCTCTGCCACTGGTCGTTCGCCACCCTGGGTACGACCACGCCGGCAAGCCCGTAGGCCCACACGACGAGCCCTGAGCAGTCGAATCCCGTCGATGGGTCCGCACCCCCGAACACGTAGGGGGTGCCGATCTGCGACTCGGCATACGCGACGACCGCCGCCTGCACTGCGTTTGGTGCGTTCACGCTCGCCGCCGTGTAGCTGGCGGCGGTGGCAAGCACCTGCTCCGCGTAGGCGGTGGATGTGGCCTGGCACAGCGGCCCCGTGTTGCCGCAGTTGTAGGCCACGAGCGCCAGAGTCGGGTTCTCGATGATCCCGAGGGAGCACAGGTAGCGAGCTGCCGCATACGCGGCATCGACTGGGTCGAACGGGCTGGGCGGGACAGCCCCGCCGGCTGGCACCGGCTTGGCATACTCGGCGAACGTCGCCGGCTCGAACTGGAACAGGCCCTCTGCCCCCGCATCGGACACGGCAGTTGTATCGAAGGTCGACTCGGTGTCGGCCACCGCCGCTAGCAGCGTCCACGGCACACCACACGGACTGGCTGCTGCTGCCTGTTCGAACAACGACAGCAGCCCGGCGGGGATCGTCGAGGTGGCGAGCTGCGAGGGATTGTTGGTGCTCGAGGCGGGCGCCCCGCCCGCCAACGCGCACACCGAGAACACGCACACGCCGACGACGGCGGCTGCGATCTTCACCGGGGTGTGTTTCACGACTGCGCCTCGACTCCGGCGACCACCCAGCCTCCGGGTGGACGATCTCGGAGTACAGGACTTTCAGGTGCGTGGCCGAGCATGACCCGCTCGGAGATCGGCACTGAGGTCGGCGGAGCTACATCGGAGGTGACGATCATCGTGCCGGTGACGATCACGGTTACCCGTCCACTTGCCACTGACAGCACAGGACCGGGAGGGTCGAGCACTATCGTCGTACGGCGTTGCTCCGCAGTCCACGCCGCCGGCCAGGACACGCTGTGGCCGAACGCCAGCTGCGGGGCGAGTGCTGCTTCTATGGCGACGTCGCCCTCGGGGTCCTCCGGGCCGGTCGTATCGGTGGCGGCGACGAACTCTTCTGCGACGCGCCCCGCCGCAGTGTCCTGTGCAGCCACGTCCCGGCTCGTCATCGAGGTGGCCCCGTGGCCACCGGAGGAGGAGGACGCTCCGACCGTCGAAGAACGCGGATGGTGGGGGAGGGCGGCATCGACGATCCCGAAGACGATCAACCCGGCCGACACGGCTATCCCGACCCGACCCCACGTGAGGTGTCGGTGCCAGCCGGTGGTCACGGCCGGCTCCGCATCGCCTGGTTGGAGTCGCACATGGCCAGGTCGCGCGCGGAGAGGACCGTCTGGACGATCGCCCCGTGCTCGCCGACCCGCCACAGCGCCCGACCCCGGGGCAGCTTCGGGACGAGCAGGGTCTCGGATTCGGTCCAGTCCATGACATCGTGAGAGGCCCGGGCTTCCCCACCCGACAGGTTGAACGTCACCTTCGTCTCGGCCTCGGTGACGAACCCTTGGGCTCGCTTGGCGGTGGCCGTTCCGTCGTCGGCCTGGGACGCCAGATCCGAGATGCGTTGAACGATCGTGACGAACTGGACCCCATAAGCACGGGACAGCTTCTGGGTCTCCTCACCCCAGGCCACGAACCCGGCGTCGCGGATCGCCTTCCAGCACTCGTCGACCACGATGATCCGCTGGCGGTCTTTCCTGGAGACCACCTGTGCCAGCCACGCCCCGGCACACACCAAGATCGCCGAGAACGCCGGCGACTGAAGCACGGCGGACAGGTCGATGACGATGCCGGGACCCGACCAGTCGATGCTCGTGTTGGACTCCCCGTCGAACATGCCGGCCAGGTCGCCCTCGACGAGACGGTGCAATCCCCTGGCGACCGACTTGGCATCCGTCGCCAGGTTCGCCGTGGTGGTGCGCAGCTCGTCGGCCATGGCGTCGGTCGGGCACATCAGCAGATCCATCACATGTCGCAGCGTTGGTACTCGGCGCTGCGCTTGGCGTTCGAGCTCCATCAGTGCCGCTGTCACAACCGAGCGCTCGTCGCTCGTCATGGTGCGTTCTGTCGCAGATTCCGCGAGCGCGACCACCACTCCGATCCGCCGGCCCCGGACATCCTCGGGAGCCGCACCGGTAGGTGTGGGTCCGGCCTCCAGCGGATTGAGGCGCAGCGCGCCGCCCGGATAAAGCGCCAACACCGACAACCGGTCCCGGGCCGCCAGGTCGAGGTACTCGCCCTTCGGGTCCAGGATCGCCAGCCACTTTCCCGCCATCGCCTGGCGGTGCAGGTAGGCCTTTACGAACGCGGACTTGCCGTAACCCTTGTTGCCCGACACCAACATGCACGGGGAGAGCAACGTCTCGGTGTCATAGAGGCGGAACGGGTCGTAGCAGAACATCCCCTGGCCGAGCACCTCCTGGCCGATGATCGGACCGAGCAACGGCAGGCCGGCTTGGCACTGGAACGGATACGCGGACGCCGAGTGGCGCGTCGTTACCGACATGGGCGCAAGACGCAGCATCAGAGAACCCCCCGGGAATACCGCAGCCGGCACAGCGGCAACGTCGCCGCCCAGGCCTCATGTCCCCGCGCGTGCATCTCTCGGAGGTCCAGGTGGCACTCGACCGCCTTGCGCTGCGCCTGGCGCCACGCGCGTTCGGCCGTTGTCGCTTCGGGGCTCGAGACCATCACGAGACCGGCGACCTTGTGTTGGCGGAACCCCCGGGTCAGTTCCCGCTCCCGGGAACGTGCCTCGTCGACACGACGCTCCTCCTCCTCGGTGGTGATGATCCCCTTCTCGTCCCGCTTGCGTTGTGCCATCCCACCGGTCGTCCGAGCATCTCGTACCTCCGCGAATGCCTGTTCGGTGGAGACCGCCTCGAAGTGCATGGACACCGTTCGCACCGACCCCGCCAACGCCGTGGCGAGAAGCGGATACATCCATTCCGTGCCCACGTCGATGCGCGGCCAAGCGGCGATCTGTCCGACCC
>JBEKJK010000003.1:0-156774 GCA_050011255.1 Acidimicrobiales bacterium
TCCGCACGGGGGAGCATCCGCGCACCTTCACCGAGAAGCGCATAGCCGAGCTGAAGGCGAGTGTGCTCGCCCTCGGGGCCGTCTACGACTGGCGGCGCGAGATCCGCAGCCACGACCCCGCGTTCATTCGCTGGAACCAGGTGATCTTCCTGCGTCTGTTGGAGGCCGGCCTCGCCTACCGCGCGACGGCACCTGTCAACTGGTGTCCCGGCTGCCGGACGGTCCTCGCCAACGAGCAGGTGCTCGCCGACGGCACCTGCGAGCGCTCCGGCGACCTGGTCGTCCAGCGCGACCTCGAGCAGTGGTTCTTCCGGATTACCGCCTATGCGGACGAGCTGCTCACCGGGCTGGACCACCTCGAATGGCCCGAGCGGGTGAAGACCATGCAACGCAACTGGATCGGGCGGTCCGAAGGGGTCGAGTTCGACCTTCCGGTCGTCGGTCACGACTCGAGCCTTCGCGTGTTCACGACGAGGCCCGACACGAGCTTCGGGATGACCTATGCGGTCGTCGCCCCGGAGCACCCGATAGTCGACGCGCTCACCACCGACGTCCAGCGAAGCGCTGTGGAGGAGCTGCGCGCGGCAGCGGCCTCGACGAGCGAGCGCGACCGCACCTCCACCGAAGGCGGCGGGCTCTCGATGGACAAGCGCGGCGCGTTCACCGGTGGGTACGTCGTGAACCCGTTCACCGAGGAGCAGATCCCGGTCTATGCGGCCGACTACGTGCTCATGAGCTACGGCACCGGCGCCATCATGGCCGTCCCGGCCGAGGACGAGCGCGACTGGGAGTTCGCCCAGCTGCACGGGCTGGCGGTGGTGCGCACCACCGAGCCTCCCGAGGGTTTCGACGGTGGCGCTTGGACCGGCGACGGCAAGAAGATCAACTCGGGGTTCCTCGACGGCTTGGACGTCGCCGCCGCAACGCGGCGCGCCATCGAGTGGATCGAGTCCAAGGGGATCGGCGGCCGCAAGGTCAACTATCGTCTGCGTGACTGGTTGGTGTCGCGCCAACGCTATTGGGGGTGTCCGATCCCGGTCGTGTACTGCCCCATCCACGGCGCTGTCGGCGAGCGAGAGGAGAGGTTGCCGGTGCTCGCTCCGGACGACGTGGAGTTCCTCCCGACGGGGGAGTCGCCCCTTGCCCGACACCCGTCGTTCCGCCACGCGACCTGCCCGCTGTGCGACGGAGCCGCCGAGCGCGAGACCGACACGATGGACACCTTCGTTGACTCCTCCTGGTACTTCCTCAGGTTCTGCGACCCGTGGAACGAGCAACGTCCCTTCGATCCCGAGGCGGCCAGGCGCTTCATGCCCGTCGACCAGTACATAGGCGGGATCGAGCACGCAATCTTGCACCTCATGTACGCGCGCTTCTACACCAAAGCCCTCGTGGACGTAGGCCTGGCGCCGGGCCTGGGACGAGAGCCCTTCAGCCGGTTGTTCACCCAGGGCATGATCCGCATGGACCGCAAGAAGATGTCCAAGTCCAAGGGGAACCTGATCACCCCGGCCAGGTACTTCGAGACGGTCGGTGCGGACGCTTTGCGCCTGTTCCACCTCTTCATCTGTCCTCCGGGGGACGACATGGACTGGACCGAGCAGGCCGACGAGATCATCGACGGATGCGGCAAGTTCCTCGACCGGGTGTGGCGCCTGGCGGTAGGCGACGGCACCGGTGGTGCGGGGCGCGACGGCAGAGCCACGGCGTCCGACGAGGAGATGACGCGTGCCACCCACCGGCTGATCGCTAGGGTCTCGGGCGACCTCGAGCGATGGAGCTTCAACACGGCGATCGCCGCGTGCATGGAGCACACCAACGAGCTTCAGCGTTACCAGCGCGAAGTCGAAGGTGAGCCCCACAGGTCGACCTACGACGCGGCCATCGACGCCCTATTGCTCGTGTTGGCTCCCATGGCTCCCCACATGACGGCCGAGGCGTGGGAGAGGCGCCACGGTCCCGGCGCACGCGTCCATGCGCAGAAGTGGCCCTCCTATGACCCGGCCCTGGGTCGCGCGCAGAAGGTGACGATGGTCGTGCAGGTGAACGGCAAGCTACGCGACCGTATCGAGGTCTCGCCGGACATCGACGAGGAGCAGGCGATAGCCGTGGCGCTCGCCTCGCGGCGTGTCAAGAGCGAGCTGGACGGTGCCGAGCCTGCTCGAGTGGTTGCCCGTCCGCCCCGGCTCGTGAACGTCGTGCACTGAGGAGCGTGCGCCGACAGGAGCCGAACAGGCTCACGTTGCTACATTCTCTCCCGGCGCTCACCGAGCGACTATCAGGTGCGAAAGCCCTCCAGAAGCTTGCGTAGGCGCTCGCGTTCGATCTGATAGGGAACGTAGAACGTGACGCGGGTGACGATGTCGCCGAAGCGAGCGCGAAGGATCTTGGCCACCTCGTCAGGTGGCGACACGACGGCGAAGGTTCCCACGACCTCGTCGTCGATGAGCCCGGACATCTGCTCCCATGCACCTTTCTTCGACAAGGTGTTGAGCTCTGTCTGCAGTTCACCCCAGCCGTGCAGCTCGAGCACCTGCCGGTATGCCGGAGTCGAGCCGTAGAAGGCGATCTGGCCCTTGACCGCGAGCTTCGCCGTCTCCATCTCCTCCTCGGTGTCGCCGGTCACGACCATGGCCGGATAGGAGATCTCGTAGGAGTCGAGCGTTCGCCCGGCCTTTGCCAGGCCCCGCTCCAGCGCGGGTTTTGTGACCTCGCGCATGTAGCGCTCGGTGGTAAAGCCGTGCGCCAGCAGGCCGTCGCCCACCTCGCCGGCCACCTCGGTCATGAGCCCTCCCACCGCGGCTACGAACACCTTCGGTGGACCGTAGGGGTTGCCACCCGGGCTGAACAGCGGGTTCATGAGGGTATGAGTGTAGAAATCGCCCCGGAACGCGAGCTTGGTGCCTTCGTTCCACGACGCCCAGATCTCTCGCATCGCAAGGACGAACTCGCGCATGCGCGGAGCCGGATGTGACCAGGGCATGGAATAGCGCTTGGTGATGTGAGGCTTGATCTGAGATCCCAGACCGAGGATGAAGCGGCCCTTCGAGTAGGACTGCAGGTCATTGGCGACGACGGCCATCGTCATGGGATTGCGCGCGAACGCGACAGCGATGGCGGTGCCTACCGCGATGCGTTCGGTGTGCTCTGCAGCGAGGAGCAGGGGCAGGAAAGGATCGTGCCCGGTCTCTTCGCACCATAACCCTTCGAAGCCGTCTTCCTCTGCTTGCTTCGCGGTGACCGTCGTGTCGGCCGTGTCGAAGCCGATGCCCCGGTCGACGAGCATGCCAGGACCCTATTACCGGCGCTGTTGTGCGCGACAATTCTTCGCGTGGAGGATCAGTGGGGGCTGGTCGAGCGCGCGGACGGTTCGGTCGCCCGAGGCGCCAGAGGTGACAGTGGCGTCGACGCAGGCGAGGCCGGCGGCTCGTCTCCCAGGGTGGTGAGCGACGCGGAGCGAGAGAAGTACCTGCAGCTCGCTCTTGAGGCGTTCGAGAGCCGCTCGCTCGATGCGTACGAGTACACGTGGCGGGTGCGCGCGATCGAAAGGGCCACCTCTGTGGCCGAGATGGTCAATGCACTCGAGCGGCACGTCCGGTATGTCCCTGCGTCGCGCGGCGAACCTTCGCGACCTGCTTACGACGCGGTCGACCTCGCACGTACGACGGCCCGACCAGGCGGTGCGCGCCGTTCGCGCACGACGAGTCGCTATCCGGCGCTGATCTTGGTGTTGCTGGTGCTGGTCGTGCTGCTCGGCCTCGGCGTGTGGCTTGCCACCCGCGTGCACAGCCTCAACTCGGACATGCGTGGTGCCGTGGTCGGGCCCGCTTCGGTCGAGGCCTACGCGTCGACGCCCGGCATCCACAGCGCGGCGCCCGGCGTTTGCGGCGCGGCGCGCGGCACCTACATCTCGGCGCCGGGAGCGCCACCGTTGCCTCTCTCGCCGTGCAAGTAACGCTCGAGCTCGGCGGCGAGCTCGTCACCGGTGGGTACCTGCCCGATCTCGAGCGGATTGCCCTCCGCTGCGTCGACGTTGCGCTCGAGCTGGCGGACCATCGAGATGTGCTCCTCGCTCTTGGCGATGAGCTCGTCGACCTGTCGCAAGGTGGCGTCACCTGAGGTGTGCAACACGGTCGAGTCGATCAAGAGATCTGCTATCTGGGCCAGTCCGTCGAGCAACGCCGCGCCGGCCGAGGGGAAAGCCATCGCGGCCACGTAGTGAGGGACTCGGGCCCACAGCCCCACCGTCGGGATGCCCAGCTCGCCGAAGGCGATCTCGAGCGCTCCCCACACTCCCGAGGGTACGTCGATCTCTCCCTGCATGACGCCTACACGTGCCAGGAGATCGGATGACGCCGGCGGTGCGGTCGCGGCTAGGCGGACAGGGCGGGTGTGGGGGGCGGCTGCCGGGAAGGCGCCGAGACCGACGACCATCCTGACCCCGAGCTCACGCGCCAGGCTGACCACCGCCGTCACGAACGAGTTCCAGCGGAAGTCCGGCTCGGGACCGACGAGGTAGCAGATGTCCGAGCCTGCCAAGTCCTTGCCCACCCTCAGCTGGATCACCGGCCATGTGAGGCCCTCGTTCACGCCTCGGGCGATGTGGACCACCGGCCGCCGCGCGCGCTGGTCTATGAGCGTCTCCCCGTCGAAGCTCGCCAGCAGCTCCGTGGGCCCGGCCGACATGAGAGCGGAGATGGCGTTTTCCGCGCCGAGGCCTGCGTCCACCCATCCTTCGAGGGTGACTACGAGCACGGAGCTTTCGAAGGTCCGCTCGAGATGACGAACGTAGAGGCTCACTCGAATGTCCCTCGCGGGGCCAACGCCGAAGAAGCTGTCCTGTCAGATCGATCCATCGCTTCGCTTGCCTCTGTCTCTTTCACGTCCTACGGACGGTGCTCAGCTCGCCTCGAGTGTCCGCAGTGCCATCTCGGCGAGGCGGACCACGCTCTGTGCGAAAGCATCCACGCTCGATCGGTCGCCGGCTGTCGCCCCTCCGACGTAGCGCGCGTAGACGCCCTGCAGGATGCAGGCGAGCTTCCAGTATCCGAAGGCGATGTAGTAGTCGAGCCGCGAGACGTCGCGTCCTGAAGCAGACGCGTAGAGCGCCCTCATCTCCGCCCGAGAGGGGAAGCCGGGCACGGTGGTCGGGGTGACCTCGAGCAACGCGGCCTCGTCGCCGGGTTCGGTCCAATAGACCATGAGCAGCCCCATGTCGGCGAGCGGGTCGCCGAGCGTGCAGATCTCCCAGTCGAGCACCGCCCGAAGCTCCCCATCGGGCCCGAGCACTGCGTTGTCGAGCCGGTAGTCACCGTGGACGATCGTGGTGGAGTCCTGCAACGGGACGGCGGCGGCGAGCTTGTCGTGGACCGTGGCCACGACCGCCGCCGTCTCGGTGCCTTCGACCTGGGAGTTGCGAAACTGCTCGTACCACCGGCGTAGCTGTCGCTCGATGTAGCCGTCGCGTTTGGCGAAATCGCCCAACCCGACTTGGTCCACGTCAACAGCGTGGAGCGCGGCAAGGGTCAGTGCCATCGACTCGCCCGCCCGCCTGCGCGCCGCGAGGTCGAGTGTGCTCTGGGCGATCTGCGCGTCACGGAGGATGTAACCCTCGACGAACTCCATGACATAGAACGGACGCCCGTTCACTTCGTCGTCTTGGCACAGTCCGTAGGTGCGAGGCACTGGCACCGGCGTGTCGCCGAGGGCTGTGATCACCCTGTACTCGCGGGCCATGTCGTGCGCGGTGGGCAGGACGTGGCTGAGCGGTGGCCGGCGAAGAGCGAAGGAGTTTCCGGCCGCATCGGTGACCTTGTAAGTGAGGTTCGAGCGGCCGCCTGCGATCAGCTCGAAGCGGACGGGCAACTCGATACCTCTCACGTTGGCAGCGAGCCACTTGCTGACCCGGTCCGGATCCACTCCCTCTATGGGTTCGCCGATCATCACGACTCTCTCCACGAGATACGCGACGAGCAGGATGCTCCCCTGGTCTGTTCGCTCGCGTCCAGCTCGCTCGACATCGACGTGGTGCTCACGACAAGCACGCTATCGCTCCGGTCCCCATCGGGGCATGGGCCGGCTGCGCGGCAGGTATGGTCTTCTTCGTGATCGACGTCACCGATGCCACCTTCGAGACCGAGGTCATCGAGCGCTCAGACGGCGTGCCGGTCGTAGTGGACCTTTGGGCTCCGTGGTGTGGGCCCTGCCGAACGCTCGGTCCCGTCCTCGAAAAGGTGGTGGCAGGTACCGGCGGGGCGGTCGAGCTGGTCAAGGTCAACGTCGACGAGAACCCAAGGATCTCGGCGACTTTCGCGGTCCAATCGATCCCCGCCGTCTACGCCCTGCGCAACCGTCGGGTCGTCGATGGGTTCGTAGGGGCGATCTCCGAGCAACAGGTCGCCGCGTTCGTCGCCCGCATATCGCCTGCGCCCTCGGAGGCCGACACGCTCGTCGCGGCGGGTGACGAAACGTCGCTCAGAAGGGCGCTCGAGCTCGAGCCGGACCACGTCGGCGCCATCGTCGCCTTGGGGCGCCTGCTCGTCGAGCGCGGGGAGCCTGAGGAGACCCTGTTGCTCCTCGCCCGGATCCCCGAGACGGCCGAATCGAGACAACTCGCCGCAGAGGCGCGCCTGGTCGCTTCACAGGTGGAGGTGTCTGCCGACGGCGTGGATGAGTTGCTGGAGAAGCTGCTCGAAAGTGTGAAGGTCGACGAAGCGGCACGTCAAGAATTCCTGGACCTCCTCGAGACGCTCGGACCAGACGACCCTCGCGCAGCCCGCTACCGCAGGGAGCTCGCGGCCCGCCTGTTCTAGCCGGGCGAAGGACCTGGCTGTGCGGAACTAGCGTGCGCGCGGTGTCACGAACGCTGACTCTGCGCTTGGGCGAGCGGACCTACGACCTTTCGACGAGCTCGCTGGTGATGGGGATCCTGAACCGCACCCCAGACTCGTTCTACGACCACGGCGCCACCTTCGAACTGGACGACTTGGTGGCACGCGCCGAGAAGCTGGCAGGCGAAGGGGCCGATGTGCTCGACGTCGGTGGCGTGAAGGCAGGTCCGGGGCCCGAGGTCAGCGAGGCGGAGGAGATCGACCGCGTCGTCCCTGCCGTGGAGGCGGTGCGCTCGAAGGTCGGTCTTCCCGTCTCGGTCGACACCTGGCGGGCCTCGGTCGCTCGCGAGGCCTACGCGGCCGGAGCGGTCATGGGCAACGACATCAGCGGTTTCTCGGACCCCGCGTACCTGCCCGCGGCGCTCGAAGCCGGGGCAGCCGTGGTGGCCACTCACATACGCCTCGCACCCCGGGTTCCAGACCCTGACCCGCACTACGACGACGTGGTCGCAGAGGTGCGCTCGTTTCTTGCTGATCGGGCCGGTCGGGCGCGTGCCGCGGGCATAGAGGCCGACAGGATCGTGGTCGACGCAGGCTTCGATCTCGGGAAGACCGCAAGGCAGTCGCTCGAGCTGTTGCGCGCCTCGGGATCGCTGGCCGAGCTCGGCTATCCGCTGTTGCTGTCGGCGTCGAACAAGTCGTTCCTCGGCGAGCTCTTCGATCTAGGGATCGAAGAGCGAGAGGACGCCTCACTGGCAGCTGCCGCCGTCGGGATCGCGTTGGGCTGTCGCATCGTTCGCGTCCACGACGTCGTTGGGGCGAGGCGGGTCTGCGACGCGATCGAGGCGGTACTGAGGGCGGCGTGACGGTGGTTGGCGGCTCGAGCGGACAAGCGCGGTCCGCGTACCTGGTACGCGGCGACGACCCGTCGCTCGTGGGACAAGCGGTGCACGATCTTCTCGCGGTGTTGGTCGAAGAACGCGACCCGGCCGTGACCGTGGAGGAGCATGGCACGCCCGGGGGGGAGGAGCTCGAGGTCGGCCCCGTCCTCGACGCGCTCACCACTCCACCACTCTTGACGGACCGACGGGTCGTCGTCGTGCGCGAAGCCGGACGTCTGTCTTCCTCCGACGCTGCTCGGATCGTCACCTGCCTGGCCGAGCCGGTCTCCGGCGTCGTCCTCGTGCTCGCGGCTGGTGGCGGGACCATACCCGCCGCGCTCGTAAAGGCCTCCCAGGCGGCCGGGGGAGTCCTGGAGACGGCCGTGGGCACCGGGAGGGCACGCACGCAGTGGCTCGCGGAGCAGCTGCGCGGCTCCCCGGTCCGCCTCGACGCCCGGGCGGCGGGCCGTCTCGGGCAGCACCTGGGCGGGGACGTGAGCCGCTTGCGTGGGTTGCTCGGCACCCTGGCTTCGGCGTACGGGGAGGACGCGGCGATCGACGAGACCCGCCTGGAGCCCTTCTTGGGCGAGGCGGGGGCTGTCGCCCCCTGGGTGCTGACCGACGCGATAGCAGAGGGCGACACCCCGGGAGCGTTGAGCTCTCTCGAGCGCCTGCTCGGGGCGGGCGGGTTTCACCCCCTGGCCGTGCTGGCCGTGCTCCACCACCACTACCAGGCGATGCTGCGACTCGACGGCTCAGGGGCCACGACTGCTGAACAGGCCGCAGCCCAGCTCGGATCGCAAAGCACGTTTATGGCCCGCAAGGCGCTCGACCAGGCACGCCGGCTCGGCTCGGCACGCCTGGGCCGAGCGGTGACGCTGCTCGCCGAAGCGGACCTCGATCTGCGCGGTCGCTCCGGCTTGCCGGGGACGACGGTCCTCGAGGTGTTGGTGGGCAGGCTCAGCCGGCTCGGCTCGGTGCGTCACCCCCCGGGGCGATCCGGTACCTCACGCTCGGCGCCCGCGCGTCGGCGACGTTGAGACCTCGGCCGTTCCCGGACCGCGACCCCGAGACCTCGGCCGTTCCCGGACAAGGGTCAGTTCCCTATGCCGTCGGTGTCCCGGGCGGCCTTAAGAGCACCGATCCGACGCATCAGGCGCGCCTTACGGTTGGCAGCCTGGTTGCGGTGGATGACGCCTTTCGCGGCCGCTTTGTCGATTCTCTTCACCGCCAGGCGCAACGCCTCGCCGGCATCGTCGAGACCGCCTTCGAACGCGGAGACCGCTCGCTTTGTACGGGTGCGCATCTCCGATCGCACGGACTTGTTGTTCAGGCGACGCCGCTCGTTCTGACGGTTTCGCTTGATCTGGCTGCGAATGTTGGCCACGGGCTGGAAATGCTAGCAGCACCTCGAACCTCTTCCTCTTCCGGCTCCTCCGGAGGTGGGCGATCAGATCCCGACGCCGGCTCTTTGGATCGTTGGCTGTGGCTCGTGTCTGCCGGAGCGGTCTTTCGGGCCAGTACGCTCCAAGTGCCGTGCTCAGCACCGACCGCATTCGCAATTTCTCCATCATCAGCCACGTCGACCACGGCAAGTCGACCCTGTCCGATCGCGTCCTCGAGCTGACAGGGGCGGTCGACCCGCGTCTCATGCGTGAGCAGTATCTCGACTCGATGGACATCGAGCGTGAGCGCGGCATCACGATCAAGGCTCAAAACGTCCGAGTCCGGTGGAAGGACCACGTGCTGCACCTGATCGACACACCGGGCCACGTGGACTTCGGCTACGAGGTCAGCCGCTCCCTCGCCGCCTGTGAGGGTGCGGTGCTGCTGGTGGACGCCTCCCAGGGGATCCAGGCGCAGACGCTCGCCACCTCGTACCAGGCCCTCGAGCACGACCTGGAGATCCTCGCAGTCCTGAACAAGATCGACCTGCCGGCGGCCGATCCCGAGCGTTGCGCAGCGGAGATCGTGCGGGTCCTGGGGATCGACGCCGAGAGCATCCTGCGCATCTCGGCCAAGACCGGCGAAGGCGTTCCCGAACTGCTCGACGCGATCGTGTCGCTCGTACCTCCGCCCAGCGGCGACGCGCAGGGCACTCTTCGAGCCCTCATATTCGACTCCTCCTACGACCAGTACCGGGGGGTGGTCAGCTCGGTACGGGTGATGGACGGCGTGTTGCGCTGCGGTGCGCGGGTGAAGTACATGCAGGCGGGCTCGGTGCAGGAGGTGGAGGAGATTGGGGTTCGCACCCCCGAGCCGGTCCTGGTGGAGGAGCTCGGCCCGGGTGAGGTCGGCTACCTGATCGCCGGTATCAAGGACGTCGCCAGGGCCCGTTCCGGTGAGACGGTCACCGACGCGAAACGACCAGCACCAGACCCGTTGACCGGGTACCGCGACCCGAAGCCGATGGTCTTCTGTGGGCTCTACCCCATCGACGGCGACCAGCTCACCGAGCTGCGCGAGGCGCTCGAGCGCCTACGGCTGAACGACTCGAGCTTCACGTACGAGCCCGAGTCCTCCGGTGCTCTCGGCTTCGGCTTCCGTTGCGGCTTTCTCGGCCTGTTGCACATGGACATCGTGCGCGAGCGTCTGGAGCGCGAGTTCGATCTGTCGCTCATCGCCACCGCCCCTTCGGTGGCGTACGTGGCGCACCTTGCCGACGGCGGGGAGGTCCACTTCGACAATCCGAGCGAGATGCCCGTGGCCGCGGCACTGGACCACATCGACGAGCCGATGCTGAAGGCGACGCTCATCGTCCCGTCCGAGTTCGTCGGCAGCGTGATGGATCTCTGCCAGACGAGACGCGGGGAGCTCGAGAAGATGGAGTACCTCTCTCCCGAACGCGTACAGCTGGTGTACCGCGTACCGCTCGCCGAGGTGGTGATGGGCTTCTTCGATCAGCTGAAGAGCCGCACGAAGGGCTATGCGAGCCTCGACTACGAGCCCGACGGGTACCAGACCGCGAACCTGGTCAAGGTGGACCTGCTGATCAACCACGTCCCGGTCGACGCCTTCTCCACCGTGGTGCACCGTCTCCAGGCGGACGCGTACGGGAGGCGGATGACCGAGAAGCTGCGAGAGCTCATTCCGCGCCAGCTCTTCGACGTGCCCATCCAGGCCGCCATCGGCGGGCGCGTGGTCGCACGGGAGACGGTGAAGGCCAAACGCAAGGACGTGATCGCCAAGTGCTACGGCGGGGACGTCACCCGCAAACGCAAGCTCCTCGAGCACCAGAAGGAGGGCAAGAAGAAGATGAAGTCGATCGGGCGGGTCGAGGTCCCTCAAGAGGCGTTCATCTCCGCCCTCCGGCTCGAAGACTAAGAGGTCCGAGGCCTGGCCGTGGGCTGCGTCAACGAACGGGGGCGGTAGCACTCGGTAGAATCGAGTGCCAGGAAGCCGTGAGGCGAAGAGCCGACAAGCAGCGACGATGCCACAGAAGACCGTTACTCTCAGAGACGACATCCCTAGGAACAAGACGGCCAGCGCGCTCGACGCGCGAAAGGCCGCCATCTTGAACGCGGTCGTATCGGAGTACGTGGAGAGCGCGCAGCCGGTGGGATCGGCCCACGTGACGGGCATACCCGGTGTGGAAGTCTCGTCGGCAACCGTGCGGAGCGAGATGGCGGCGTTGGAGAGCGAGGGTTATCTCATCCAGCCGCACACCAGCGCGGGCCGGATCCCGACCGACAAGGGCTACAGGTTCTTCGTCGACCATCTGGCCCGTCCCGGGCTTCTCGACGCGGGCCGGCGTCAGGAGGTTCGGCTCTTCTTCGCCCACATGCGCGGGGAGGTGGAAGAGCTCCTGGGCCACACGAGCGGTCTTCTCGCCCACCTGACCGATTACGCGGCGGTCGTCGTCGGCCCTGGACATGAGGCGGCCACGGTCCGGGTGGTACAGGTCGTGGGACTTGGGTCGCGCGTGGCCCTGCTCATGGTGGTGCTGTCGGACGGCGCCGTCGAGAAGACGACGTTGGAGCTTCCCCGAGACACCGCAGAGGGCGTCTTGACTGCAGCGACGGCGCACCTGAGCGCCCACCTGTGCGGGTGCACCCTCGCGCGCCTTCACACCGTGCCCTCTACAGGCGATGGCTCGCTCGACAGCGTCTTGGGACTTGCCAAGGAGGGACTGTCGCGCTTGTCCAAGTCGAAGGAGCCCGAGCACGTGTTCGTCGGGGGCTCGTCTTCCATGGCATCGGCCTTCGACGCCGTCGAGACGGTGCGCTCGGTCCTGTCCATCCTCGAGCAGCAGCTGGTGGTGGTGGAGCTCGTCGAGGACATCTTGGACCGCGGGCTCTCGGTGGCGATCGGGGCCGAGCACGGCTTCGAGCCCCTCGCCTCGTGTGCGCTGGTAGTGGCCCCCGTGTCGGTGCAGGGTGAGGCGGTCGGCACCATCAGCGTGCTCGGACCCACGCGTATGCGGTACCCCCGGGCGTTGGCGGCCGTTCAGATCGTGGCTGAGCAGCTCGGCGAGCACCTGGGTGGCCCGCGCGACCGGGCGGTCCCGAAGAGACGTTCCTCGGCCGCGCGTCGCCCGCGCGACCGGGCACCGAAGGCGGCTTCGGTCTCGAGGGACCGGTCCCCTGGCAAGGCGGCTTCGCACGAGCCGCACGAGCCGAGGTCCTCGCGAGACCCTGTGAGCGAACGCGCCGAGACGCGGCGCACGAAGGGTGGTGCGACCGCTGGCTGCTGATTACTACGCGCTGTTGGGTGTCGGTCCGAACGCCTCCGGCGACGAGATCAAGCGCGCCTACAGGCGCATGGCCCGGGAGCTGCACCCCGACTCCACGGGAGGAGACTCCGCCGCCGAGGCGCGCTTCAAGGAGGTGAGCCAGGCTTACGAGGTCCTTCGCGACCCCGAGCGGCGGGCCCGGTACGACCGCTATGGCCCCGACCAGATGGACGCTGTCTCTGGGGACCCGTTCTTCGGATCGGGCCTCGGTGGTCTGTTCGACGCGTTCTTCGGCGGCATGAACGGGGGCGCGCGCCGGTCTGGTCCGGTGCGCGGCGCGGACGCCGAGGTCGTCGTGGAGCTCACCCTCGCAGAGGCTGTCTTCGGCACCCAGAGGGAGGTCACCGTCGAGGTCCCCGTCGCTTGTGAGACCTGCGGTGGCTCGGGTGCCAGGCAGGGCACCACAGCCATCCGGTGCCCCGACTGCGACGGCACCGGCGAGGTACGCCGCGTCCGCCAGTCGATCTTGGGTCAGGTGATGACGACCGCACCTTGTCGGCGATGCCACGGCGTGGGAGAGGTCATACCCTCCCCGTGCCCCGACTGTCGGGGAGAGGGGCGCCGGGTCGAGAGCCGCACGTACCCGCTGGCCGTCCCGGCAGGCGTCGACCACGGGTCGACCATGCGCGTGTCGGGCAAGGGCGCGGCCGGACCGCGTGGCGGTCCCGCCGGCGATCTCTACGTGCACATCTCGGTTGGAAAGGACGAGCGTTTCGTGCGCGCCGCCGACGACCTGCACGCCCAACTGCACGTGTCCATGATCCAAGCCGCGCTCGGAACCACCGTGGCTTTCTCCACGCTCGACGGTGACGAGACGGTGGCGATACTCGCGGGGACCAACACCGGTCACGTGATCCGCCTGCGCGGCCGCGGAGTGCCACACATGCGTGGGCGGGGACGCGGGGACGTGCTGGTGGACGTCGTGGTGGACACACCCACCGGGCTCACAAAGGAACAGCAGGAGATGCTTCGCCGCATAGCGGCCGAGCGCGGCGAGCAGATTGCACCGCCCGACGAGGGACTCATGACGCGCCTGCGCTCCGCCCTCGGCTAGGAAGCCTTGTCCGCTCCTGTTCGTCGGGGCGGTGTCCGAGGTCCGGCCGCCGTGCGAGCCGCGGCCCAGATCTTCGTTCGCGACCTGGGCACGCTCGAGCCGGCGGCCGACGAGGTGCACCATCTGGCGCAGGTCCTGCGGCTTCGACGAGGTGAGACCGTGGTGGCATGCGACGGTTCCGGGAGCTGGCGCGCCTGCAGGTACACGGCCAGCGCCGACCCCTCACGACTGCTCGACGTCGACGGGGCGCTGTGCTACGAGCCCGCTGCTGAGACAGCGGTCACGGTGGGTTTCACCCCGGTCAAAGGCGAGCGTCCCGAGTGGATCGTGCAGAAGCTCACCGAGCTGGGTGTCGACCGCATCGTCCTGGTGCGCTCGGCGCGCGCCGTGGTGCGATGGGACGAAGGGCGCGAGGAGCGTGCCGTGGAACGCCTGCGGCGAGTAGCGCGCCAGGCTGCTGCTCAGAGCCGTCGCGCCTGGTTGCCTGAAATGGTGGGCGTGGTCTCGCTGGCCGAGCTGCGCACGCTCGTAGCGCCGGTCGTCCTGGCACTGGCAGAGCCGGGTGCCGACCCTCCCACCGCCGCCACGACGGCGGTGGCCGTGGGACCCGAAGGTGGCTGGGATCAGAGCGAGCTGGACGGGGGCGATCCGCTCGTGGGACTCGGGCGCGCGATCCTGAGAGCCGAGACTGCGGCGGTCGCAGCCGGCGTCTTGCTGTGTTGCGTTCGTGATGGCGCCCTGGGGCCTTTTCGGGCCTCCAGCAGGCCGGTTGACTCCAGTGTTCGAGACGACCGCAAAGCGAATGCTTGCAATCACCACGCTGAGTGACAAGACTGTGATATGTGCCCGCGAGCTCGGGTCGGGCGATGGGCACGGCGTGCAGCACGGCGGTCTGCTGGGCGGTTTGCTGGGCGCGCACAGATAGGTCCCTGGGGTTCGCGGGGACCTAGTACTTGGAGATTCAGCGGGGGGAGCGAGCGCTGCCAGTGAGTGGGGGTCGGGAGTCATGGTGAACCAGACGGTGTTGTCGGACGAGGACGAGCAAGAGGAGTACGAGCGAGCTGACTACGCCAAAGCGGTGGGCTCGCGTCTGCGGGCCGTTCGCAAGCAGATGCGACTGTCCCTGCAGGCGGTGGAGGCGATGTCCGACCAGGAGTTCAAGGCCTCGGTCCTGGGCGCCTACGAGCGTGGCGAGCGGGCGATCTCGGTTCCGCGCCTGCAGAGGTTGGCCAAGCTGTACGACGTCCCTGTCGATCAGCTGCTTCCCCAGGACGACAACGCCGACCGCTGGGGTTCCCACGGTGGCGACACAGGAGACGGCGCAGGCAACGGTGAGAGCCCCGGCCGGATGCGCAGGCAGCTACGACCGTGGGACGGTCACGAGAAAGTCACCGTGGACCTTTCCAAGTTGAACGCGGTCACCGGGCCGGAACGAGATCTGCTCCGTAGGTTCTTGAGCATGATCCAGGTGCAGCGACAGGACTTCAACGGTCGTATGATCACGATCCGCGCCGAGGACATCCGCGCGATCGCCTGCCTCTTCGGCGTGACCCCTGACGCGATGAGCCGCCGGCTCGACGAGCTGGGCCTGCGCGTCAACGCTTGATCGCGTTCTCGGGCGTCACTGCTGTCGTCGCTCTTGCCGACCCTTCGGCTGACTAGCCCGACCTCCTCGACGGGCTAGGCGGTCGATCCCAATTGGATCCCCAGGTCGGCATCTTGGCCTGTCGACGCGGCCGCGCGCGTCCGTCCAGGTTCCGACTCACAACTGGTACGACGACCCGAGATCTCGGGGACCCGTGCGTCAGATAGCTTGAGACGACGCGTGGCGGCACGAGGTCGCCCAGACGCCCCCGGGCGTCGACGAGCGAGCAGGTTCGATGAGCGAGCAGATCCGGTGGATGAGCACGAGAGATGCCGCCGAGTATCTGGGCGTGACGCTGCGCAGCCTGTACAGGTTCATCGACGAGGGCGCCCTGACCGCTTACAAGTTCGGCCGGGTCATCCGCCTGAAGGAGCAGGACGTGGAGAAGTTCATCGAGGCGAGCCGTATCGCGCCCGGCAGCCTCGAGCACCTGTACCCGGAGCCGAAGGGGCCGAGCGGGAGGGAGTTGTCGAGCGAGCGCGGGTCGGATCGAGGCGCGAGGTGAGCGCATGGCGGTGAGCGAGCCCGGCTGCATCTTCTGCCGCATCGTCACCGGCGAGGCCCCCGCGGACGTCGTGCACAGCACCGATCAGGTGCTCGCCTTTCGTGACATCAACCCGCAAGCCCCGGTGCACGTGCAAGTTGTGCCGCGCCGGCATGTCTCGAACGCCTCGACGCTCGGTCCCGAGGACGGCGAGCTGCTCGCCGAGCTCGTCATCGCGGCGCGAGAGGTCGCTGGACGCGAGGGAATCGCCGGTCGCGGCTACCGGTTGTTGTTCAACGTAGGAGAGGATGCGCGCAGCACGATCCCCCACCTCCACCTGCACGTGCTCGGGGGCCGGCGCCTCGGGTGGCCGCCGGGGTGAGTACCGGTCCCGCTGGTAGCCTCGCGTCCAGAACGCCAGTGTCGCCCACCCAGGTCAAGATCCTCGTCCCCGGCAACCACCTGATGGTGAACCTTCTCGGCCAGCGCGACGAGCTGCTGCGACTGATCGAGGAAGCGTTCAACGGCACGCGGATCGTGGTGCGGGGAAACGAGATCACGATCGAGGGCGAGGACGCCGAGCGGGTCGGCCGGCTGTTCGACGAGCTCGTAGAGCTCCTCGAGGGCGGCCAGGGTTTCGACGTCTCTGATGTCGGACGCACGATCGCCATGGTGAAGGACGACGTGAGCCCCTTGGAGGTCATGACCACCGAGGTGCTGCGCTCGGCGAGGGGCCGGAGCGTCCGACCGAAGACTGCCGGACAGAAGCGCTACACCGACGCGATCGGCTCGAACGTGGTCACCTTCTGCATCGGTCCCGCGGGCACGGGAAAGTCGTACCTGGCTGTGGCCCTGGCGATCCAGGCCCTGCAGGCTCGGGACGTCGAGCGGATCATCCTGACGCGCCCGGCCGTGGAGGCCGGCGAACGCCTCGGCTTCCTCCCCGGTGACGTGATGGCCAAGGTCGATCCCTACCTGCGCCCGCTGTACGACGCCCTCTACGACCTGCTCGGTCCGGAGGGAGCGCAAAGGCTGCTCGAGCGTGGGACGATCGAGGTGGCTCCCCTCGCGTTCATGCGCGGCCGTACTCTCAACCGAAGCTTCATCATCCTCGACGAGGCGCAGAACACCTCCCCCGAGCAGATGAAGATGTTCCTGACGCGTATCGGCTTCGGATCGAAGGTGGTGGTGACGGGCGACGTGACCCAGATCGACGTGCCCGGTGGTCGCTCGGGTCTCACCGGTATGGAATCGGTGCTCGGGGGCGTCACTGACGTGGCTTTCGTCCATCTCTCGCGTCACGACGTGGTGAGGGCCCGCATCGTGGCGGACATAGTCCGCGCGTACGAGAGCCACACCGATGGCCATTGACGTCTTCGCAGCTGACGAGCAATCCGAGCGCCGGGTCGACCTGGCGCGCTGGGCGCAGCTCGCACGTTCGGTGCTCGATTCCCAAGCGTTGAAGGAGGACGTCGAGGTGTCGCTCCTTTTCGTGGACGAACCCGCCATCGCACAGCTGCGCGAGCGCTTCCTCGGCGAGAGCGGGCCCACCGACGTTCTCGCCTTCCCGATCGACGCCGAGCCCGATCAAGGCGGAAGGTCCCCGGACGAGGGCGGGACGGGCCCGGGGGGTGGGCTCGCCGGCGACGAGGACGAGATGCCGGTCCTCCTCGGGGACGTGGTCGTCTGCCCGTCAGTAGCCGCGAGAAACGCGTCCGAACGCTCGGTGGCGTTCGAGGACGAAGTGGCGCTCCTGGTCGTCCACGGCCTGCTTCACCTTCTGGGCATGGACCACGATGTGGACGACGAGGCAGAGCGCATGGAGCGACGCGAGCAGCAGCTGCTCGACCGTTTCCACCGCGGCTCGGAGTAAGGCCTCGCCGTTATGCCCGTCGACGCCGGGGGAGCATTCGTCGCCGTCTCGCGATTTCGATCGACCGACTGGATCCTGCTCGCGGTGGTGGTCGTCCTCCTCTTGGCGGCCGCAGGCCTGGCGCTCGCAGAGACGAGCCTCACGCGCACCAGCAAGGTGAAGGCGATATCTCTCGCGGACGAACGCCGGCGTGGCGCCCGTCAGCTGGTCAGGCTGGTCGAGCATCCCGAGCAGTTCTTGAACCCCGTGCTCCTGCTGGTGCTCGTCTCCCAGCTGGTGACCGCCACGCTCGTCGGGATCCTCGCCGAGCGATGGTTCGGCGCGCTCGGGGTCGTCGCAGCCATCGTGTTCGAAGTGGTGATCATCTTCGTCCTGGCCGAGGCCCTTCCGAAGAACTGGGCGGTGCACAATCCTGAGCGCTCCGCTCTGCTCGCCGCCCCCGTCGTTGCGGCGGTGGTCAAGTTCCCGCCCTTCCGGGTGATGTCGAACGGCTTGATCGGCTTGGCCAACCTGCTCGTCGGGCCGCGAGGCCGACGGGCGGAGGTGAGTGAGTCCGAGCTGCTGGCCATGGCGGATGTGGCGCTGGAGGACGAAGTCATAGAGACCGAGGAGCGCGCCCTGATCCACTCGGTCATCGAGTTCGGGGACACGATCGTGCGCGAGGTAATGGTGCCCCGTCCCGACATGTGCTCGGTAGAGGCACAGCGGACGGTGTCCGATGCGCTGGGTATCGCCATGTCTGCGGGCTACAGCAGGCTGCCCGTCTACTCGCAGAACATCGACGATGTGCTCGGTGTCGCGTACGCGAAGGACCTGGTCCGAGCCGAACGAGAAGGCTTTCGTGACGAGTCCGTGCGCGGATTCGTTCGCGAGGCGCACTTCGTCCCCGAGACGAAACGGGTGTCCCGGCTCATGCGCGAGATGCAGGCGTTGCAGTACCACCTGGCGATCGTGGTCGACGAGTACGGGGGGACCGCGGGGCTCGTCACCCTCGAGGACCTGATCGAGGAGCTCGTGGGGGAGATAGTCGACGAGTACGACATCGAGGAGCCTCCCGTCGAGCGTCTGGGCGGCGGAGAGCTGTCGGTGACGGGGCGCCTCGACGTCGACGAGCTGGCGGAGCTGGTCCACGCGGAGTTGCCCAAGGGTGACTGGGACACGGTGGGTGGTCTGTTCATCAACCTCCTCGGCCGTGTCCCCGGCGAGGGGGAGTCGGTGGAGGAGGGTGGGATACGGCTGGTGGCGGAGAAGGTGCAGGGGAACCGGATCGGTCGCATCCGCGTCGTGCCCCTTACGGCACCTTCCGAACAAGGTGCTGGCCAAGGCGCCCCCGTCGGGCGGGACTGAGATCTGGTCGCATGGGCACGGGCTCCGGCGAGACCACCGGCCGCGAAGATGGCGCGTCGTCAGGGCGTCTCGCGCACGACAGGGGGTCCGCAGACACAGAGGATCGCGGCGCAGAGGGTTTTCGCTCCGGTCTTGTCGCGGTGGTCGGCCGGCCGAACGTCGGGAAGTCGACCCTCGTCAACCAGATCCTCGGGGCAAAGGTCACGATCACCTCGCTCAGGCCGAACACGACCCGGCGATCGGTGCGAGGAGTGCTCCATCGTCCCGGAATCCAGGCAGTCTTCGTGGACACCCCGGGCCTGCACCGACCCCGCAGCGCGCTCGGACGCCGGCTCAACCAGCAGGTGGCGGAGGCCCTTTACGACGTGGACGTGGTGGTGGCGATGCTCGACGCCACGGCCGCCCTGGGTCCGGGCGATCGTCTCGTGCTCGAGCGGGCGGCAGCATCGTGCGCATCGGGCTCGAACGGCGAGCGGGACCTTCTTCGCTTGCTGGTGGTCGTGAACAAGGTCGATCGCGCCACGTCCGCAGAGGTGCTGGCTCAGCTCTCCTCCGCGCACGAGGTACTCGAGGGCGTGAACAACGCAGGCACTTCGGACGTCTCGGGCACGAACGACGAGGTCCTCCGACAGGGCGCGGCACACGAGGACGGGCCCGAACTCCCACAGGACCGGGGGGTCGAGTACTTCGCGTTGTCGGCCAGGTCCGGTCGAGGCGTCGACGAGCTCGTGGAGGCGGTGCTCGAGCGGTTGCCCGAGGGACCCCGGTACTTCCCCGACGACATGGTGAGCGACGTTCCCGAGGCGTTCTGGGTGGCGGAGCTCGTTCGCGAGCAGCTCTTGGCCAGGGTGCGCGACGAGCTTCCGCACTCGATCGCATGCCGGGTGAGCGAGTGGGAGTGGCCTCGCGTGCGGGTGGAGATCGTCGTCGAGCGAGAGTCGCAAAAGGCGATAGTGATCGGACGCGAGGGAAGAGTCCTGAAGGATGTGGGCATCGCCGTTCGCGAGCAGTTGCCGGCCGGCGCTTTCGTCGAGCTCCACGTGCGCGTGGAGAAGCGATGGCAGGAGCGCCCGGAGGTGATCGAGCGCCTCGGCTACTGATTCGCCGGTCCCCTCGGTGTCCCGGACGGCGCTTCGACCGCGTGCTCTTGGGCGCTTTGCCGCTCGTCTCCCTGCGGCGGCCGTCGAGGAACGGAGCTCGTCCGGATCGAGGCTAGGAAGGCGAGGGCCTCCTCGCGGTGCGTGGTGAAGCGCATGGGCGGCAACGCAGCGCGAAGCGTGCGGCCGTAGCGCGCGGTGACGAGGCGGCGATCCAGCACTGCGACGAGGCCCGAGTCGGCCGAGGAGCGGATCAAGCGCCCCGCCCCCTGGGCGAGGAGCATGGCCGCGCGAGGCAGGTCCACGGACCTGAAAGCACCGTTCCCGGCGCGTTCGCGGCGCGCCTGTATCAAAGGGTCATCGGGGCGGGGGAAGGGCAGTCTGTCCACGGCGACCACGCTCAGAGTCGTTCCCGGCACGTCCACCCCCTGCCAGAACGACATCGTGGCGAACAGGCATGCGGACTCTTCGACGTTGAACACCTCGAGGAGCCTGGGTTTCGGCAAGTCGTTCTGGGCAAGCACCGTGAACTCGAGGCGTGGTCTCAACGCTTCGACGGCCGCCTCCATGGCGCGCCAGCTCGTGAACAGTGCCAACGTGCGTCCCCCGGCGGCGACGATCAGCCTGTGAAGCTCGGCTTGCACCGCAGTCTCGGCACCGGGGCTGCGGCGGTCCGGCAGGTCCGTCGGGCAGTACAACAACGCGCAACGTTCATAGGGGAACGGGCTTCCGACGTCGACCCGGTCGGTCTGCGACTTGGGGAGACCGAGCGTCTCCTCCAGCAGGAGGGGCACGGTGGCCGAGGTGAGCACAGCGGTCACCCTCGGCCAAAGTCGCTCTTCGAGAACCGGCCCTATCTCGGCCGGTGCCAGGCGCAGCGTCGGGAGGCGCCCCGCGGGCCCGGCCGCCTCCACCCACGCGACGTGATCGTCCCGTGCGGTCTCGAGCTCTGAGAGGTCCTCGAGCAGGTGGCCCGCCGACAGCAGGGCGCGCGTCCGGCGCCCTCCGTCTTGCTCTGCGCCGCCCGTCTCGCCGCCGACGTGGTGCCCGAGCGCCTCCACCAGCGCCTCTACACGGCCGCGCGCCAGGGCGAGCACCCTCTCGAGCTCGCTGTCGCGCGCCGTTTCGTCCGTCGAGCCCGCTTCACCTACGCGCTCTACCAGCACGCGCATCCCCAGTCGCGACTGCAGCTGTGCATCGAGCTGGCCGGCGACCTCGGACAGCGCATCGGCCAGGGCCTCTTCGGCATGACCGAGCAGGCCGCGTCCCGCCGACGCCATGGCCCTCAGCCGCGCGGCGGAGAGCTCCACACCGAGCCCGGCGGTCATGACGTCCTCGACGGCGTGAACTTCGTCGAAGACGAGCACTTCGTGGTCCGGCAGGACCGCATTGTCGCTTGCGACGTGAGTGGCATAGAGATGCGTGTTCACCACGACGATGTCAGAGGCCGCCGCCAGAGCGCGTGCTCGCTCCGCGAAGCACACGGGACCGGAGGGGCACCGATAAGCCCCGGGGCACTCGCGCGCACCGACCGACAGCGCCGCCCACACCCGCTGGTGAGGCTCGAAGTCGAGCTCCGCGCGATCACCCGAAGCAGAACGCTCGGACCAGTCGAGAATCCGGCGTACCTGGGAGCCGAAGCTGCGAAAGTCGATCTTCTCGTCGCTGGAGCCCGATCGCCCGTCGTGCGTCGAGATCTCGTCGAACATCTGCTGACCCGCGCTAGCTCCGCTCATCTCCGCGGCGCGTTGGCGGCAAAGGTAGTTGGACCGCCCTTTCAGCACGGCGAAGGTGAAGCCGCTTCTCGGACCGCTGTGCGCGGCGAGGAAGGGCAGGTCCTTCTGGGCCAGCTGGTCCTGGAGCGCTCTCGTGGCGGTGGCCACCACGACCCTTCGACCCGACTGGACCACCGCGAGCAGGTAGGCGAGGGACTTGCCCGTCCCGGTGCCCGCCTGCACGACGAGATGGCGGCCCTCGTCGATCGCCGCGCTCACCCGCTCGGCCATCTCCACCTGGCCCGGCCGTTGTTCCCCGCCGCCCGGCAGAGAGCGCGTCACCTTCTCGAGCAGTCGAGCAATGCCTCGTTCGGGGGGCACGGGCGCGACCGTAATGCCAGGCAGTTCCGGTGGTGCGACGGTGGCGCCGTCGTGATGAGGGAAATCCGTGCCACCCCGTTCTGTCAGTGGCTAAGCTATAAGGGCGCTTGGTTGGATCACGCAGGGCCTTGCGCCGTAGTGGGTTGACGCTTCTGTCTCCCAGGTTCAGTTTCGTGCGTGGAGAGAGAGGCAAGACCAAATGCCTGAAGGCACTGTGAAGTGGTTCAACTCGACGAAGGGTTACGGCTTCGTCACCCCAGATGACGGCTCGCCCGACGTGTTCGTCCATTTCTCGGCTATTGATGGTACGGGATACCGTGAGCTCGTCGAGGGAGAGAGGGTCGACTTCGAGTCGACCAGCGGGGCCAAGGGCCCCCAGGCGACCAAGGTACGCCGCCTCTGAACCGCACGAGCTGTCCCTCGAGGGGCCAGTACCTGAAACGAGGCGGCTTCGGCCGCCTCGTTTTTGCTTCGGTCGCTCTTTAGGTCCTCCTCTCGTCGGGGTTCTTCGCTCATGGGCGGCTCTCGGCCCACGACGGCGTTTCAAGGTGCCCGGGGGGACCCGTGCCTCAGCAACTAGTTTCGGAGCGTGTGTTGCTCCGCCGACCAGGCCGCGCACGAAGCGGTCGACCCGGGTCGCGTCCCGGCTCACGTTGCCTGTGTCATGGACGGCAACGGCAGGTGGGCGGCCCAACGAGGCCTACCTCGCACCGAGGGGCACGCCGCAGGCGAGGAGGCGCTGCTCGACACGGTGAACGGGGCGCTCGAGATCGGGATCGAGTGGCTGACCATGTTCGCCTTCTCCACGGAGAACTGGCGTCGGCCGCGCGACGAGGTGCGGTACCTGATGGGTTTCAACGAGTCGCTCCTCGTGCGTCGTCGTGACGAATTGCACGAGAAGGGAGTGAGGATCCGTTTCGCAGGGCGTCGGGATTGGAGGGTGCCCAGACGCGTGATGAGGCGCATGGACGAGTCGGCAGCTCTGACTACCGCGAACAGGCGCATGACCCTGACGATGGCCTTCAATTACGGGGGCAGGGCCGAGATCGTCGACGCAGTGAGGGCGCTCGTGGCTGCCGGGGTTCCTGCCGCGCGTGTCGACGAGCGCGCTTTGCACACCCACCTCTATTTCCCCGACATGCCAGATCCCGACCTGGTGATCCGCACCTCGGGGGAGTACCGCATCTCGAACTTCTTGCTGTGGCAGCTCGCGTACTCGGAGCTGGTCTTCACCGACACGTTGTGGCCCGACTTCAGGCGTCGTCACCTCTTCGAGGCCGTCTGCGAGTACCAGCGGCGCGAACGGCGTTTCGGGCAGGTACGCGGGCGGGCGGATCGGTGACCATCCGGCACGGCGCGCAGCTGCCGTCAGGAGCCGACGAGCGCCGGAGGCCGCCCCGTGAGGCACGGGCTGCGCCGGTTGTGAGCTTCAGGTGAAGGCGGCCGGCTGGGTTTCGGGGCTCGTGGTGCTCGGTGGCCTGATAGTGCTGTCGGTTGCAGGGATGACGGCTGCCGTCGGCGTGCTCGTGACCGTCGTCGCGATCGTGGGGATGCTCGCTCTGGGCAACCTCCTCGGGGGTCGCACCACGCCCGAGCGCCGTCCCTACCAAGTAGATCGCAACTCGAAGAGCGAAGGGTCGGGCGACGGGGCACCAGAGACGTGAGCGAACCGCAGGCGGGCGAACGATGAAGCGAACGACGAGCAGAGCGCTCGTCTCGAGAGCACCCGGTAAAAGGGCGCTGGTGTGAGCCTCTATCGCGACGAGGGCGTGGTCCTTCGCTCCCTTCGACTCGGTGAAGCCGACCGGATCGTCACCATGGTCACCAAGGGACACGGCAAGGTGCGTGCCGTCGCCAAGGGGGTTCGCCGAACCACCTCGAAGTTCGGTGGTCGCCTCGAGCCCATGAGCCAAGTCGCGCTGCAGTGCTGGAGCGGTCGCGAGCTCGACACGGTCACCCAGGTGGAGGTTCTCGACGGCTTTCGGGCTGTGCGTGAGGACCTGTCCCGCGTGGTTAAGGCCTTCACCTTGCTGGAGGTGGTGGACCAACTGGCTCAGGAACGTCATCCCGACCCGCGCCTCTACGAGATGCTGGTGGGTGCTCTCAGGTCTCTCGACAATGCAGACGCTCCTCTCTTGGTGGGCGCATTCTGCCTGAAGGTGCTCGCCCTGGAGGGTTCGGGACCGATCGTCGATCGCTGTGCGTCGTGCGGTTCGGATTCCGGGCTCACGGCGTTCGACCTCCTCGAAGGAGGTGTGCTTTGCAGGTCGTGCCGTCGCGGGCGCCCGGTCTCTGCGGGTGCCCTCGACGTAGTACGGCGCATCCTGGGCGGCGGACTTGCGTCAGCTCTGGCCGAACCAGCGGGGCCGTCCACGGACGAGGTGACCGACCTCGCCACCGAGGCGATGGAGGTGCACCTCGACCGCAGGCTGCGCAGCCTGAGATCGAGCCCGACCGGGTAGCCGAACTCTGCGGCGCGACGGACGTCGGCACCTTCTGGCGCCAGCGGGCACCCGGGAGCTCGACATCGAAGAGCGTGTGCGGGACGTGTCGGACCATCAGGTTGGCCGACGCACATCGGCGTGCCCGATAGCCTTGCCCGCATGACCGCGCAGCCTGCGACGTCCGAAACGCAACGAGGAGGCGCGCCGGACGGCCTGATGGAACGCATAGTCAACCTCTGCAAACGGCGCGGGTTCATCTTCCCGTCGGCGGAGATCTACGGGGGTTTTCGTTCCACCTACGATTACGGCCCCCTTGGTGTCAACATGCTTCGCAACGTGAAGGATGCCTGGTGGCGCTCGATGGTCCAGATGCGCGACGACGTGGTGGGGATCGACGCGGCGATCCTCTCACCCAGTCAGATCTGGGAGGCGTCCGGCCACCTGGCCACGTTCACCGATCCTCTCGTGGACTGCCGGAACTGCCACGAGCGATGGCGGGCGGACAAGATCGCGGGCGTCTGCCCGAATTGCGGCTCGGCCGACCTCACCGAGCCACGCGCGTTTCACCTCATGTTCAAGACGCACGCAGGTCCGGTGGAGGAGGACTCCTCGGTCGCGTACCTGCGTCCCGAGACGGCCCAGGGCATGTTCGTCAACTTCCTGAACGTGCTCCAGACCACCCGGAAGAAGCCGCCATTCGGGATCGCGCAGGTGGGCAGGTCGTTTCGCAACGAGATCACCCCTCAGAACTTCGTCTTCCGCACCCGCGAGTTCGAGCAGATGGAGATGGAGTACTTCGTACCACCCGCCGAGGGGCAGAAGTGGTTCGAGTACTGGACCTCCGAGCGCATGCGTTGGTACCTGGACCTGGGCATCCCCGCCGATCGCCTGCGCCTGCGCAACCACGAGCCAGACGAGCTGTCGCATTACTCGGTGGCCACGGCCGACGTGGAGTTCTTGTTCCCCTGGGGTTGGGACGAGCTCGAAGGCGTCGCGAACCGCACCGACTACGACCTTCGGGCCCATTCGGAGCGATCGGGCGAGAAGCTCGAGTACTTCGACCAGGCGACGGGAGAACGCTACGTGCCGCACGTCATCGAGCCCTCTGCGGGTGCCACCCGCACGATGATGGCCTTCTTGATCGCCGCCTACGACGAGGACGAGGTGTCCGGTGAGCGAAGGGCGCTGCTTCGTCTCGACCCACGGCTCGCTCCTTATCAGGTGGCGGTGCTCCCGCTGTCGAAGAACGACGTGCTCGAACCCCTGTCACATGAGGTGCTGGACCTGCTTCGGCCTTTGTGCCTCTGCGACTACGACGTGACCCAGTCGATCGGGCGCCGCTACCGGCGTCAGGACGAGGTCGGCACCCCCTGGTGCGTGACCGTCGACTTCGACTCGGTCGACGACCGGGCCGTGACCGTGCGTGACCGCGACACGACCGCCCAAGTCCGCGTGCCCATCGGAGGCCTGGTGGCCGAGATCAGTGGCCGCCTCTGTCGCTGAGGCCTTGGTCCGGCTTCCGCTGCGGTACCTTCCTGGTCGTGGCCATCTCGGAGGAGGATGTCGCCCGTGTCCGTGCCGCAACGGACATCGTGGCGCTGATCGGCGAGCACGGGGCGCTCAAACGTCAGGGAACGAGATGGGTGGGGCTCTGCCCGTTCCACCAGGAGAAGACGCCTTCGTTCAGCGTCAACGCGGAAATGGGCGTCTACTACTGCTTCGGGTGTCAGCGCTCCGGAGACGCCATCACCTTCCTGCGTGAGATCGACCACCTGGATTTCGTGGAGGCGGTGCGCGCGCTCGCCGAGCGCGCGGGCGTCACGATCACCGAGGACGCAGCGGTCTCGGGCGACCGTCGGCGGCGCGCCGCGTTGCTCTCGGCCCTCTCCGAGTCCGTCGCCTTCTACCACGAGCGGTTGCTCTCGGCTCCCGACGCCGGTCCGGCGCGTGACTACCTGCGATCGCGCGGATACGACGGCGACGTCGTCAGGCGGTTCCAGCTCGGCTGGGCACCCGACGACTGGGACGTGCTGGCACGCCACCTGACCGTGCCCGACAAAGTGCTGGTCGATGCGGGTCTTGGCTTCGTCAACCGGCTCGGGCGCCAACAGGACGCCTTTCGTGCCCGGGTGGTCTTCCCCATCTTCGACCCTTCGGGCAAAGCGGTCGCCTTGGGCGGGCGAGTGCTTCCCGGGCGTGGCGCGGGCTCGGGTGCTCCCACAGAGCCCAAGTACAAGAACTCGCAGGAAGGTCCCGTCTACTCCAAGCGTCGCACCCTGTACGGGCTGAATTGGGCGAAACAGGACGTGGTGGCGAGCGGAGAGGTCATCGTCTGCGAGGGGTACACGGACGTGATCGCGTTCTTCCTGGCGGGGTTGCCGAGGGCAGTGGCGACCTGTGGCACCGCCCTGGGCGAGGAGCATTTTCGTCTCCTGCGCAACTTCGCCCGGAGGGTCGTCCTGGCATATGACGCCGACGCCGCCGGCCAGGCCGGCGCGGGTCGAGTGTACGAGTGGGAGCGCCACCACGAGGTGGACGTTGCCGTCGCTTCGCTCCCGACGGGGGCCGACCCGGCGGATCTGGCAGTGCAGGACCCCCCTGCGCTGCTGAAGGCGGTCGCCGAGGCGCAACCGTTCCTGGGGTTCAGGGTCGATCGGGTTCTCGAGGAGGGAGATCTTCGCAGCGCCGAGGGTCGGGTGAAAGCGGCCGAGGCCGCCATGGCGGTGATCGCCGAGCATCCCAACGAATTGGTGCGCGACCAGTACCTCATGGTCGTGTCGGACCGCACCCGGCTCGAACCGCAAGCGCTCAGGGCGCTGGCCGACCACCTCGACAGCCGAAGCACCTCCCCGAGGGCAGGCGGACGAGGTCGTATCGTCCACACAGGAGACGGATGGTCGGGACGCGCCCCTGGGGCACCGGGCCCGGTCGAGCCTCATCGGTCCTCGGGCGAGACACAGAAGGCCGGGCTCGAGGCGCTGCGACTGGCTGTTCACGACCGCGAGCTCGTGACCCGCAGGCTCGAACCCGTGCTCTTCTCGGACCCGACGCAGCGAACGGCATACGAGGTTCTAGCCGCGTCGGAAAACCTGCACGAAGCGATCGAACTGGCCGAGACGCGCCGAGCGGAGGCCGCCGGGCTCCTGCGCAGGCTGGCGGTGGAAGAACCGTCGGCAGATGTGGACGGCGTCGTGGTGCAGCTGGTGCGATTCGCAGCGCGCAGGGCACTCGCCGAGATCGACGGCCAGGCGAGGTTGTCCCCGCAGAGCTTCGCCGAGCTCGCAGCGTTGTCTTCGCGCGTGAAGAGGATCGTAGAGGAGCTCGACGACCCCGGTCTCGTCACCGCGGCGACGGACCGGTTGCTAGCCTGGTTGGTGGAACGCGGCGAGGAGATCGAATGAGCAAGGTTCACCCGCCGGTCGGTACCGTGCGGTCGGCACCCGACGGAATCGTCGACGAGGACTTCGAGCAGCTACTCGCCGTCGGTCGACGGCGTGGTTACCTCACCCAGGACGATTTGATCCTGGTGCTCCAGGCGGTGGAGCTCAGTCACGACGTGATCGAGGGCGTCGTGTCGCGTGTGCGCTCCGAGGGCATCGAGTATGTCGAGGAGACGCGTCGCGACACCGCACCTGTGGTGCTGGCAGAGGCTGTCGCGGAGGCCGTTGCTGAGGTAGCTGTCGGCACGGAACTGCCCGACGAGCTCAACGCCGAAGACGAAACCGAAGACGAAACTGAAGACGAGCTGGGCCAGGCGGTGGGCGTGGGTGAAGCGGTGGGCCGAGCCGATACCGCCGGGGAAGAGCGAGCGGCCGCTGCCTCTTCTGAGGGGGGCCCGCTCATCGGCAGGGACAGCGACGCGACGAAGGCCGAGAGGCGTCTTTTGAGGCGCCGGCGTCGCCGGGCCGCAGAGCGCGACTCGAGTGACGCGGTCATGGACCGCCAGCGCAAGTCACCAGGGCGCGGGAGGATCGCCTCATACACGTCATCCGAACACGGCGGGGGCACGGCCGCTGATCCGGTCCATGCATACCTGAAGGAGATAGGAAGGGTCCCGCTTCTCACCGCCGACCTCGAAGTGGAGCTGGCCAGGCGGATGGAGGCCGGTAACGCTGCCGCAGAGGAGCTGGCCAGGAGGATCGAAGCCGGCAACGCTGCTGCAGAGGCGCTCGCGCGCACCAAGGGCGTCGCCGAGACAGGGTTGCGCCCCGACGGGCCGTCTCGTGCTCGAGCGGTGTCCGCCGCACAGACGAGAAGCGAGGAGCGGACCAAGCTCCGCAGTCAGGTGCGCAGAGGACACCAAGCAAAGGAAGCGCTCATCGAGGCGAACCTCAGGCTGGTCGTCTCCATCGCCAAGAGATATCGCAACCGGGGTCTCGCTTTCCTCGACCTCATTCAAGAGGGAAACCTCGGTCTCATGCGCGCCGTCGAGAAGTTCGATTACACGAAGGGGTTCAAGTTCTCGACCTATGCCACGTGGTGGATCCGCCAAGCGATCACGCGGGCACTCGCCGACCAGGGAAGGACGATACGGATCCCGGTCCACATGGTCGAGACCATCAACAAGGTCGCGAGGGTCCAGCGCCAGCTGCTCCAAGAGCTTGGACGCGAACCGACTGCCGAGGAGATCGCAGGGCGGGTCGAGTTCCCGATCGAACGCGTGCGCGAGATCCAGCGCATCAACCAGGAGACGGTGTCGCTGGAGCAGCCGATGGGCGACGAAGAGGACTTCAGCCTGTCGGACCTCATCGAGGACCACGGAGCGGAGGTCCCAGACGACGCGGCGACACGTTCGATGCTCCACGAAGCGGTGCGCGACGCGTTGGCCACCCTGCCCAAGCGAGAGCGCGAGGTCATGGAATTACGCTTCGGCCTCGAAGACGGCCGGGTACGAACACTCGAGGAGGTGGGAAAGGCCTTCGGTGTCACCCGTGAGCGGATCCGCCAGATCGAGGCCAAGACGCTCGCGAAGCTGCGACACCCGAATGCCGCCCAGCCGCTGCGGGACTTCCTCGACGAGACCTGAGGAGGTCTCTGATCCGCTGTCCTTGGAGGAACCGACCGGGTCAAGCTGCGTGAGCACGGGCCGCTGCTATCTTCGGGCAGCGCTGGAGTGCGTCATTCCGGGGTAGCTCAATTGGCAGAGCAAGCGGCTGTTAACCGCTAGGTTGAGAGTTCGAGTCTCTCCCCCGGAGCCGGGTGCGGTATGCGCCCATCGGTGTGCCGGGCGTGCAGACATCTGGCTGCTAAGCCTGAGGCGGATCCGTCGCCGAGACGTGTCGGTGCAGGGGCTGTAGCTCAGTGGTCAGAGCAGGGGACTCATAATCCCTGGGTCGCAGGTTCGATCCCTGCCAGCCCCACAAGTGCCAGCCCCACAAGAAAGAGCGAAATACCAGCGACATACCCATCGACATAGCATCGAAATGCCAGGTAGCGCACGGAGCTCAAGTGGCTTTCATGACCATCGGGGAGTTCGCAAGACGTTCTCGCCTGTCGCCGAAGGCGCTTCGTCTCTACGACGAGCTCGGGCTGCTCGTGCCGGTGCGCGTGGACGACAGTTCCGGGTATCGCCTATACGAAGCTGTACGGCTCGAGCAGGCACACCTCGTCGTTGCGTTGCGCCAGCTGCAGGTCCCGCTCGCCGACATAAAGGTCATCCTCGGCCTCGAGCCGGAGCTAGCCGCCGAGCGGATCTCTCAGTACTGGGGCTCTGTCGAGGTCGAGTACACTGCCCGGCGAGACCTCGCCGCCTACCTCGTTGACCGTTTGAACGGAAAGAGGTCGGTGATGTACGAAGTTACGACGAGGGACATCCCCAGCCGGAGCCTGCTGTGCCTGAAACGCAACGTCGATGGCGAGCAGGGAGCCTGGGCGCTCGGCAAGGAGTTCGTGGCCCTGCTCAGGCAACGTCCGCTGCCACCGATGAGGGGAAGGGCCGGAGCCGCCTTTTGCATCTACTGGGGCGAGGTGAACGACGACAGCGACGGCCCGATCGAGTGGTGCCGGCCCGTTCCCGACGACCGGGGCGACGCGCTCGCCGTCGATTTCCCCGAGCTGGAGCTGCGCAGCGAGCCAGCGCACCGCGAAGCGTTCGTCAATCTCGGTCCCGGAGGGCAGATCAGCCCCGCACAGTGGCAGCTGGTCTCGCGATCGCTCCGAGAGTGGGCAGACGAACACGGTGCACGTCCGAGTGAGCTGGGGGTGAGGGTGACCTTCCTGGCGAGCGGGTCGGTCACTGAGGCGAGTGCGCCCGACTGCGACTTCGCGGTCCCGATTAACTGATTGGGTACGGGCAGCTACGGAGGTGCTCTTCTGAGAGAGGGGTGCTGGCGGGCGACGATCGCCAGGAGGATCTCGCGAGGGGTCATGTACCCCATGTAGGCGGCGATCCTGTTGGAAAGACCGGGAATGACCACCGCGCGATCGCGCTCGAGCCCTTCGATCGCGGCGCGCGCTACCTGAGCTGGAGTCTGCCACATGAACTTCGGAAGGCTGCGTTCCAACTCCGCGTCGGCGAAGCCCGCCATTTCTGCGAACTCGGTTCTCACCGGTCCAGGGCACAAGGTCGTGACCGTCACTCCCGTACCGCGCAGCTCGGCGCGAATTGCGTGGCTGTAGGAGAGCACGAACGCCTTGGAAGCCGCGTAGCCGGCCTGACCCGGAAGGGGCTGGAAGGCCGCTGTGGAGGACACATTGAGCACGGCTCCTTGTCCACGCCGCACCATGTCCGGCACGAAGAGGCTGCACAGGTCGACCACCGCTTCCACGTCCGTGCGGATCATCGACACCTCGCGCTCATGGTCGGCACGCTGCACCGGTCCCGTCGTGCTGAAGCCGGCGTTGTTCACGAGCAGCTCGACCTTCAGACCGCGTTCGTAGATGGCGGGCGCGAGGCTCGCCCGCGCCGAGGCATCAGTCAGGTCGGCGACAAGCACTTCGGCGCGAACTCGGTGCTCCGAGCTGAGCTCTTCGGCGAGCGAGCTCAGCCGGTCCTCGCGCCGCGCGACAAGCGTCAAGCCGTGGCCTCGCTGACCCAGCTGGCGGGCAAGGTCCGCGCCGATGCCAGAAGAGGCTCCGGTCACGAGGCACGTGGAGTCCTCCGAGGGCGCCGGGAGTGCCATGGACCGATGGTAGGTGTCCGGTGCTGCCTTGGCCAGGGACTTTCCCCGAATCCACCCGGCCCTGCGGCCGACGCCGGCGAAGTGACTTGGGGCCCTAGTGGCCGTCGACTGGTGCGAAGATGCTGATAGTGGCAGCGTTTGTCGCCACTCGAAGAGCCGTGGAGCTGTAGGAGGAAGACCATGAGCCAGTTCAGCTATGTCCGCTTCTTCGAGGAGATAGGAATCGGTGACGTCTCAGTGGTGGGGGGCAAGAATGCCTCGCTAGGGGAGATGTTCCGCAAACTATCGGCCGAAGGCGTGCTCGTACCGAACGGGTTTGCTATCACCGCCGACGCTTACAGACACGTGCTCGACGAAGCCGGTGCGTGGGATGAGTTGCATTCCGTCATCGATGCCCTCGATCCGAACGACGTATCGGATCTCGCGTGCCGCGGAAAGAGCGCTCGGGAGATCGTCTACAACGCGGGCCTGCCAGAGGACCTCAAGGTCGAGATAATCTCCTCCTACCGTAAGCTCCAGGACGAGTACGGCGAGGAAGTGAGCCTCGCGGTCCGGAGCTCGGCCACTGCCGAGGACCTGCCGAATGCCAGCTTCGCAGGCCAGCAGGAGACCTACCTGAACATCCACGGTGACGAGAACCTGCTCGACGCATGTCGTAAGTGTTTTGCAAGTCTGTTCACGGATCGGGCGATCCACTACCGCACCGACCAAGGTTTCGACCACTTCAAGGTGGCTCTGTCCATCGGTGTGATGAAGATGGTGCGTTCCGACCTGGCCGCGTCGGGCGTGATGTTCTCGCTGGACACCGAATCAGGTTTTCGTGACGTCGTGTTCATCACCGGCGCCTATGGTCTCGGTGAGAACGTCGTTCAGGGATCGGTTGAGCCGGACGAGTTCTACGTCCACAAACCGCCCCTTGCTCAGGGCCACCGAACCGTTCTGCGGCACCTGCTCGGTGACAAGGCGGTGATGATGATCTTCGTAGAAGGCGAGTCGGACCGCACCACTCGCAACATCGAGACACCCGAGGACGACCGGGCGCGCTATTGCATCACCGACGAGGAGGTGCTCGAGCTCGCCGAATACGCATGCAAGATCGAGCAACACTACGGCCGGCCGATGGACATGGAATGGGCGAAGGACGGCGTCGACGGTCGCATCTACATGGTCCAAGCTCGGCCCGAGACCGTCGCCTCCCAGCGAAAAGTGACGACACTCGAGAGTTACTCGATCGAAGAGCAGGGTGAGGTCATAGCCGAAGGGCGTTCGGTGGGAGAGAAGATCGCGTCGGGTACGGCCCGTCTCATCGAGGACGTCAGCCAGCTGTCGCAGTTCAATCCCGGCGAGGTGCTGGTGGCCAATACCACGACCCCCGACTGGGAACCGGTCATGAAGACCGCGGCGGCGATAGTGACGAGCCACGGCGGGCGCACCTGCCACGCCGCGATCATCGCTCGCGAGCTCGGAATCCCTGCGGTGGTGGGTGCTCGTAACGCCACAACTCGTGTACGAAGCGGCGACGTCGTCACCGTGTCGTGTGCAGAGGGTGATGCGGGTCGCGTCTATCGGGGAGAGGTGCCGTTCAAGGTCGAGCGCACGGAGGTGGCCGACCTGCCGCGGCCGGCGACGAAGATCATGGTCAACCTGGGGAATCCCGACCTCGCGTTCAAGAGCTCGTTCTTACCGAACGACGGCGTGGGCCTCGCACGTATGGAGTTCATCATCAGCGAGTCGATCAAGGCGCACCCGCTCGCTCTGATCCACCCAGAGAAGGTGACCGATCCCTCTGATCGGGAGTATCTCGCCCGGCTCATCCGTGGGTACCCCGACGGCGAGAGCTTCTTCGTGGAGCGACTGTCCGAAGGCATCGGGACCATCGCCGCCGCGTTCTGGCCCAAGCCGGTCGTCGTGAGAATGTCGGACTTCAAGACAAATGAGTACGCGGCCCTCGTCGGAGGCGCTGCTTTCGAACCTCACGAGGACAATCCGATGCTCGGCTTCCGAGGTGCGTCGCGCTATGCGCACCCCGCATACGAAGAGGGGTTCGCGCTCGAGTGTCGGGCCATGAGGCGCGTGCGCGACGACATGGGGCTCACGAACGTGGTCCTCATGCTCCCCTTCGTGCGCCGTGTGAACGAGGCCGAGCAGGTGCTGGCCAAGATGGCGGAGTTGGGGCTCCGGCGCGGGGAGAACGGACTGAAGGTCTACGCCATGTGCGAGATCCCGAACAACGTCGTGCTGATCGACCAGTTCGCCAAGCACTTCGACGGCTTCTCGATCGGTTCGAACGACCTGACGCAGCTCACCCTGGGGGTCGACCGTGACAGCGAGATCCTCGCGTTCGACTTCGACGAGCGTGACGAGGGTGTGAAGGAGATGATCCGTCTGGCCGTCGAGGGGTGCCGCCGCAACGGCATTCACTCGGGGCTGTGCGGGCAAGCACCTTCGGACTACCCCGAGATGGCCGACTACCTGGTGCAGATCGGCATCGACTCGATGAGCCTCAATCCCGACTCCGTGCTGAAGACGACACGGGAGGTGCTCGAGGTGGAGAGTCGGCTCGGCCGTACCCGGAGCGTCTAGGTCGCGCGGCAGGCGTCAGGGCTTCTGGAGCCAGCTGCGATCAAGATCGGACACCCCGGGGCAGCCCAACAACGAGAGCGTTCTGCTCGTCTCGCTGCTCAGGATTTCGAGCATCCTTTCTACCCCGGCCTCGCCCGCGGCGGCGAGCGCGTACAGGTAAGGACGGCCCACAAACACGGCACGCGCTCCAGCGGCGAGCGCCTTGACGACGTCCCCACCGCGGCGCACTCCACCGTCCATCAAGACCTCCAGCCGATCTCCTGCCGCGGCGACGATCTCGGGCAGCACCCGCATGGTGGCGGGCGCGCCTTCGAGCTGGCGCCCACCGTGGTTCGACACCACGACCGCGTCAGCCCCGGCCTCGGCCGCCAGGACGGCGTCGTCGCCCGAGAGAATGCCCTTCACCAGGAGAGGGCCGGACCAGCGGCTTCGGATCCACGCGATGTCCTCCCAGGTGAAGGGCGACGACAGCATCACCACCGCGCCCGCTGAGGCCGCCGCCCCGACCGGGCCTCCACCGGAGCCGTCCCTAGCCTGCGCGCCTGTTCCCGGGGCCGTCACAGGTGACCCGGGTGCCCTGGCGAACAGCCGCATCCCGGTGCGAAACATGCCGAGGCTCCAGGCGGGGTGGGCCAGGATCTGCGGGCCCAAGCGCATCGCAGAGCGAGCATCGAGCCGGAGCGGCCCTGCCACGCCGTTTCGAACGTCACGCTCTCGGTTGCCCAGAGTAGGCGTGTCGACGGTGACGACGAGGCCCTCGAACCGCGCGGTGGCGGCCCGGTCCATCAGCTGCTCGGCCGTGTCGCGCTCGGCGGCATACAGCTGGAACCATCGTGGCCCTGGCTCGCCGGCGAAGGTCTCGAGAGGGGTGCCGGCCACGGCGCTCAGCACCGACACGGTTCCAGCTCGCTTAGCCGCACGCGCCGCCCCGAGCGCGCCGTCGGGGTGCATGATCTGGACCAGACCGCTGGGAGCGAGCAACACCGGGAGCGCGACGGGCGTGCCCAGAACCGTCGTGTCGAGCCGCGGCCGCCCGACCTTCACCGCCATGCGCGGGCGGAACGCGATCTCGCGAAACGCCCGCTCGTTCTCCCTCATCGTCACCTCGTCCTCGGCGCCACCGTCGATGTAGTCGAACACCGCCCGTGGAAGGATGCGCCGGGCGAGATTTCGCGCGTCTGCAACATTGTGGATGCGGGCAGCTCTTGGCATCGGTCGCGCAACCATACTCAAGCCAAAGCGCGAGACCGCGGTCCGGGCGCCGGTCCGAGCCGGAAGGTCTCCGGCCTCCTTCCCGGAAGGGAGGGGGCGCGCTCGGGGATGTCGGCGGGAGGATTCCGACGAGGGGTTGGTGAGGGGTGCCGGGCCTCTTCGGTCTCATTGGACGGAAGCGCCCCCGGGGGTCCATGCCGCTACCGTGCATTTGGTAAGAAGTGGTCCGTGCCCGAAGCGCCGATGGACATCGAACAGTTCTACGAGGCCGATGAGCGCCGTCGTCGCTCCGAGGAGATCGAGCTGGGGACCGAGTGGCGTGACGCGGACGGCGCGCGCTACGAGCTGTCTTGGGTGGCGGACACAGGCGAGCTGTACGTGATGCGTGAGCCCGACGTGCCGATGACAGAGGACCCGTTCGGTGACCTGTACCGGTCGCAGGTTCGAACCGACTCCGTGACGGTGGCCGTGGTGGGTTGGATTCCTGAGCGCGACCGGATGGAAGAGGTGCTCGAGGGTTGGGATCGCGTGATGGCCGAGCCGAACAGCATCAGATGGCTGGCCGACCGCCTCCGCCAGCGAGAGGTTCCCCGGCAGGCGCGGACCGTCGAGCTGCCGACGAATTCGGTGTCCGAGGAGGACCCCCGGCCTCGTTGAGCCAGGTGGTCGGGACGGTCTCGTCGACCCGGGCGCCAAGGCACCGACCCCTCCGTAACCCCTCCGTTGGCAGTGGATCGCCCGGGGCGCCCATACTCTGTGGATGCGAGCCCCAACAAGTGTTCTGTCGTACGCGCCGCTCGGGCTGCTGGCGCTGCTCAGCGCCGGTGCCATCGTGCTGTCACTCCTCATGGCCCCACCTCTCGCCCAACAGCAGTTGCAGGGCGCCGCGAGCAGCACCGTCGCCGCATCGAGCTTCGCTCTCACCTACAGGACCACCGTCGAAGTGCCGGGGCAGTCGGCGGCTTCAGGCGGCCGAACCGTCGCGACCAACTCGTCAAGGTTCGAGTACCAGGCTCCCGACCGAGTCCTCGAGGAGACACACGAGCCCACAGGGCTGTCGGTCAGCATTCTCTTGATCGACGGTGACCGCTACGAAAGGACGGGTAACGGTCCGTGGTCCGAGCTCCCCCCGGTCTCACAGTCGGGGAGCCCAGGCGGTGCCGAAGTGGCGGGAGAGGTGCTGGATCTTCTGCGGCCGCTTGCGGGCGCCACCTCGGTCGTGCGAAGCGGCTCGACCTATCGGTTCGCCCTCGGGAACCCCGACACCCTGCTGAGCACCCTCTTCGGTCAGGCAGCCCAGCAGCTGTCGTCGGTGGAGCTCTCGGCGGTAGTCAAAGGCGACTTCGTGAGCGACGAGCACATCGTGGCCACACAAGCCAGCGAGCACATCACGATCGACTTCGGCTTCGCCTCGATCGGGGAACTTCCTCCGATCAGGGCCCCACACGTCTCTCAGCCCCGATAGCCACCATCAGCAGGGTGGATCGGACGAACGGACCCGTCGTCGGACGCCAGTCGTCTGGAGGTAGTTGTGGGTGTCGGGGGCGGTGCCACCCCGTTCCCGCGTGCCACCGCGCACTGGGCCTCGAGCGCGTGGACGAGGTCTGACTCGGGCACGCGCGCGCTCTCTGCGAGAGTGGTCATGAGCGCCTGCCACTGCGTCGCCTCTTGTGCTGCGCTGGCAGCGATCGGCAACGCGTTGCGCAACTGAGCGAGAGCCCGCGCCTGCTCGCCCGCCGTCCCGGCCGATCCGGGACTTCTCTCGACGCTGCGGTAGATGGCGAGAGAGCGATCCACGTGACCACACGCCTGGCGCGCCAGCGCGAGCCCGTTGTGGTTGGCGCACCCGGAGACGCCCGCCACGAGCACTATCGCCGTGACGGCGGCAGCGCCTGCTGCGGTATGTGGGCTTCGGTGCTCGTGACAGCCGTCGCATTCGGCTCGCGTGACGTTTCTGTCACGCACGTCTCGATGGTGCTTGCGACGACGGGCTCGGGCAGCGCTGCGCCGAGACCGCCAAAGTGTCATTCTCCGAGCCACCCCGGCGCTGCTTCGAGCAGGTGTCGGCTCACCGCGAGGCACCTGTCGAACACCTCGCACAACAGCTCTTCTCCCCCCAGGACCCGAGCGAGGGAAACGGGATAGCGCGCCACGATGGACAGCCGTCGCTCGGGGGCGTCGGTGGCCGAGGCGAACGAATCGATCGCCGAGACCTCGAGGGGTAGGTCGATGCCACCCACCCCGGCGAGGTCGATGGCGAGACGAAGCAAGTCGGGGCCCTTGGGGAGCGGGGGCAGCCCCCATGTGAAGGTGAGTGGGAAGTGGTACTCGTCGGGTGGGTCCACGTCCTCGGGCAGGTCTATCACCGCATCTTCGAACGAGAGCAGAGTCCTGGGATCGACCTCCAAGGCCAGATGGAGATCGAGCGGCCCGCCGCAGCCCTCTTCGGGATGCAGATCGACCTCCCAGGTCTGTCGCAAGGAATAGGTCTCTACGAAGTGCCGCTCGTCGTGGACGTGGAACCCGTGGTCCACCGAATGGTCTTTCAGGTCGGCCACGTACCCCGCCACGTCTATCACTGCCATCTCGCCCAGAGCCTATCGGTTGACGCTCGGCGTCCCCTCTGGGCGAGGGGCCGGTAACCTCGGATACCGACGACGTGATTAGGACGGCCACGTGGACGACCAGGCGCTGTTGCGGGTTTGCGAGCAGGTCGTCGACGCGGTGGGAGCGTCGCTCGGCGGCGTGGAGGACTGGAGCGCGCAAGGTGGACGTCCCGGTCAGTACGCGATCGACCTGACGGCTGATCGCGCGGCCCTCGAGGTGCTGGACGACGCGGGCCTCGGAGTGCTCTCCGAGGAGAGCGGCCTCCATCGTCCTGGCTCCACGCTCGTGGCGGTGCTCGACCCCGTCGATGGCTCCACCAACGCCTCGCGAGGGGTGCCCTGGTACGCCACGAGCATCTGCGTGATCGACGAGGCGGGTCCGCGCGTCGCGGTGGTGGGCAACCTGGCGACCGGAGAGCGTTACCGCGCAGTTCGGGGCGAAGGCGCCTGGAAGGACGACGAGCGCCTGGGCGTCTCAGGTTGCACCGAGCTGCGTCGTGCGGTGATCGCGTTGTCCGGATTGCCCAGACACCATCTGGGATGGGCCCAATTCCGTGCCTTCGGCGCGGCCGCGCTCGAATTGTGCGCGGTGGCGGACGGCAGCCTCGACGCCTACGTGGTCGGCGGTGGAGCGCACATAGCCCCATGGGACTACCTGGGTGGGGTCCTGGTCTGCACGGAGGCGGGCGCCCATGTGTGCGATCTTTCCGGTCGCGAGCTGGTCACCACCGATCCGGCCGCACGCCGGGCAATCGTTGGGGCAGCCACCGAGGTGTTGCTGGCGCAGCTGCGTGATGCGGTTCTAAGTACCGCGGCGCAAGGGAACGGTGCATCTGTGGCAGGCGAGGGCTGAGAGGTGGCGAGTCGTCGCCGATTACGTCGGCGCGAACGACCACGCCGCACGCTCCTTTCGCACTGGCGTTCGGACGGTCAGGCGAAGGTCCGGTACGTGTCCGAGACCGAGGCGAACCGAGCATCTTTCGGTTACCGCCTCGAACATGGTGCCGACCTGCTTCCTTACCGCTGTGAATTCTGCGGTGGCTGGCACCTGGGCGGTGCCGACTGAGACACCGGCACGACGCCAACTCCTACGACGGCAAACGGCAAGAGTTATAGATGAGGTAGCATCGATGAAAGGAACAGGGCGGAAGTGCCGGCGGCGAGGCCGCTGGAGTGTTCCGCCCGACCTGTTCAAAGCAGTCGACGTAATTCCCGGTGACGCCCATGACATCAACTCCCACGCCCGACGCGCCGGCATCCAGTGCGTTGTCAGTCACGCTGTCCGATGACCTGGCCATGGCGTCGTTGGCGATGGCCCGTCGGTTCGCTGAGGGTGCCACCTTGTGGTGTGTGGCGCCTGCGTGGCCCGAGCACGCCCACCACGTCGCCGGGGACTTCGCACATCGGGTGATCTCGGGTCAGAAGCCACTTCCCGCCGTCGCCGTCGTCGACACCGATCCGGTAGGGCGGCTGCGACAGCTCGTCCACAGCGGCGACCTGTTGCTGGCGCTGTCCGCGGCAGACGAAGGCGAGGTGGCCGCGGTCATGCGTCGAGCGCCTGCTTGGGGGCTGGCGACGATCTGGGTCGGCAGTGGTGTCCGCCCGGAGCCGGGCGCGGCCGACCATGTGTTGTGGGTCGATGCAGTCCCCGATGTCGTCGATCCAATTCACGATGTCATGGCCGACACCGGTGAGCTCGTCTTGCTCTGCAGGCACCTCCGGGAGGCGACCCACGTCTACCTCGAGCGCCCCGGCCTGATCGAGTCGGCCGATCCCGCAGCGTGCACGAACGACGAGCTCTGTGTCACTTGCTTCGACGAAGGTCGCCTGGGCGAGATCGTGCTCGCAGGAGCCGCACACGCAGCCGGTAAGGGCAATCGCTCGGCGGTGGTCCGGACCCCCCGTGGCCTCGAGGAGATCGACACGAATCTCGTAGGTGCCCTCACTGCCGGCGATCTGGTCATCATCCACGCCGGGGCGGCCATCGGCGTGGTCGAGACCTCCCTCGACGCAGAAGAAGAGAGCCCGAGGTGAGCCCCGACGGTCCTGCCGTGGATGGCCGGGAGGCAGCGGTCTTAGCGCGCATCGAAGCGTTCCGTCGCCGCAGGCCGCGCCTCACCGACGACGTCGTAACTCTGGCCCACGGAGCCGGCGGCAAGGCGTCGGCCGCCCTTATCGACGCAGTGTTCTTCGAGCCCTTCGCGAACGAAGCCCTCGCCGCCCTGGCAGACGGAGCCTGCCTGACCCTGCCGTCGGGGGAGCGGATCGCGCTCAGCACCGACTCGTTCGTCGTCAAGCCGTACCGCTTTCCGGGAGGTTCGATCGGCCATCTGGCCGTCCACGGCACCGTGAACGATCTGGCCGTCATCGGGGCGCGTCCGAGGTGGCTGTCGGCAGCCTTCGTGCTGGAGGAGGGGTTCCCGATCGACGAGCTCCGACACGTCGTGGCGGACATGGCCGACGCGGCGCACGTCGCGGGCGTGGAGATCGTGACGGGCGACACCAAGGTCGTCGACCGTGGGGCGGCTGACGGCATCTACATCACCACGACCGGCATCGGGGTGATCCCGGCCGGGCGGGATCTCGGTCCGCAGCAGGTCCAGCCGGGTGACGTCGTGCTGGTCTCGGGCACGATCGCGGACCACGGCATGGCCGTCATGTTGGCGCGAGGTGACCTGGCCCTCGAGGCCGACATCCGCTCCGACACGGCGCCGTTGGCTTCACTGGTGGACGCCTTGTTCCAAGCGGCACCTTCGACCCGGTGGCTACGCGACGCGACTCGCGGCGGGGTGGGCACGGTGTGCAACGAGCTGGCCCGCGACACCAACCTCGCAGTAGTCCTCGACGAGGCACAGCTGCCTGTCACCCCGGCCGTGGCCGGCGCATGCGACCTGCTGGGCATCGACCCTCTCTACGTGGCCAACGAGGGCAAGCTGATCGCCGTGGTCCCCCCTGGCGAGGCCGAGGCCGCGTTGAGAGCGCTCAAGGGTCACCCGCAAGGCGTCGATGCAGCTCGAATCGGCGACATCAGGGCCGAGCCCGAAGCCATCGTGGTGCTCCTCACCAGCTTCGGCGGCACCCGCATCGTCGACATGCTCGTCGGCGACCCGCTCCCTCGCATCTGCTGACACCCGTCGATGGCCGAAGCCGAACGCTGCCAGCTGAGGGTGACCGGCACCGTGCAGGGGGTGGGATTTCGGCCCTTCGTGTACCGTCATGCGGTCGCGTTGGGCCTCGCCGGTTTCGTCCGCAACGACAGTGCCGGGGTCCTCATAGAGGTCGAGGGCCCGTCGGCCAGCGTGGCCGAGCTGGGCCGGGTGCTCCTCGAACACCCGCCCCCCCTCGCCCGGGTCACCTCGGTCTCGGCCACCCCCCTGCCCGCGATCGGAGCCACCGACCGTTTCGTCATCATCGAGAGCGCCGAGGAGGGTCCTCCGGCCGTCCCGGTGAGCGTGGACACCGCCACGTGTGCCGAGTGCCTCGCGGAAGTGGACGACCCTACCGACCGTCGCTACGGCTACCCCTTCACGAACTGTACGAACTGTGGGCCGCGCTACACGATCGTGATCTCGGTGCCCTACGACCGGCCCGCCACGACGATGGCCGGCTTCAAGATGTGCCTGCAGTGCCGCCGGGAGTACGAGGACCCCGCCGACCGACGCTTCCATGCCCAGCCCAACGCCTGCGGTGCGTGCGGGCCGCAGCTCTCGTGGTGCGACCCGACCGGTCGTCCGCTGGCCGGGGGTCCTGACGCCTTGGAGGCCGCCGCCGCCGCGCTCCGATCGGGCCGGATCGCGGCCGTCAAAGGGATCGGCGGGTTCCACCTGGCGGTCGATGCCACCGACCCGGTCGCGGTCACCGAGCTGCGGCGGCGCAAGGCTCGAGACGACAAGCCGTTCGCCGTGATGGTCGCCGACCTCGATGTCGCGCGCGGCCTGTGCCGTCTCGACGCGGTCGCAGAGGCGGCCCTGACGTCGGCCCGGCGCCCGGTCGTGCTGGCGGCTCGACGGGCGCACACGGCCATCGCCGACGGTGTCGCCCGGGGCCTGCCAGAGCTCGGGCTCTTCCTTCCGTACACCCCGCTGCACCACCTGCTCGTCTTGCAAGTGGCTCGGCCACTGGTGATGACGAGCGGCAACCTCTCCGACGATCCGATCGCCTACACCGACGAGGACGCCTTTGCTCGTCTCGGGCCGCTGGTCGACGGCGTGCTGACTCACGACCGTCCCATCCACATCCGTTGCGACGATTCGGTCCTGCGTGCGACCGGCGGGACCACCCAACTGTTGCGACGGTCACGCGGCTACGCACCCGAGCCGATGGCCTTGCCGGCCCCGGCCCGGCGACAGGTGCTGGCGGTGGGCGCGGAGCTCAAGAACACGGTCACCGTCGCCAAGCAGTCATGGATGGTGGTCAGCCACCACATCGGGGACCTGGAGCACCTGGCCACCTATCAGTCGTTCCGTCAGGCCATCGACCACCTCTGCCTCTTGTTCGGGGTCACGCCCGAGGTGGTGGCCCACGACCTGCATCCGGAGTACCTCTCCACGAAGCTGGCGCTGGATCTCGACCTGCCCTGTTGGGGCATCCAGCACCATCACGCCCACATCGCGTCCTGCCTGGCCGAGCACGCCAGGACCGAGCAGGTCCTGGGCCTGGCCTTCGACGGATTGGGCTATGGCCCCGACGGGACCCTCTGGGGCGGTGAGTTCCTCGTCGCCGACCTCGAATCGTGCCGCCGGGTCGGCCATCTCCGGCCCTGTCCCATGCCCGGGGGCGCGGCGCCCATCCGCGAACCGTGGCGGATGGGGGTGGCCTGGGCTCTGCTCAGCCTGGGAACCGACGCGGCCCTTCGACACTGCTCACGGCTCGACCCTCGGGCCGCCCTGGTCGCCGATCTCGTCGAGTCACCGGGTGCTCCGCTCACGACCAGCGTGGGCCGTCTGTTCGACGCCGTCGCAGCCCTGGTGGGCGTGAGGAGCACGGTCAGCTACGAGGGACAGGCGGCCATCGAGCTCGAGGCGCTGGCCCGCACCGTCCCGGCGGGCAAGGCGCCTCCGTACCCGGTGGAGCGGGCCTGGGAGGACGGCAAGCTGGTGCTCGACCCTCGCCCACTGATCGCGTCGGTGCTCAAAGGGCGCGAGAAAGGGACACCGGTTGCTCAGATCGCGGCGTCGTTCCACGAGGGCCTGGCCTTGGGGGTGGTCACCGCAGCGGTCGAGCTGGCGCGGGTCAACGGCCAGCAGGCCGTCGCGCTGAGCGGTGGGGTCTTCCAGAACGCCCGGTTCAGCGAGCTCGTCTACGAGGGCCTGGTCGAGGCGGGCCTGACCGTGCTGGTCCACCGTGCGGTGCCCCCCAACGACGGAGGGATCAGCGTCGGCCAGGCCGCGATCGCGGCCTTTGCCCCACGTCCGCCGGAGGTGTCGGCATGACCGGGACGACACGTCGCGTCACTGGCCGCCTCCGAGCAGCTGCCTAGAGTGGCGCGCTACGTCGAGGTGGTCGGCGGTGACGAATTGTGCTCGATGCAATAGAGTGGAGCGAGCACGGCTCCGTGATGACGACGCCGGTGACGTGGTGCAACCGGTGCAACGATCGAACCAGCGAGAGGTGTGACTATGTGTCTCGGGATTCCTGGCCAAGTCGTCGAGCTGTTCGACAGTGAGAACCAGCTGGCCACGGTAGATGTAACCGGGGTACGACGGAGCATAAACATCGTCCTGCTCGAGGGCGAGCACCTCCAGGAAGGCGATTGGGTCCTCATCCATGTCGGTTTCGCCCTGTCGAAGATCGACGAATCCGAAGCCCTGCTGACCCTGGAAGCGCTCAAGCTCGTGGGCCAGGCCTACGCGGACGAGATGGCGGCCGTCAGGCAGTCGCGGATCGCCCCGTCGCCCAGCGCGACCGGAGGTTGACGATGGGTGCGATGGTCGGGTCCGGCACGGTAGGAGGTCCGGCGCGTGGACTCCGAGGGTCGCCGGCCGCACGCCGGGAGCCGGCGAAGGTGCTCGGGGGCCCGTGGAGCTCGGGCGTCTAGCCGATGCGGTTCGTCGACGAGTACCGGGACCCTGCCGCAGCGAGGACGCTCGTAGCGCGCATCCACGCCTTGGCCGGGGACGACCATTTCAAGTTCATGGAGGTCTGTGGTGGCCACACCCACACGATCTACCGACATGGCATCGAGCACCTGCTTCCTTCCAACGTGGAGATGGTCCACGGCCCCGGCTGTCCGGTATGTGTCATCCCGATGGGCCGCGTCGACGACGCCATCGCGCTCGCCGAGACGCCGGGGGTGATCTTCACGTCCTTCGCGGACATGATGCGGGTGCCGGGAAGCCGCGGCAACCTGCTCGAAGCCAAGGCCCGCGGTGCCGACGTCCGTTTCGTGTACTCGCCCCTCGACGCTCTGCGCATCGCCATGGAGCACCCTGACAAGCCGGTCGTGTTCTTCGCCGTCGGCTTCGAGACGACCGCTCCGTCGACAGGGGTCACCGTCCTCGAGGCGAGGGATCGAGCGATCGACAACTTCGCCGTCTTCTGCAACCACGTGACCGTCGTCCCGCCCATCAAGGCCATCCTCGAATCGCCGGATCTGCGACTCGACGGCTTCGTCGGGCCCGGTCACGTATCGGCCGTGATCGGCAACCGTCCGTATCGCTTGGTTTCCGAGGTGTACGGCAAGCCGTTCGTCACCGCCGGTTTCGAACCGCTGGACATCCTCCAGGCCATCGCCATGCTGCTGGCCCAGATCCGCGAAGGACGCTGCGAGGTGGAGAACCAGTACACCCGCGTGGTCCACGACGAGGGCAATCCCCGTGCCCTGGCCGTCTTGGACCAGGTCTTCGAACTGCGGCCGGATTTCGAGTGGCGAGGTCTCGGCTCCATCCCCCAAAGCGCATTCAAGCTCCGCGCGGAGTTCGCCCCCTGGGATGCCGAGCTGCTCTACGAGGTCCCCGGTGTGCGGGTCGCTGATCCCAAGGCCTGCCAGTGCGGCGAGGTCCTGAAAGGTGCCCTCAAGCCTTGGGAGTGCAGGGTGTTCGGGACCGCCTGCACGCCTGAGACGCCCATCGGTACCTGCATGGTCTCGTCCGAGGGGGCCTGCGCCGCCTACTACAACTTCGGGCGGCTCCACCGTGAGACGGCGGCGCAAATGGGGCGATCGGCCTAGTCGTCCTGGTCGCAGCGATCCTCACCCTGGCGTGGGTCAGGGTCGAGCGCGTGCCGAAGAGGCGCTTCGCGCGTTGTCCGTCGATGTCTTGTCGCGGCTCGCTCTCAGGAGGCAGGGGCGGCGTTGAGGAGGGTGTCGATGTTGCCGTTGGCCGCGTCGGCGGCGTTGCCGAGGTGCGCCAGGCCGTAGGCGTCCTCGATCGAGCGCAGGACCCCGACCGTGTCAACCGGCGTCGAGTCCTGTTGTGGGTGGGCTTTCAGCGCATCGTTCACGACGATGGTCGCAATGTGACCGCCGGCACCCCCGTTGAGCCCCAAGGTGTCAGAGTCCTCGGCCTCGTCCCACTGGATGATGATGATGCCACCGGCCTTGTACCAGGCAGTCGCCTGCACGGATGGGACGAACGATGACAGGAACGACTCGCCGTCGGCCAATTGTTGAGTCACCGTGTCCACCGGGACGCCGGTGTGCTCGTCGTTGGTGAGGTTCGGCGTGTACCAGACGAAGTCGGGCGGGTTGGCGCCGTTGAGGTCGGCCGTCAAGCTCGAGGCGTCGGCGAGTGCGATCGTCGTCCCGGGGAAATACTCCCAGGGGACGTGCCGCACGGCGTACAGACCTGAGTCTCGGCTGGGATCACCAGGCAGGTTCTCCGCGTACGCCTTCTCGGGGATGCCCGCTGTCGACAACTGGTCCGCCAGGGTCTGCGTGCCCGCGAAGCTGTGGCTCGACGGATCGTTGTCATCTGTGACGCCCTGGTTCGAGCCCGACACGATGTCCAGGTAGTTCGGCAGGCTCGGGTGCGCGAGGGCGTATGAATTCGTCGCAGATCCGTAATCAGCCGCCAGGCTGTTCACGTACGGCTGGGCCGGGTTGCCGATGACCTCGGAGTAGTTCTTGTTCTCCATCATCACGACCATGATGTGCGCCATGGTCGTCGTGGTGGTCGTGGGCGTGGTCGTGACGGGGACGCATGCGGCAACGCCCAAGGCCAACGGCGCCATTGCTGTCCCGATCAGTCGAGCGACTCTGTTCCTCATGTCCCGTACTCCCTCGTCGTGAAGCGATCTTCGTCACACGTCACAGCGGTGATCTTGGCCTGTCATTGTACGCATGCATCTGATCCGGTCAACGCTCGCCGACCCTTCAGACGCGGGCGGACGGGTCGTGGTCGTGTCGCTAGATCTTGGCTGCTCGCCGTACGCGGTCGTCGTATCCCCGTTTTCTGGTCCGCACCAATTCACAAAGGACGACTCGCAGCCTTCGTGCCAGCACGAAGGCTGCAAAGGAGGCCAATACCCTTGGCATGGGGCCACAGCCGGCAGACACTGGCTGCAAGACCACCGCCAAGAGAGGGGGCTTCCGTGAGCGAACAACGTGTGACCAGGTGGATGGGCCCGCTCGGGCTCGCCATCCTCGTGCTCCTGTTGTTGGGGTTCGTGGGCCTTTCGGGAGGCAGCCCAGGGGGGAATGCGTCAGGGGCGAGCGTCGTCTCCTACTACAACGGTCACCAGAGCGCCGGCTGGGCTCAGGTCTACCTAGTAGGCCTGGCTCTGGGTTTGATGGTCTTGTTCGTGACCCAACTGCGCGAGGTCCTGCGCGGTGCCGAGGGCCGTCGAAGCTTCTTACCGAACGCGGTCTTCGCGGCGGGAATCGTCTTCGTGGCGGGAGCTGTCAGCTCGGGTGTTTTCGTAGTGGCGATCCTCCTCGCTGCCCACAACCACCAGCCTGGAATCGCTCAGACTTTGAACTTCATTTCCTCGAACGATGGGCTCCCCCTCCTGTTCGGCATGGCGCTACTCACCCTCACGACGGGCGCGGCGATCCTCAACCGCTCTTCGCTTCCCAGGTGGCTGGGATGGCTCTCGGTGGCAATCGGAGTGGTGACCGTCGCCGGGCCTCTCTCCTGGTTCGGGTTCATGGCCAGTGGGATCTGGCTACCCGTGCTGGGCTTCGTGATCGCAAGTAAGTCCAAGACCATCGCGAAGCCTTCGGTGACAGACAGACCCCCTGCTATGGCCGTGCGCTGACCACTACGGCAGTGCGCGCCCAATATGGCTTCGGATGGACGCCGCCACCGCGGTAGTAGAGCGCGCCCTGTACGTCGTTTCCTACGGCCAGAGGACCACCGAAGAGGTAGCCGCTGGTGATATGAGCGTCAGAGCCGAGGAAGCCGTCAATGCTCGGCGGCAATGGAAGGGACGGCTCGACGAGCAGCACGGGCCCGGCGTGTCCCGAGGATCCCATGAACACCCCACCAGAGAGTGCATCTGGGAAGTTGAGTCCGGTGGCGGCTCCGAAGGTGTTAGCGCTGGGGAAGAACTTGTTCGCCACAGCCGCCGAGGGCGCGTAGAGGTCTTCCCCCCACACCGCGGTGGCAGAGGGATCGGCTCGGTAGCAGCAAGCGGACCACCTATCGCGTAGCGGGTGTCGGAGGGATGTGCGGCAAGGTAGGAGGCGGTCTCGGGTGATTGTGTGGCTCGGCCACCACAGACACGATGATGCACGGCACGCGTCTTCCGCTGCGGACATGGGTGATGGTCTTCTTTGAAATGGCATCGTCCAAGAACGGCGTGTCGGCGTGTGAGATCGAGCGCAAGTACGGGCTCTGTTCCCGTTCGGCGTGGTTCCTCATGCACCGCATCCGCGAGGCCATGAAGTCCGATGCCCTGATTGCCACCATGCGAGGCACCATCGTCGCTGATGAGACCTACATCGGTGGCGAGCCGAGGAAGATGAACAAGGAGCGACACAGGATGTGGGAGTTCGGCCGGGATGGTAAGAACACCGACAAGACACCTGTTGTCTCTCTGATCGACGCCGACACTGGCGAAGTGCGGTCTCGGGTCATGCCGAAGGTCACCGGAGCCAACCTCCACAAGTTCATGTCCCAGCACGTCGACATGGCGGGTAGCGAGCTGTGGACCGACGAGGGTTCGTGGTACGGGCAGTTGGGCGAGGAGTTCATCCGCCACGCGACCGTCAATTACCGCGAGGACGAGTACGTAACTCGGGCGGGGCGCCGTTCGAGGGCAAGCGGGTCCAGATGCTGATCGCCGCCGCCGAGGTCAGGGTATTGTCCCTGGAAGGCGATCTACTAAGGACGCTCACCCTTGATCCAGAGCGTGACTACCACCCGCAGACTCTGGGCTGGATTTCGACTATGACGTGACACATCATTCGCCCATGACTTGGCACATCACAGAGTGGGCGCTGAGGGACTCGAACCCCCGACCTGCTGGTTGTAAGCCAGCTGCGCTACCAACTGCGCCAAGCGCCCGCGACTGAGAACCGCCACTCTAAGAGCGTACTTAGTCGGTGACCCGAGGAGGACAAGGGGTAGATCACTGATCGGGGATCCGCGGCCGACCCGCTGTCCTGGGTGTGGATGGCCGCGAGTGACGCTCAACGCCCACTGGAGCGGACCCTGTTCACTTGGATGGTGCGATCGAGGTTGGCCGCTGTCACGATCCCGGCGAGACGGTTGTCGGAATCGAGAACGACAGCAGGGGCGCCGTCGGCCGCCGCCATCCTCCCGATGAGGTCTTCCACCGGTTCCTCGGGACGCGCTACGGGCGCGGTCCAGATGGGAACGGCGAGATCACCGATGCGCGTATCCGCGTATGACAAAGGGTTAAGCGTCCTTATGCGTTCCAGCGGCAAGATCCCTTCCAGCCATCCGGTGGGACCTACCACTGCCACCGCGTCGGTCCTATACCACGGCAGGTGCCGATGGACCAGGTCCGCGACACTGGTGGATGACGCGATCGCGGGGGGTTGCGCTGTCATTACGTCTCCGACCCGCAGGCCCTGTAGATCACGGCGTGTGACCGCGGCGTTCTCTTCGGCCCGGGCTGCGACGAACAGGAACCATCCGAGGAAAGCCGGCCACAAGCCGTACACATCGTCGTAGCCCACGAAGAGTGCTATGCCGACAACCACGAGGAAGATCCCGAAGCCGCGTCCGACTCGCGTCGCGATGACCGTAGCCCTCGTACGATCCCCAGAACGCGCCCACAGCCCCGCGCGAAGGATCCGCCCACCATCGAGCGGGGCGGCGGGGATGAGGTTGAACGCGGCGAGCAAGAGGTTGATCTTCCACAGCCAAGAAGGCACCGCTCCGACGAGCCCGTGCACCCCGGCAACGTTCATCAGAACCTGTACGGCGGCGAACGTCCCGACGAGAAGGAGACTCGTTGCCGGGCCGACGGCCGCGATCCGAAAGTCAGCTCCTGCGGTGTGGGCCTCGCCCTCCAGCTGGGCCACCCCGCCAAAGAGCCAGAGGGTGATGGATTTGACCGCCACTCCGTCGTGACGGGCGACCACCGCGTGGGAGACCTCGTGGGCCAACAAGGATCCGAAGAAGAGCGCTGCCGCCACGAGCGCCGCCACCCAGTAGGCGACCCGGGTGCCTCCGTACGCGCCAGGGAACACAATGTCGGCGAGCTCCCAGGTGACAAGCCCGAAGATCACGGCGACGCTCCAGTGGATGCCCACCGGTATCCCTGCGTAAGTGCCGAGCCTGACGCTTTGTCTCACTGGTCTATCTTGTGCCATCGGGGGAGGCTGCGTTGTTCACCGCCCTGTGCTAGGGATGAGGCAGTGACATCTGCGGCCCGTGACCAGGGCACCGACGGTCGCTCACCTCCGACGAACCACGGCAACGTGCGTTCGGAGGTCGTCGCCCACCCGCCTGCCGACGGGCGTGAGGCTGCAGCGCAAGAGCAGATTCTGGCTGCTCTGGACACCCTGGAACACCCTTTCGACAAGCACGCAGATCCCGTCCACGTGACGGGCTCTGCCGTCGTGGTGGGCCCCCGCGGGACCGTGCTGCACGTGCACCGTCGTCTCGGGCGCTGGATGCAGCCAGGTGGTCACGTCGATTTCGGCGAGAGCCCCTCTGATGCTGCTCTTCGTGAGTCACAGGAAGAGACCGGCCTGGCACTCTCCCACCCAGTCGACGGCCCGCGGCTCATCCACTTGGACGTCCATCCCGCGGCCGACGGCCACACCCATCTTGACCTGCGTTATCTCCTTCTGGCAGCTGACTCCGATCCTTCGCCGCCACCTGGTGAGAGCCCTGAGGTGCGCTGGTGCTCGTGGGCGGAGGCCGATGCACTCTCCGACGCCGCCCTCGCCGGGGCCCTCCGGGCTGCACGCCGCCAGCCCGAGACGCAGCGGTTTCTCGGCGAAGCAGACGGCGGCGCCACGAGCGAGAGTGCCAACGGCGCGATAGGGCAAAATGGCGGGTGAAGATGGGAGACGAAGCGCCCCCACCCCCTCGTGATACTCGGGACGACGGTAGCTCGGTCCCGCCGCTGCTGCGCCTGCTCGAGGTTCAGGACCACGACACCGCCATCGATCAGCTTCGCCACCGCCGTGAGACTCTCCCCGAACGGGCCGAGCTCGCTTCCGTCGAGATCCGCCTGTCCGCTCTCGACGGGCGCACCAAAGAACTCAGTACGAAACGCGACGAGCTCGCTTCGCGCCAGTCGGGCCTCGAACAGCAGATCGAGGCTTCCAAGTCACGTAGGACGGAGCTCGAACGGCGAATGTACGGTGGACAAATCACCGCTCCCCGGGAGCTCCAGGCGATGGACGACGAGGTCAAGCATCTTGTGCGGCATATCGCCGAACTGGAGGACCGCGAGATAGAGGTTATGGAATCGCTCGAGCCTCTCGACGTCCAGCTGGACACGGCGGAGATCGAGCGCATTGCTCTCGAGGAGGCCGCTGTGCGGTTGCGCGACGCGATCGCAGTGTCTGAAGTCTCGCTGGGCGCTGATCTTGCCGCGCAGAACGTGGAGCGCGACGAAGCAGCAGGAGACGTTCCGGAGGAGCTGCTCGCACGCTATGAGCAGCTGCGCAAGAAGCTCGGTGGGACCGGAGCGGCTCGTCTGATCGGTGGTTCGTGCGGCGGGTGCCATCTGGCACTTCCATCGATGGAAGTCGACAGAATTCGAAAAGCACCTGCCGACACGATCATCACTTGCGACCAGTGTGGCCGCATCCTGGTTCGTTGATCGGCGCGCGGATCATCGTGCCGGCGGGCGCGCGACTTATGGTTGTTTCTTCACGTGCGCGCAGGGGCACCACCTCCGATGCGCGCGCCGCGATGGTCGTGCGCGCCGCTTTTCCTGCGACGGGCGTTGCGGTATGCGCTCGTTCGGTGAGGGGTTGACGAAGTGCTGGTGCTCGTGCGCCACGGACAAGCGGCTGCCAACGCGGCGGGAGTGATCCTAGGTCGCTCCGACTCTCCGCTCACCGACCGAGGGCGTGCCGAGGCTGCTGCCCTTACACCGGCGTTGGGCAAGGTGGGTCGTCTCATATCCAGCCCCCTCGCTCGCGCACACGACACAGCAACGGCACTGGGGTTGGGGCTCTCGGTGGAGGTGGATGACCGCTGGGTGGAGGTGGACTACGGCGAATACGAAGGCCGCTCGCTTTCTTCCGTCGAGCGTTCTGCCTGGCAACGGTGGCGATCGGACCCGACTTTCCCGTGGCCCGGTGGAGAGTCGCTGGCCGATGTGGGTCGGCGGGTACGTCAGTCGTGCGAGGAGCTCTTCGCGCTGGAGGGAACAGGAGCTCGCGCCGATTCCGACGTGGTCGTGGTCAGCCACGTCTCGCCGATCAAGGCGGCGGTCGCCTGGGTGCTCGGGACCGGCGACGAGGTGGTGTGGCGCCTGTACCTCGCCACTGCTTCGGTCACCCGGGTCGCATGGGGCATCGACGCCCCGCTCTTGTGTTCCTACAACGAGACGACTCGGACTCCTTCAATCGCTCCCATTTCCTGACCTCATGACGACTGTGGAAGCACGGAGCGACCTCCACGCTGTGGGCCCCGAGAAGGGCTTCGCGTACTGAGGTCGGCCCCTAGTCTTGGCCGTGGAGAATGGGATTGCCATGGCGAATTGGATTGCCGCGGCGAATAGGATCGTCGTGGAGACCCGGCGAGGGCTGGTCGTCGACCTTCTCTACAGCGACCACGAGGGTGGGCAGCGCACGATCAGCCGGTTCTCGGCGAAGCTGCGAGGAGAGAACGAGACGGACTGGCGCTGCGCAGTGGTCTGCCACTGGGCCCTCGGCCGCCCCGGGCCCGCGATGAGGGACCGTTCGGTTATAGGGTTTCGCCGGTGAAAGGCGACCGGGTCGAAGTGCTCGTAGACGTGGGAGACGGGGTGCAACGCTTCGAGGTTGTCGCCACGAGAGCGGGTCGAAGGATCGACATTTCGAATGTTCGCGGCACGGTCGAGATCACCGAGGTAACCCGGTCGGGTCATCCGGTCCGGTCGGCGAGGTTCATGGCCGCTAGAGTCGTGGCCGTCGTCGAGCACCCCGCTCAGGACCGCGCAGACGACTAATCGACTAATCGACGTATCGACGTATCGACTATCGACCTACTGTCCGGCAATCGTTCCGCGGGCCTGTCTACGGTGGGGCAAGGTTGGCGATTCCGGCGAGCAGCGACCGGAGGCCTAGCACCTCGCGCTTGGCGCTTGCGTCGTCAGATCGCATCACCTATCCGATGCACCCGCACCGTGTTCGTCGTCCCAGGCTGTCCCGGTGGGGTTCCGGCAACGATGACGACCCGGTCGCCGTCGCCGGCCCTGCCTGTTGCCCGCAGCGCCTCGTCGACCTGCCTCACCATCTCGTCGGTGGTGGCGGCGGTGGGGACGATGTACGTCTCCACACCCCAGCTCAACGCCAGTTGGTTCCGCACGATCGGTTCCGGCGTGAACGCGAGGATCGGAGCCACAGGGCGGGCCCTCGCCAGCCGTCGCGCAGTTGCGCCGGTCTGTGTGAAGGCGACGAGAGCAACCGCCTGCAAATCGGTTGCCACCTCGATCGCGGCTGCGGCGAGGGCTGTACCGCTCGTGGCCAGGTGCGCTTGGATGGGAGGGGGGTGCCCGAGCGCCTCGGACTCCGCTGCCTCGATGACGCGAGCCATCGTGACCACGGCCCGGCACGGGTCGGCTCCTACGGCGGTCTCGCTCGAGAGCATCAGCGCATCCGCACCGTCGAACACGGCGGTTGCCACGTCGGAGACCTCGGCCCGGGTTGGGCGGGGCTGTGTCGTCATCGACTCGAGCATCTGGGTGGCGACGATGACCGGCTTGCCGGCCTCGCGTGCCAGACGGATCACCCGTCTTTGCACGAGAGGCACCTGCTCCAACGGTGTCTCGACCCCGAGGTCCCCCCGGGCGAGCATGATCGCGTCGAAAGCAGCCGCGATCTCTGACAGCCGTGACACCGCTTGAGGCTTCTCGACCTTGGCGATGACCCCGGCGGACGACCCTGTCTCGCGCAGTACCTGACGGACCGCCTGCACGTCGTCTGGGTGCCGGACGAACGACAGCGCGACCATGTCAACGCTCAACTTCAGCGCGAAGCGAAGATCGACCACGTCCTTGTCTGTGAGGGCCGGTAATTCGAGGTCGACGCCCGGCAACGACAGGCTCTTGTGGTCGCTCACGGCCCCGCCTGTCACCACCCGGCAGGTCACGTCCACGGCCTTCACCTCGATCGCCTCGAGCACGATGTTCCCGTCGTCGACTAGCAGCGAATCACCCCGATGGACGATGCCGGGGAGCCCGGCGTAGGTGGCGGACACCCGCTCGGCCGTTCCCGGTACGTCCTCGGTGGTTATGACGACGTGATCTCCGGCCGCCCAGACGGCGCGGCCGGAGATGAACGTGCCGAGCCGGATCTTCGGCCCCTGCAGGTCGGCGAGCACGGCGACCGCGCGACCGGTCTCGTCGCCTGCCCGGCGGACCCATTTGCAGCGCAGGGAGTGGTCGTGATGAGTGCCGTGCGAAAGGTTCAATCGGGCCACGTCCATCCCGGACCCAACAAGGCGCCGCACCGACGCGAGATCCGGTGTCGCGGGTCCCAACGTGCAAACGATCTTCGCCCGGCGGCTCACGGACCGATCCCGCCGGCGTGAGGCGCGTCCGTCGTCGGACACGCGCGCTGAACCTTCGTCAACTGGAAGGGCGAGGCGAGTCGTCACGTGTGAGGTGCGCGGCCACGAAGAGCCGTCCGTCGACGCGCACCGGTTGCAGACGGCCCTTCACGGGGACGATCTCGCCTTCGGAGGTCTCGGCCTCGGGGTAGAGACCGGGGTCCATCTCCCGGTCGCTCGGCTCCGCCAGGTAACCGCGGCGGTAGGCCTGGTGCCCCCAGCGCTTGGAGCGCGGGACCAACATCTCGACGAACTCTCCGGTGACGTCTTCGCTCTGCATCTTGAACAGCTCCTCGGCCGGCTTGTTCATGCCGAGCACGACCCCCTGGAAATCCACTACCACCACCGCTTCGTCGTTCGCTTCGAACTCGGGGGCGGCGGCGACCACCTCGTCGGGGATCTCGAGGGAAGGCATCTCTTCGGAGCTCAAAGCAGCATCTCCTTACGTGCTCACGTGGGGCATCTTCGAACCTAACCGGTGCGAAAGGGTGGTGCGTGATCTGCGACAGCGGCCTCGACGGCAACCGGGACCGGCGCGCGCTCTTCGTCGTGTCCGCCGTGCACCAGGCGGCTACGGCTCAGCGTGACGACCCCCCAGAGCAAGGCGGCCAGGGCGATCGCCTCGACAACCAGATCGGCCGGTGCCAGTTGCAAGTGCTCGGAGAAGATGTACACCCCAAGCAAGCTGGCGACCAACGGGTCGACGATCGTGAACCCGGGCTGCGAGGCCGCAAGGGGGCCTGCCTGCAGAGCGTGCGACGCCAACAGCATCGAGGTGGCTCCCACCAGCACGAGCACATACGGGGACCAGGTCGAGAAGAGCACGCCCAGGCCGCCGGTGTGCGAGCTGAGCTCCTTGATCACAGCTGCCACGAAGCCCCACGAGATCCCGGTCGCCACCCCGAGGGTCGCGGCCCGACGGGCGGGCGAGGATCGGGTGCCTCGGCGAAGTGGGATGAAAGCGGCGGTCGTGGCAAGACCCGCCAGTCCCAGCGCGGAGAAGCCGGCGAGCCACCAGGAGGTGGCCGAGGCGTGCAGATGACCGCCCGAGGGAGAAGCGGTGAACAGGAAGACTCCCAAGCCCGAGGCCATCGCGGTGGCGGCCACCCAGTCGCTTCGCAGCACCCGGCGCGAGCCCATGAACGCCATGTACGCGAAGACGAAGAGCAACTCGGTGGCGAGGATCGGCTGCACCAGGGCCAGGCTTCCGAAGTGCAAGGCCGTGACCTGGAACACGAACCCGAGGATCATGCTCGCGACCCCGACGAGCCAGATCGGCTGGCGCACCAGGTAGAGGAGGAGCCTAGGGCTGAAGGTCCCAGCCCCGGGGGCTGTGGCCGCCCCGAGGCGCTGGCAGACCGACGACGTGGCCGTGCAGAAGCTCGCGGCCAGTGCAAGGACGACCGCCTTGGGCATGAGCCGGTTCCCCTCTCCTGCATCTGGAGCCTTCCGGTCTCGGCTCTCACGGAGATGCTATTGGCTTCTTGTGGGAGCCGGTCGGTCGGATACCCTCGTCGGTTCTGTCGACGTTGGTGAAGGTGCCCACGCGGTCGATCTTCGCTTGCAGGTTCAACTCGGGCAGGTACCCTCTTCGACGTGGCGACGCAGGAGCATCCGCCGACTTCGCGACCTGATACGCCGAGCGACCACCCACGTCTGTAGTTGATCGGTGAAGAGCCCACCTCTGGCCGAGGCATCTGGATCGGGCAACGGTGTCCGTTCGTCATGGCATCGTCAAAACGCCTCCGCCGGCTTCTATGAGGCGAAGGGCGAGGTGGGCTCGGGTGCCTCCGCGGACGTCGATGAGTCCAAGGGCGAAGGTGGCCTGGACGTCCTAGGTGTCTCGAAGGTGTTCGACACCCGAAAGGGTCGTGTTCCTGTGCTCCGCGACGTCAGTTTCCGGATCGGTCGTGGCCGGTTCGTCTCGCTGATCGGGCCGACGGGGTGCGGGAAGTCGACACTGCTTCGGATCGTCGCCGGCCTGCTCGCAGCCGACGGTGGCACGGTCTCCATCTTCGGCGAGCCCCCCGAGAGAGCAACCGCGGCAAAGCACGTCGGGTTCGTGCCGCAGTCGCCCGCCCTGCTTCCCTGGCGAACGGTCCTCGACAACGTGCGGGTGCCGTTCCAGGTGAACCAGAAGGCCGACGGCGCTCCGGGACGTCGGTTCCGTGATCCGGTCGAGGTGCTCGAGTCCTTCGGACTCGGTGACGTCCTGCATAGCCGACCTGCCCAGCTCTCGGGAGGTATGCAGCAGAGGGTGGCGATCGCCCGCGCGTTCGTCTTCGATCCTTCCATCCTCCTCATGGACGAGCCGTTCTCGGCGCTCGACGAGCTCACCCGTGAGCGACAGCGCCACGAGCTTCTCGACGTCTGGGAGTCGGACCAGAAGACGGTCCTGTTCGTCACGCACTCGGTTCCCGAGGCCGTTGCCCTGTCCGACGCGGTCCTGGTCATGTCCGCGCAGCCCGGGAGGGTGCGAGCGGTGATCCCCGTGGACCTCCCCCGACCACGCGGCGAGCTCGTCGAAGCCACAGACGGCTTCCACGACTTGGAACGCCAACTCCGATCGGAACTACGAGTTGCCTCGAACGACCATGGATAAAGATGACCATGGGTTGCTCCACTCTCGGGCCTGGTTGCCGCCACTGGTCGCCTTCGGTCTGCTCACCCTCGGGTGGCAGCTGTACGCGGTGCACAACCGGTTCGTCGTCCCTACCGTCCCTCAGATCCTCACGCAGCTCGTCGATCACCCGGGCCTCTTTTGGAACAACCTGCTCGTGACGCTGCAGGAGGCGGTGGTCGGTGCCTCGATCGGGATGCTCGCCGCGTTCGTCCTTGCCATGGGCATGTGCCAGGTGCGGCTGGTCGAGCGAGCGTTGATGCCGCTCGCCGTCGTGCTCAACGTGACACCCGTCATCGCGATCGCCCCGGCGCTTGTCGTGGCGTTCGGGTTCGGTATGACGCCGAAGTACATCGTGACGGCTGTCATCGTCTTCTTCCCGTTCCTGATCAACTCGTTGACCGGTCTCAGGTCGTCAGATCCCCAGGCTCACGACGTGTTCACGACGCTTCATGCTTCACGATGGGAGATCCTGGTGCACCTGCGTCTTCCCAGCAGCCTTCCCTTCCTGTTCGCGGCTGCGCGCATCTGCATGCCTCTGTCCGTCGTCGGCGCCGTCGTGGCGGAGTTCACCGCGGCAGGGAAGGTGAGCGGACTCGGATCGTTGATCGAGACCTCGGCATCGCTGTCGGACCTGAAGACGGTCTACGCCTCTGTCCTCGTGCTGGCGTTCATGGGTATCGGTCTCACCGTGGTGGTGATAGTTCTTCAGCGCAGGCTGCTCGGGTGGCACCAGACGGCGGCCCTGAGAAGACCCTGACCCATGCGACAGGAGATGACGACTCGGGTCTTCGTTCGCTGTGCCCTGGGGCTGGTCGTGGCGATCCCGCTGGCGGCGTGCGGTGGTGGCTCGCCGAAGGTGGGGGATTCAGGCTCGCTGCTCAGCGCGTCGCTGTGTGCGGCGAACCGAGCTGCGGGGACGATGACCTATATCTCTCCCTTCGGGTTCGACGCGTCGGCGGGGATCATCGACGTGTTCGCCGCTCAGAAGCTGGGCTACTTCAAGGACATGTGTTTGGGCGTCGACTTGGTCACGAGCTCGCAGATGTCCACGGAGCTCGTGGCCTCCGGCAGGGCGACTGTTTCGAGCATCGGAAGCGCCGCCGACGACCTCGGAGAGGTCGCGGGAGGAGCAGACGTCGTGGCCGTCGCCACCTACGGCGACACTTCTGACTACGCGATCCTCACGGAACCGGGCATCACCGACCTGAAGCAGCTCGAGGGAAAGACGTTCGGGTACCACTCCAGCGTCCCGGTGGCCATTCTCGAGATGTTTCACGCAGCCGGTGTCGACATCTCGAGGGTCCAGCAGGTGGACACCCAGGACTACGACCCGAACCAACTCGTTCGTGGACAGGAGAGCGCCATACAGGCGTACCAGTCGAACGAGCCGCTGGTGCTCAGGGCGGAGAAGGCGCGGTTCAACGAATTCATCCCGAGCCAGTTCGGTGTCAAGGGCACTTTCAACGTCCAGATCTTCAACGGTGAGTTCCTGGCGCGCCACAAGCAGGCTGTGACGGATTTCATGAGAGCGGAGCTGCACGCCTTCTACTACTGCGCCGCGCGCCAGGCGTCGTGCATCGACATCGAACAGCGATACGCCCAGGCGGCAGGATCGGAGTACCAGGTTCCGCACGAGAGAGCTGTGTGGAGGCTGGAGGCTGTGTTGGCGTTGGACCACACGCTGCCCGGCAGAGGCGTGGGGGTGCAGACCATAGCGGAGTGGCAGCCCGAGGCCACCGCCCTCGAGCGGTACGGCATCGCCGAGGGCGTGCGCGCGCTCGGTAAATGGGAGGACACTTCCATCGTGGCCTCCCTTTACGACGGCAAGACCCTGATCTGGCCGTGACACCTGCCCGGGACGCCGTCAGCGGTTTTGTGCCCGGTGGCGGCGAACAGGTGTCCGTGCGTCCAGCGGTGCTCGGCGACGTCGATGCGCTCATCGAGCTCTACGCCCAGCTCGCCGAGGACCGCAGCGCAGCTCGTCCTGCGCGGGGCGAGGACGCGAGGTCGCTCCTCGCCTCGGTCATGCGCCAGGAGAACAGGTGCCTGTTGGTCGCCACGACAAGAGGCACCCTGGTGGGCACAGCGGACATGCTCGTCGTTGAGAACCTGACCTACGCGGGGCGTCCCTGGGTGATCATCGAGAACGTGGTCGTCGACCAGAAGCATCGACGACTCGGCGTCGGACGAGCCCTTTTCACAGAGGTGTTTCGCCGCGCTCGCGAGGCGCACTGTTGCAAGGTCCAGCTGCTGTCGCTCAAGCACCGTAAGGACGCACACGAGTTCTACCGATCGCTCGGGTTCCGATCGCTCGCCGAGGGGTTTCGCCTGTACCTCGATTGAGCCGGGACACCGAGCTCAACGGCCGGGTCGTATGGGCGCGCGGCACAGCTTGCGTGATGCGTCAGAAGAGCGGAGAGTTGTGCGGTGCCCCGAGCCCGCCATCTGGCGCGTGACTCGGCCCGGCGGCGAAGAACCCGGCACCGGCGGGTCCGTTCGATCGTGGCCGTGGTCGTCCTCGCGGGCGTGGGCGCCCTCGCCTGGACCATGTCGTCGACGACCGCCTCACCGAAGGCAAAGCGAGGGCCGACCGCGCAGTCCCGGCGAGCTCAGAGGAGGTCTTGGACCGCGAGCCGCTCTGCTACGACCGTTCCACCTGCCCGGCGTGTCCCCCCGGGACCTCCGACCGACCAGCGCAGGATGACCCTGGTGGACACGATCGGCGGCGAGATATCGCCCAAGTCCGTCGATGCGTCGGACACGGGCCTCGTGTTCGCCCAGAACATGATGTACCGGCACACCATGACCGTGTACAGCAGTGCCGGCAACCTGGTGAAGACGATCCCGGACACCGTGGACATGAGCCGGTTCGGCTTCTCGGGCCATCCCGGGCTCACGCACGGTGCGCCGGTCGAAGCGGCTTTCACCCCCGACGCGCGCTACGTCTACGTTTCGAATTACTCGATGTACGGGGCCGGGTTCGGGCCCGAGGGAAGCGACACCTGCACCCCGGCCTCGGCGGAGGCTGCCGGTGACACCGACAGCTACGTCTACCGCGTCGACGTCGCCAGCCGGGTCATCGACCAGGTGATCAAGGTGGGTCTGGTCCCGAAATTCCTGGCTGTCTCCCCCGACGACCGGTACCTGCTGGTTGCGAATTGGTGCTCCTACGACCTGAGCATCGTGGACGTAGCGACGGCCAAAGAGGTCGCGCGCCTTCCCATGGGTGCATACCCGCGTGGCATCGCCGTCTCACCCGACTCGTCCACGGCCTACGTGGCGATAATGGGGGGCGACGAGGTCGTGAGGGTCGACCTTGCGACGCTGGCGAGAGTCGGTGCCATGACCGTCGGGTCCAATCCGCGCCACGTGGTGATCGACCCGACCGGCCGGTACCTCTACGTCTCGCTGAACAGCCCGGGAGACATAGTGAAGATCGACCTGGACACCGAATCGGTGGTGGGGTCGGTGCACACGGGGGAAGAGTGCCGCTCGCTTGCGATTTCCACCGACGGTCGCTCGCTCTACGTCGTGAACTACCAATCGGACACCGTGACGAAGCTGCGCGCGTCGGACCTGGCGGTGCTGCAGACGGTGTCGACCGGGGTCCATCCCATCGGGATCACCTACGACGCCACCACCGGGGACGTGTGGGTGGCGGTCTACACCGGTCAGATCCTGGTGTTCGCCGACCGCTGAGCTGCCGGTAGGGTCTATCGCTTCGGCCGGCGAATCTTCACCTGGTTGTGACGGCGAGTTCACCTACGTAGGTCATGATGGTTCTGATGCGAGTGCGAGCAGGCCGGTCTTCGGCGTCTAAGCAGGTTCACGAGATGCCCCCTCGCCTACGAATCGCGCTCGTGGCACACGACAACTGCAAGCGCGACTTGTTGGAATGGGCGCGCTACAACAGGTCCGTACTGGAAGTCCACTCCCTGTTCGCCACCGGCGCGACCGGCAGGCTCTTGCAGGACGAACTGGGGCTCGACGTCAGCTGCCTGCAGAGCGGCCCCCTGGGCGGCGATCTTCAGATCGGCGCGATGGTCACGGGGAGCGCGATCGACATGCTGGTCTTCTTCTGGGATCCTCTCGAGCCGCAGCCGCACGATCCCGACGTGAAGGCCCTGCTGCGGATCGCGGTGGTCTGGAACATCCCCATCGCGTCCAATCGTGCCACCGCTGACTTCATCATCTCGTCCCCCCTCATGAACGAGCGCTACGAACGGGTGATGGCCGACTACGGCGGCGCCGAGGTATGACAGGCAGCTGACCCGTCCACGGTCGAGGTGGTGTCGATCGGCGTGGCAGTGATCGGCTCGAAGGCCCGAAGACGGTGAGCCGGCCTGTAGGCGGGGTTCTGTGGCGCCCCGAAAGGCGCCGGTGGCCATCCATCTAAGCGGCCTACCTGGGGACTGCCCTTTGAGAGGGCGGGGCGGGCCACCCATGTCCCACGCTTGGCCTTGCTCCGGGTGGGGTTTACACAGCCGACCGGGTCACCCCGGCCGCTGGTGCGCTCTTGCCGCACCGTTTCACCCTTGCCTGTGCGAGCCGAGGCTCGCCATCGGCGGTCTGCTCTCTGTTGCACGTCCTGCGGGTCACCCCGACTGGCCGTTAGCCAGCACCCTGCCCTGTGGAGCCCCGACCTTCCTCGACACGGCGCCCACGACGGACCCGTACCGCGGCCACCCGGCCGACTCACCGTCACCGTCCAGTCTGCCAGGTTCCTTCCACTTGGTGGGCGCGTCGACACGCCCTCGGTAGGGCAGTGATATAGCTGCCGCACCCCGATGAGGGGTTACCGTTGGGGTGGGCGCTACACCCGGACAGGGGGTCCCTTGGCACTACAGGCTCAGTACCTCATGTCGGTGGTCTTCCTAACGGCACCCGGGGATGGCCGACGCCTGGCGGCGGGGACGGCCTTCTTCGTGCACGTCGATACGGTGCAGAGACACCGCTATTTGGTCACGGCCAAGCACAACATTGAGGGCAGATCGGGCATTGCTGTCCGTGTCGGGCGTCCCGAGGGAGGCGTCATTGACCTACCCGAGATAGCGCAGGAAGCGTGGAGCCACCACCGAACGGCTGATGTATCGGCGACCCTGATCGACCATCCGGCCGCGGCGATCTTTCACGCCTCGATCCCGATTAAGAACTTCGTTCCGTTGCCAGAGGAAGAACATCTCATGCTTGGCACCGAGGTGTTCTTCATCGGGCTCCTCCGCAGGCTTCCCAGGATGGAGGAGGAGAATCTCCCGATGCTCCGAAACGGAGCACTTGGGAGTCTGAACCTGCAAGGCGTCAACATCATGGACGATCAGTCGAAAATCGTGACGCCGCTGCCCTACGCGCACCTGATCGATTGTCGTGCTTATCAGGGCATGAGCGGAGCCCCATGCTTCGCACAACGCCTTGAGGTCCGATCGCGCCCCGGCCAGGACCCGCCGGTCGACCTTGTCACAATGACATATCTGCTCGGTCTGATCTCCGGCCATTTTGACGAGAAGGCTCAAGTGAGCGATGAGGACTGGACGGGAGGCAGCTATCCGATTCACACAGGTGTAGCTGTGGCCACCCCTGCTCGATTCATCTATGAGCTGCTCATGGAGGACAAGGACTTGAAAAATGCACGGGACAAGGCAGACGAGGCCGTCCGTCTCCGGCAGGAGGACGAACTGGTTGCCACCGCCGACTCTGCCGGACCCTCCGACTCTGCCCCGGATTCGGCCTCGTCCATTGCAGCCACCGAAGACTTGCTGCGCAAGCTTGTGAACCCGGCGGTAAGAGATGAAGCGGACGAGATTCACCGAGGCCATCAGTCGTGACCGATCAGTTCTGCGTAGGTGAGGCGACGACCACTGACACCACCGAGCGTGAGCCACATCCGGCCAAGATCGGTTCGATTCCGGTAGTTGTAAGCAAACGTCCGCTCGGTGACATAGCGGTGCAAGTGCTCCGGTGCGATGTGGACCTGCGTACCCTTGAGCGCACGCTTCAAGAGCGCCCAGAAGTTCTCGATCCCGTTCGTGTGGACCGACCCGGACACGTACTCGCGGACGTGGTCCACGATCTTGTGGGCGTAGTCGGCGTCAAGGCCGGTGTACGACCCAAGCGCGTCCGAGTAGACCGAAGCTCCGGCCTCGACGTTGGCTCGCACGATGCCTTGCAAAGTGGGCTGGCGGGTGTCGGGGACCACCACGGCACGGACCTCGCCGGCACGTTCCCGCAGCCCTGCGACCGCCGTCTTTCCGACCATGCCGGTGCCCTTGATCTGACGACGAGCACGGTCGCGGTGCATGTTGCGCCCGAGTCCGCCCCAGTAGGTTTCGTCCACCTCGACTTCTCCGTCGAGCTTGCGGAAGGTGCCGGTCTCCATAGCGTCACGGATGCGATGGAGCATGAACCACGCTGTCTTCTGAGTGACGTGAAGAGAGCGCCCGAGTTCGTGACTGGAAACGCTGTTCTTGGAGTTGGCGATCAGCCACACGGCGGGGAGCCACTTGTCCCAACCAAGCGGGCTGTCCTCGAAGATGGTCCCGACCTTGGCCGAGAACTGGCGTCGGCAGTCCTTGTTCCGGCACTTCCAGATGCGCCGGGTGGTCAGGAATGAGTGCTCCAGACCGCCACAGTGGGGGCACACAGGGACCCCGTTGGGCCACACGGCCCGCCGTACGAAGTCCAGGGCCACGTCGGGGTCCGAGAAGTAGTGGACGGCCTCCAGAAGGCTCTGAGGGTCCTGAGGCGGTAGGCTCACCTCGGGCGTCTGACCAGGGGTTTTATCCATACCCACATCCTACGCCGGGGGTGTATCAGCTATATCAGTGCCCTCGGTAGGGTGTCCCGGTGACAGTTACGCCGGCACGGGGCACCGATTAGATGACCGGCTCCATGGCCCGTCACGGTGAGCGCCTACCCAACCTGCTACCCGGTGAGCGCTCGGACGCTCTGTCGATCGCCGCTCTCTACGGACGTGTCCAGGCTGCCATCGGGCGCGCGCTCCCACGAGCACGCCCGTTGTGGGTGCGCGGCGAGATACAGAGCATCTCGGATCGCACGGGGCACTGCTACATGGACCTCGTGGATCCCGATGGGGCTCGGGACCGCGACACGTCGGTGTTGAAGGTCAACTGCTGGGCGAGGACGTGGGTTGCGCTGAAGGCGGCTCTCGACCGCCAGGGCATCGTCCTGGAGCCGGGAACGGTGGTCACCCTCCAGGGCCGCGTAGAGCTCTACGCCCCGAAGGGGCAGCTGACCTTCATCGCCACAGACGTCGATGTCACGGCGCTGCTCGGCCGGATGGCGGCCCGGCGAGCAGCTCTGCTCAGAGCGCTCGAGTCCGAGGACCTCTTGCAGCGGAACCGCGCCCTACCGGTACCCGCGGTTCCTCTCCTGGTCGGACTGGTGGCAAGTCGCGGGAGCGAGGGCTACCGGGATTTCACGGGACAGCTCGAAGGCTCGGGCTTTGGCTTCAGAGTCCTTCACGCCCCGGCTCAGGTGCAAGGCGCCGGGGCGCCCAAGCAGATACTCGCCGCCCTGTCCTCGCTCTTCGGTGTCGGTTGCGACGTGGCGGTGGTGGTGCGGGGAGGTGGGTCCAAAGGCGATCTGGCAGCCTTCGACACGGAGCTGGTGGCCCGGGCCATCGCGACCGCTCCGGTACCTGTGTGGACGGGGATCGGGCACACGGGCGACCAGTCGGTCGCCGACGTCGTGGCGAATCGGGCATTCGTCACCCCTACCGAGTGTGGCCAGGAGCTGGTCGGGCGCGTCGCCCGGCAGTGGGCCGGGGTCGTCGTGGCGGCCGGCGTGGTCGCTCAGCGCGCGGCAGAGGTGACAGCAGATGCCTCTCGGCGCGGCGCGCGGGGGCGCACGCGTCTGTGCGGCTCTGCGCGACACCAGCTGGACCGTCACTCCGAGCGGCTTCGGAGCCGGTCGTCTCGTCTGGTGATGGCAGGGCCTCGCTGTATGGAGTCGGCGTCGCTCTTGCTGGCTCAGCGTTCATCGCGCCTCAAGCCGGCTGCGACGGGGCAGCTACAGCGACAGGACGATCGGGTCGCGTCGTGGCGCCGGCTCCTCGCCGCCTACGACGTCGAGCGACAGCTCGAACGCGGCTACACGATCACACTCGACGGGGACGGGAACCTCGTGAGGTCGGTGGTGTGCCTTGCACCCGAGGCCGTTCTCCTGACGAGGTTCGCCGACGGCACGGCCCGGTCGAAGGTGACGGACGTACAAGGAACAGGGGAGGGACGATGAGCGCGTCGGACCGAGAGACGTTCGAGCGGGGCGTGCCGGTGAGCGAGCTCACGTACACCGAGGCGAGCCAGGAGCTCGATTTGATCGTCGAGTTCTTCGAGCAGCGAGAGGTGGACGTCGACCAATTGGTGTCGCGCCTCGAGCGTGCAACGGCGATCGTCGACGAGCTCGACCGGCGAATCCGCCTCACCCGAGCGCAGGTGGAGGAGCTGGTTCCCCGCCTCGATGCCGTGAGCCGTGGAGCGGGGCAGCCGCACGAGGAGGACCGGGGTGACGACGGCGAGGGAACGGACGGGCGCGAGGGAACGGACGGGCGCGAGGGAACGGACGAGCGCGGGGGAACGGACGAGCGCGGGGGAACGGACGATCTCCGAGACGACGAGGTCTGGGAGGACGAGGCAGTCGCCGGGCACGACCTCGAGACGGGCGACCACGCAAGCGACGCGGCGGGATCGTCCGCGCAGTCGTCCACGGTCATGCCTGAGCGCGACCCGTCTGGAGAGCAGCCCCTCTTCTGAGACCTCTCGGTCCCGGAGCGTGCGAGGATCGGCAGGGTTGTCCGGGGTGGCCGTGCTCTAACGTTCGGTGATGGCCCGATTCTCACTCAGCGCCCTCGGCGCCGACCGGCCCGGCATCGTCGCAGGAGTAAGTGGGGTGCTCGTCGACCTCGGCTGCAACCTGGAGGACTCCACGATGACGATCCTGAGGGGTCACTTCGCCATACTCCTGGTCGTAGCCGCGCCTGCGCAGGTCGACCGGGAGGCGCTCGAACGCGCCCTCACCCCTGTAGCCGAAGCCTTCGACCTCACCGTCGCGGTTCGGCCCCTGAGCGACACGGCGGAGCGTGCCGAGGTGGCAGGTACGGCGCAAGCCCCCGGCTCGATCGTTCAGGCCGAGGTGGGCGTAGAAGCGACAGAGGCCTGGACGATCGCCGTGCACGGAGCGGACCGCCCTGGCATCGTCCATGCCGTGACGAGCGCCCTGGCCGAGGCTGAGGGGAACGTCGTCGACCTGGCCACCCACGTCGTGGGCGAGCCCGACTCCGCGGTCTACGTGATGACGCTGCGGGTCACCCTCCCGGCTGGTAAAGCCGCAGAAGCCGCGGCACGGCACGTCTGCGAAGCGGCTTCTGGGCTCGGTGTGCATTGCACCACACACCGCGACGAAGCCGACCTTCTCTGAGGCGCTCCGAATGCGGCATTGATGGCGGTTCGCCCGGTTCTCGTCCTGCCCCATCGGGTTCTGAGCGCGGTCGCCGCCTCGGTCGAGCGTGTCGACGACAGGGCGCGCGCGCTGGCTGAGGACCTCCTCGACACGATGCGCGCGTCACCGGCGTGCGTCGGGCTGGCCGCTCCGCAGATCGGTGTGAGCCTGCGAGCCTTCGTGGTGGACGTCACCGGTCATCGCAAGGCACGCTCATGCCACGGGCCCCTCGTCTTGTTCGATCCGGTGATAACCGCGAGCCACGAACCGGAGGTTGCCAGGGAGGGTTGCATGAGCGTTCCCGACCTCACCGGCGATGTGGCGCGGGCGCGGAGCCTGACCGTTGTGGGGGCCGGGATCGACGGTGAGCGAGTCACGCTGGAGGTCGACGCCTTCGAAGCCCGGGCGGTTCAGCACGAGCTCGACCATTTGGACGGCCTCCTCTTCCTCGATCGGGTGGCGGGATCACACGCGCTCTTCGAGCGCAAGGTGTACCGCTGAACCTCTTCGCTTCGATCGAGCCTGGTGCTCGAAGGTGAGGCCGGCCGCTGGAGCACCTGGTGGCGCAGGACAAGGTGCTCAGTGCCGTGGTGGCGAGGCTCGAAGCCCTTGCGAGCTGACCGCCGGGCGTGACGAGGCCCCGTTTCTCCTCTATCGTCGCTCGACGGCTATCTGCCCATCACCGCGGCCGGTGTACACCCGGCGTCGCATTCGAAGCCTGATCCGAGAGTCATCACATGCAAGACGAGGACCGCCTCTACTTCCGCCAGCTGCTCTCCGGCCGTGACTTCGCTTCCGGCGACCCGGTCGCTCGGCAGATGGTGAACTTCTGCTACCTGATCGGTGACCGCCGCAGCGGGGAGGCGGTCGTCGTCGACCCCGCGTACGACGTGGGCGGGGTCCTGGGCGTGCTCGAAGCCGACGAGATGCACCTCATCGGCGTGCTCGCCACCCACTTCCACGCCGACCACGTAGGCGGGGACCTCATGGGGTACCCGGTCGAGGGAGTGACGAGCCTGCTCGAGCGGGTGCAGGTGCCCGTGCACGTCCAACGCGACGAGGCGAGGTGGATGGTGCTCTCCTCGGGTCTATCCGAGGACGAGCTGTCCAAGCACGACAGCGGGGACGTGGTCGAGGTCGGCGAGCTCGAGATCGAGCTCGTCCACACGCCGGGGCACACCCCCGGAAGCCAGTGCTTCTCGGTGGCGGGACGCCTCGTCTCGGGCGACACGCTGTTCCTCGAAGGCTGCGGGCGCACCGACCTGCCGGGCGGCGACCCCGAGCAGATGTACGAGTCGCTCACGACACGCCTTGCCCGATTCGGAGACGACACGTTGCTCTACCCCGGTCACCTCTATTCGTCCGAGCCTTCCGCCACCCTCGGTGCCACGAGGCTGAACAACTACGTCTTTCTCATGCGCACCCCCGAGCAGTGGATGGCGATGTTCGGAGGTTGAGACCTCGGGTCGGTACTGGGCTCGAGGGCCGCAGCTAGCCTCGGCGGGTGCTCGACGCAAGCTCCACGGTCGCGGTCGCAGGCGCATCACTGGCTGGACTTCGCGCGACCGAGACGCTTCGCTCTGCTGGTTTCGAAGGCCGGATCGTGCTGATCGGTGCCGAACGCCACCTCCCCTACGAACGGCCCCCCCTGTCGAAGCAGTTCCTGGCGGGCACCTGGGGGCTCGACCGCGTCCTTCTTCGTGAACCAGAGGAGATCGAGGCGCTCGGCCTGGACTTGCGTCTGGGCCACGGCGCCCGTGCTCTCGACGTAGAGGGACACCGGCTCGAGCTGGACGACGGGAGCAAGGTCGACTTCGACGGGCTTGTGATCGCCACCGGCGCTCATCCACGCACCTATCCAGGCGTCGGGGTCGCGGGGGAGGCCCCCGGGGTGCGCGTGCTTCGGACCCTGGAGGACTCGAGCGCGCTCAGAGCAGCGACGGCCGAACCAGGGACACGCCTGGCGGTGGTCGGGGCAGGCTTCATCGGGTCGGAGGTGGCTGCTACGTGCCGTGGACGTGGCGCTTCGGTGACGGTCATAGAGGCTCTCTCGGTCGTGCTCGAGAGCGCGCTCGGCGAGGAGATAGGGGCCGCCTGCAGCGCCTTGCACCGCGACCACGGCGTGGAGCTGCACACGGGGGTGGGGGTGTCGGGGTTCGGGGTGAACGGGGTCGAGCTCGACGACGAAACGGTCGTGCCGGCCGACGTGGTCCTCGTGGCGATAGGTGTCGTTCCCACCACGGATTGGCTCGACGGCTCGGGCCTCGAGGTGCGCGACGGGGTGCTGGCCGACGCCACTCTGCACGCGACCGATGACATCGTGGTGGCAGGCGATGTCGCTCGCTGGTACGACGAGGACCTCGGTGGCGAGGTGCGCATCGAGCACTGGACCAACGCGTCCGAACAAGGTGTTGCCGCGGCATACAGCCTTCTCGCGGGACGCGCTCATGCGCCCTCGTACGTGCCTGTGCCCTACTTCTGGTCGGACCAGTACGACGTGAAGATTCAGATGCTCGGACGGCCTCATCGCGACGACGAGTTGGTGGTGGTGGACGGATCGGTTCCCGAGCGCCGCTTCGTCGCCGTCTACGGCCGTGCCGGCAGACTGGTGGGGGCCCTCGGATTCAGCAGGCCGCGCCAGTTGATGCGTTACCACCATCTGCTGGAACGCGGTGCGAGTTTCGACGAAGCCCTCGCGATGACGCGTTGAACCGCTCGGCTTCGAATTGGCTCAGAACGCCAGGGCCGACAGCTCGGGGACGGTGTTCAGGGCTCTGTCACGCGCTTCGAGCCATCGCTCTCGGCTCGCCGCCCGGCTGACGTCGCCGTTGGTGGGCTCGACCACCTGGCCGGGTGTCCACGCCGCAGCCACTTCCTCCTCCCCGTCCCAGATGCCCAGGGCCATTCCGGCGAGGTACGCAGCACCCAGCGTTGTCGCTTCGCGCACCGAAGAGACCTCGACCGGACGCCCGATCGCGTCGGCCAGCGCGGCGACGAACGTGTCGTTGTCGCACATGCCTCCGTCGACGCGCAGGCGATCGAACTTGAGACCCGTGTCGGACTCTGCCGCCTCGAGGAGGTCCGCACCTCGATGAGCGATCCCCTCGAGCACGGCGCGTACGACCTCGGGGCGCCTCGTGCCACGTGTGAGACCGACAAGTGTTCCGCGCGCCCCGAAGTCCCACACGGGAGTGCCCATTCCCACAAGGGCCGGTACGAACCAGACGTCACCGGTGTCCTTGCACGAGGCGGCGATCTCCTCTGAGTTCGCCGCGCTGTCGATCACGCCGAGGTCGTCACGGAGCCACTCGATACAGCTGCCGGCGGAGAGCATGATCGACTCCACTCCCCAGGTGATGCGCCCCGCGCGTTGCCAAGCGCAGATGGGGAAGGTGCCGGCCTCGCCGCGGCGGCTGAACGCGGGACGCACACGCCCGACGCAGCAGTCGAGCATGCCGCCGGTGCCGAAAGTGGCCTTGGCCATCCCGGGCAACGTGCAGCCTTGGCCCACGAGCGACGCCTGCTGGTCCCCGGCGATCCCACAGATGACCGGGGAGCCCTCGAGTGCGGAGGCCTCGCCCACCAGGCCCGACGAGTCCACCACCTCCGGCAGCACGCTCTCGGGGATGTTCAGAGCTTCGAGGACCCTGACGTCCCATCCCGTGCCGTCGGCGAGGCGAAGCCCGGTCAGACCGGCGTTCGTGGAGTCCGTCACGTGCAGTGTGCCGCCCGAGAGTGTCCACAGGACCCAGGTGTCGACCGTACCGAAGCACAGGTCACGGCTTCGCTCGGGATCGGCCATGTCGAGAAGCACGCCGAGCTTCGTCGCCGACTCGTTGGGAGCGAGCGTGATGCCCTGTTCCTTGAGCGCCAGGCACATGCCGACCGTCCGCAGGTCCTGCCAGCCGATTCCGGGCCCCACCGGCTCGCCGGTGCGACGGTCCCAGACGATCACCGAAGCACGCTGGTTGGCGACGCCGATTCCTCGGACCTCACCCGCCCCGTGCAGCGAGCGCTGTGCCACCTCGAGCGCGGCGCTCGCGATCGCGACCGGGTCGAGCTCGACGAAGGCGGGCGCGGGAGAGGTGGGGAGAACCTCCACGAAGTGGACGTGATCGATGCTCGAATCCGGGTGCACGACGCCCCCCCGTACGCCGGAGGTTCCCACGTCTACCACTAAGATGCTCATCAGGAGCCCCCCCGAGGGCTCCTGCGAGGCGTCGCGTCACGCCGCCGCAAGACAAACAACCTCCAGCTTCTCGTACAATTCCCCGCGCCGCCGAGAGCGCTCGTCGCACCGGGTTCGTGAGGGGTCATGGCCAGGGGATCTCTCCGAAAGGAGAGGGCAGACCGAGCTTGCCCGGGTTCAGGATACCGCGGGGATCCAGAGCGTTCTTGATCGCGACGAGCACGTCGAGTCCGGTCCCGAGCGCTCGTGGCATGAAGCGCGCCCGGTTGATCCCGATGCCGTGGTGGTGGCTGATCGCGCCGCCACGGGCGAGCACTGCGTCCATCACCGCCTGCCACGCGCCCACGTAGTAGGTCTGTGCCCAGGCGTCTTGCGCTTTCGCGTCAACCGTGCCGACCCCCGCGTCCGAAGCACCGTGTGTCTCGGGCATTTGACCCGCGAACGTGAAATAGAGGCACGCACCGTCGCTGTACGCGTGCGACTCGTGTGCCGAGGCGGCAACGGTGCCGGGGGTCGCCTCGAGGGCGCGTACGCAATCCCGGTAGATGTCCTCCAGCGCCGACCAGCGCGCGGAGATCTCGATGGTGTCCACCACGATCCCCGCACGGTACAACGGTGCCAGGGCGGAGACGTCGTTGCGGCTCTCTAGCCACCGCTGGACGATTCCGTCGTCTGCGTTGCCGGTCGGCTCGCCGCCGGTTCGCGCGCACTCGGCGTCTACGATCCCCAACGTCGCTTCGAGCACCAACGGGTCGGCCTCGTCGACGACTACGAGCACGCAGCGGTCGTGCACCGAGAAGTTGCGGGCCGACTCCACCTGGTCGTAGAGGCGAAGCACGGCGGGTGTGGCTCCCCGGCGCAGCACCCGCCGGCAGGCTTCGAGCCCCTCGGCGAACGTCGCGAACCTGAACGCGCGACGTGCCTGCGTCTCGGGCGCGGCGTGTACCCGTAGGAGTGCGTCCGTCACCACGCCGAGGGTGCCCTCGGACCCCACGAACAGCTGCGTAAGGTCGGGCCCGGTGGCAGCCCGCGGCCCGGCGCCGCCGGTGCGGATGGTCCTCCCGTCGGCGAGGGCCACCTCGAGCCCTGCGACCATGTCTTCGATCTTCCCGTAGCGGGTCGAGTACTGCCCTGCCCCACGGCACGCCAACCAGCCGCCCACGGTGGAGATGTCGATCGACTGGGGCCAGTGCCCGAGAGTGGTGGCTTGCGCCCGCAGCTCCGTCTCGAGCTCGCGCCCGAAGGTGCCCGGGCGTACCCGAGCGATAAGCGACGTGGTGTCCAGGTCCGTGATCCCCGACAGCGCGCTCAGGTCGAGCGCCACCCCGCCGAAGGCGGGCACGCTCGAACCGCAGACCCCCGAACGTCCCGCCATCGGGGTCACCGGGACGCGCGCCTCGTTGCAGGCGCCCAGCACGGCGGCGACCTGATCCGCCTCCGTGGGGCGTGCAACTGCTCCCGGGCGCGCCGGCACCTCGCCGCGTGTGGCCCAGGCGATGGTGATGGGCCACCAGTCACGGCCGGCGTCCATGCGCGAGACGTCGTCGACGTCCACCACGGCGCACACGGAGCGGAGTCGTTCGACCAGCGCGTCGTCGACCGGGATCCGCGGGCCCCCGAGATGTTCGGCGACTCTTGCCGGCTCTGCGTCGATCTCGATCACCGGGACCGGTCGGCTCATTCGCGCGCCCGTTCCGGTAGTGGTGACGCGCCGGCGGTTCGCGTTGCCGGCCGTGAGCACTCGGCGTCAGATGAGAGCGCTCCGACACCCGCCCGGGCGAGGTCGCGCCTCACCTCGTCGACAAAGGCTCCCACCTCGCGTGCGACGTCGTCGGCGGATCGTCCCCATTCGGCTGCAAGCAGATCACCCAGGTCGTCTGCGGCCTCGACAGCCGCACCAGCCCGGCGAAGGGTGGCGCGCGTGCGACGCGACAGTACGTCGTCGATGGTGAGGGCCATCTCCTCGCGTACCGCCCAGAGGGCCTCGACGCGCAGCTGGGCCATCCCCGGCACGAGTGGCTCGAGCAGCTCGGGGCGCCCCGAGGCGAGCTCGAGTACCGCAGGGGTCTCTCCTCCGTGTCGCCGTACGAGGGCGTTGAACACGTCTTCGTCCAGTCCATGGGCGCGCGCGGCACCGGGATCGAGCAGCGCGGGCAGTCCCGCGGCCCCCCGGATGGCCAACCTCTGCGTGCGACATCGCTTCGAGCCGGCATTCAGCGGCGCGCCGAGCAGGCGCACCACTTCGTCCACGGTCTCCTCGGCCATCCGACGGTAGGTAGTGAGCTTCCCCCCTGTGACCGTGACCAGGTTCCCCGAGGAACTGCGCACGCTGTGCCGCCTCGACAGGTCGGCGGTGCGTTGGCTCGTCGCCGCTCTCCTCGAGGGTTTCGCGGCGCCGCCCGGCGTGCTCGTCGATGCGCTTTCGCCGCGCCGGCCGACGTCGTTTGTAACGCCCGGGGCCAGAAGCGGCCGCAACCCGGCCCAGACCCCGCTCACGTCGTCGCGCGACAGCGGCTCACCGAACATCGCGTTCACCGCGTCCAACAGGTAGTCGACGTCCTCCGACGAGCAGGCGGGGTCGTCGAGCGGGCCGTCCCACGCCGTGTCGGTGGAACCGACGTACACGTCGTCTCCATCGGCCCACGGCACCACGAGAATCGAGCGGCGGTCCTTCGGGACGGGTATCACCGCGGCGATGTCGGTCGGTAGCTTCGGGCGGGGCACGCTGAAGTGGATGCCCTTGGCCGGTCGAAGTGAGTGGGGGTGGACGCCCTCGTCCAGTGCCCGAACGTCGTCTGCCCACACGCCTGTGGCGTTCACCACCACCGAGGCGCGGACCTCGAAGGCGCCTCGGTCGGCGCCGATGCCCGGCCCTGACGGGCGCACCGTAGCGCCTCTCACAGTGCCCGAGGCGTCACGAAGAAGGTCCTCCACCTCGGTGTAATTGACGACGACCGCTCCGTAGTCGAGCGCCGCCGTGCGCGCCACGGCCAGCGTGAGGCGCGCGTCGTCGACCCAGGCGTCGTGGTAGCAGAATCCGGCAGCGAGATGCTCTGCACGAAAGGTCGGTAGATGCGCGAGGGCCTCGGCCCTGTCCACTCGTCGATGGCGTTCGCCGATGCGCCACCCACCCGTCACGTCGTAGAGCCACAACGTCATCGAGTAGGCGCGCACGGCGCTCTTGTGGGCCAACCCGTCGCGGCCGAACAACGGGATGAGAAACGCAAGCGGCGCGACGAGATGGGGCGCGTTCTCCAGGAGGCGCTGCCGCTCGTGCAAGGACTCGTAGACGAGACGCAGCTCGCGCTGTGCCAGGTAGCGGATCCCTCCGTGGACCAGCTTGGAGGACTTCGACGACGTCCCGGCGGCTATGTCGTGGCGCTCGACCAACGCTGTCCGAAGCCCCCGGCTCGAAGCATCCAAGGCGACTCCCACCCCGGTGATGCCTCCGCCTATCACGAGTACGTCGAAGTGTTCGTCGGCCAGGCGCGAAAGGGCCTCTGAGCGGTCGAAGGTGCCCCGGGTGGCGGCGGGCCGGGTATGGGGGACGAGGGGCACCGCAGCAGCTTGTCACAGCGGGAATTGGTTCGACTCGGCCGAGCGCCGACCTCGGCACGGGGCGATTTCAACACTGATTATCAATCAACAACCATTGGTGATATCGTCCCGGTTGTGAAGTCCGTGGAGGAGCTCACGGCGCTGTTTCGTCGCCACGGGCGCAAGGTCACGGCCCAGCGGCAGTGCATCTTCGGGGTGCTGCAGGGCGACCTCAGCCACCCGAGTGCCGAGTCGGTACACGAGGCCGCGCGGGCCGAGATGGAGACGATCTCGCTCAAGACCGTCTACCAGACCCTCAACGAGCTGGCTGCCATGGGAGAGGTCGCCGTGCTGGACCTGGGGACCGGTACTTCGAGATTCGACCCTAATCTCGAGAGTGTGCACCACCATCTCGTCTGCCGGTCGTGCGGGAAGGTTCGCGACCTCCATGCCGACTTCAGCAACGTCACCGTCCCGACCGGCTCCGACGAGGGCTTCGAGGTGGGCGGGCCGGAGGTCGTGTTCCGCGGCTTGTGCGGCGATTGCCGCCGGCGCGGCAGGAGGCCTCACGCGTACGGTGCGACACGTGCCCGCGCGCTCTGAGCGTACGTACCGACGCAGCGAGATCGAGGAAACAGATCGAGGTAACAGATCGAGGAAACAGATCGAGGAAACAGATCGAGGAAACAGAAGCAACACAAACGACACATGCGATACAACCAAGCCCTAACAGGGAGACGAGGAAGGAAGGACTGTGCCTGCACTGAAGGGAACCCAGACCGAGACCAACCTGAAGACAGCGTTCGCCGGAGAGAGCCAGGCGAACCGCCGGTACCTGTACTTCGCGCAGAAAGCCGACGTCGAGGGCTACCCCGACGTCGCTGCCCTGTTCCGCTCGGTGGCCGAGGGCGAGACGGGGCACGCGTTCGGGCACTTCGACTTCCTGTCCGAGGTCGGGGACCCGGTGACCGGCGTACCGGTCGGCACGAGCAAGGAGAACCTGCGGTCGGCCATCGAGGGCGAGACCTACGAGTACACCGAGATGTACCCCGGTTTCGCCCGAATGGCGCGCGACGAGGGCTTCGAGGAGATCGCCGAGTGGCTCGAGACGCTGGCGAGGGCCGAGAAGAGCCACGCCGGGCGGTTCACCGAGGGTCTCAAGTTCGTCTCCTGAGCGGTCGTGATACCCGCGCGGCGCGGTGACGTCACGGCAATCCCCGTGAACGACCGCCGCCTCACCCTGGAGGACATCGAGGACCTGCGCTCCTACGAACGCGACCGGATCGCCTACCGGAAGAAGATCATCGAGCTCAAGCGCAGACGGCGGGTGGCGGTGGGGCCGCTCGTCACTCTCTTGTTCGAGAACCGTGAGACGATCCGCTTCCAGGTCCAGGAGATGGTCCGGGTCGAGAAGATGCTCCTCGACGAGCAGGTTCAAGACGAGCTCGATATCTACAACCCGCTGATCCCCGCGCCAGGGGAGCTGTCGGCCACCCTGTTCATCGAGCTGACCAGCGAGGCGGCGCTGCGCCAGTGGCTCGCCAAGCTGGTCGGCATCGAGCGGTCTCTCGAGCTGAGGCTCAGCTCGAGCGGCGGGGACGCTGAGGGTACGAGCGGCGGGGCAGTTGCTGGCTCGAGCGGGGGAGGCGGTGGCGGCGTCGTTCGCAGCGTTCCGGAGACCGCGCACGAAGAGGCGCTCACCCGCGAGACGGTCACGCCGTCAGTGCATTACGTAAAGTTCGTCCTGACCCCCGAGCAGGTGCTGCGTTTCGCCACGGGGCCGGTGACGCTCGCGGTGGCCCATCGGGCCTACAAGGAGGCGAGATCCCTCTCCGAGGAGACGAGGGCCGAGCTGTTGACCGACCTTCGGCCCTGAGGCGGCCGCCCGGTGGCCCTCGGCCACGGGCGATTCGCCGGGTGACGCTCGGCGATTCGTGGCAGTGGGCAAGATTTGTAGAAGAGCCTCGGACCTGGAAACGGTGAGCGGTCCGACCTGGCATTTTCTCCGGGAGTGACCTTTACAAGCGTCGCATCCTTGCGCCATACTATTTGTTCGCCGCTTTTCCTTGGACGGGGCCATCGTCCCTGCTCACAGGGTTGCGAGCGGTCGATAACACGAAGCGAGAGACGACAGACGCAAGCAGTGCTCGAGGAAGTGACTCTGATGACCGCCCTTTTGACCGCGAGCTGGCGCAAGCGAGCTGCCTGCCGGGGAATCGACCCTGAGGTCTTCTACCCGGCGACGGACGAAGACGCCGACGAAGCGAAGGCGATCTGCGCTATGTGCCCGGTACGCGAGGCTTGCCTCGAGCACGCGCTGGCCAATCGCGAGCGTGAGGGGGTCTGGGGCGGAGCTACCGAGCGCGAGCGTCGTCGGATCATCCGCCAGCGCCGCAAGTCGGCCTGAGGGTCCCACCGACAGCGCGAGCCGGTTGACCGGGCCGAGCATCCTGTACCGGCCCGTGTGTGTGCCGTCGATTTACCGGACGGGAATTAGATCGGCAGGCGCTTACTCGGTTCTCGAAAAGGCTGCGATCGCCAGGCGCGAGCATCACCACGGCGAAGCAGGCGACCAAGCCGAGCTCCAGCGCGATCGGCACGTGTCAGGAGCCCCAAGTGATGTTCGCCCCGAACCGGCTGACTATGGCCGGCGTCGTTCGGACGTGAGCGAACACAGCACGCCTCATTGGGTCGACTATGTAGGTGAGCGGTCGACTTGGGTGAGGGGTGCGAAGCCACGAAGGCAACCCTGAGGGGGAACATGGCACCCGAGAAACGTGCGCACCAGGCTGTCACGTCGCTCCCAGAGCCCGACCATGTCGAGCACGTCGCGAAGGCGGTGGGCGGCTTGACCCCGCGGCACCCCGTAGAGCTCGACGTGGAAGCTGAGGTTCTCCTCGGCGGTCGGGTAGTCGTCCAGCGTGGTGTCCTGGAAGTCGAGACCGATGCGCTCGCGCACCTCCGCCTGCTCGGTGGAGACGTCGAAGCCCGCGACTCTGGCCGTACCCGACGTCGGGCGCAGGAGGGTGCAGAGCATGGAGATCGTGGTCGACTTACCCGCGCCGTTCGGTCCCAGGAAGCCGAACGTCTCGCCAGCCGCCACATCGAAGCTCACACCTCGTACTGCTTCGAGGTCACCGAAGCGGCGGGTGAGCCCCACGACCTCGATGGCGGTCTCGCCGGTTTCGTTCGGACCTTTGCTCGATCTCGCAAGAAGCACGGCGTCATCGCGAAACGACTCTCGCACAACCTCGGCACTACCGGTCGGGCACGCACACCAAGAGTGGCTGGTCACGCTCCGGTAGCCTTCGGTGTCATGGTTCTCCGGGCAGACGACGCCGTGAGTCCCCTCGGGGTGATCTGATGGACTTCTCTTTGTCTTCCGAGTTGTCCGAGCTCCAGTCCACGGTCCGCCGGCTGGCCCGTGAGAAGGTGGCACCCCGGGCTCGTGAGATCGACAAGACCGGGGAGTACCCGAGGGACCTGTTCGAGCTGTTCAGGGACACGGGGTTGCTCGGGCTGTGCATACCAGAGGAGCTCGGCGGTTCGGGGGCCGGCATCACCGGGCTCACGATCGCCATAGAAGAAGTGGCCAAGTACTCGAACGCCGCCTCCCTCATGCTGCTTCTCACGCGCCTTCCGACGGGGCCGGTGATGATCGCCGGGTCCGAGGAGCAAAAGCGCCGGTACCTCCCTCCGATCGCGTTGGGTACCCAACGCGCCGCTTTCGGCCTCTCGGAGCCCCAGGCGGGAAGTGACGTCATGGGCATGCGTACCACGGCTACTACTGACGCGGAGGTCCCCGGGGGTTGGGTGATGAACGGCACCAAGTGCTGGATGTCGGGGGTGAGCGAGGCCGACTGGTACACCGTCTTCGCCAAGACCGCTGACCCTGCCAGCAGGGCACACGACTCGGTCACCGCGTTCATCGTCGAGCGGGCTTGGCCCGGAGTGGAGGTGGGGCGCACCGACCACAAGATGGGGGTGCGTGGTGTCAACACCGGGGAGCTCGTGTTGACAGACGTGCATGTTCCCCCGCAGAACGTGATCGGCGAGGTGGGCGGGTTCCGCTTGGCAATGGTCGGGCTCAATTCCATGAGGCCTGTCGTAGCCGCACGCGGTATCGGCCTTGCCGAGGGGGCGCTCATGTACGCCACGGAGTACGTGAAACAGCGCGAGGCATTCGGAAAGACGATCGCTGACTTCCAAGGCATCCAGTGGGAGATCGCGAAGTGCGCGACCGACATCGAAGCTGCTCGCCTGCTCACCTACCGGGCAGCGTGGTTGGCGGACAAGGGGTGCTTCACGAAGGAGTGGGTGCCGTTCCTGTCGATGGCGAAGTACCATGCGACCGAGCTGGCCGTGCGGGCGTCTTCGCTCGCCGTCCAGCTTCTCGGCGCGGCGGGGTACATGGAGGACCACCCGGCCGAGCAGTGGTACCGGGACGCCAAGCAGCTCACGATCGTGGAGGGGACGAGCGAGGTTCAGCTCGGGCTGATCGCCCGGGGGGTGATCGACCATGACCTGTGGTGGGACTGAGCATCTCTTGCGAGGTGAAGGACGCAGAGCCCTCGATGTCACGGGTGGAGCCGGTGAATGTGCCCGTATCGTCATGTCTGGCTACCTCGTGCGCCGATGAGTGACGAGGTGCGCCGATGAGTGACGAGGTCGAAGCCCAGGCGTTCGAGGCGATGGGCGGATGGCCCGGTGTCCTCGGGCGGATGTTCTCGGGCGGGGACCTCACCGGGGACGAGGCAGGGTGCGCGCTCGGCCAGGTGCTCTCGGGTGCGGCGACTGCCTCACAGACAGCCGCGTTCGTGACAGCCCTTCGCATGAAGGGCGAGACGGTCGACGAGATGGCGGGGCTGGTCAAGGCGATGCTCGCGCATGCCGAGCCGTTGAGGATCCCCGGGGATGTGGTCGACACCTGCGGCACCGGAGGAGACCGCAGCGGATCGGTCAACGTGTCGACGATGGCCGCCTTCGTCGTGGCAGGCGCGGGGGCTCGGGTTTGCAAGCACGGAGGGCGCTCCGCGTCGTCCGCGGCGGGATCCGCCGACGTGCTCGAGGCGCTCGGTGTGGTGATCGACCTCGGCCCCGATGAGGTCGCGCGCTGCATAGCCGAGGCAGGGATGGGGTTCTGCTTCGCTCCTCGGTACCACCCGGCGATGCGCTTCGCTGCTCCGGTGCGAAGCGAGCTCGGTGTGGCAACCGTGTTCAATTTCCTCGGTCCCCTCGCAAACCCGGCACGGGCGCGCTACCAGGTCGTCGGGGTGAGCGATCCTGCGATGGCCGAGAAGATGCTGGGGGTGCTCGTGGCGAACGGGGTACGTCGCGCGATGGTCGTCCACGGGACAGACGGCCTCGACGAGCTCTCGACCACGGCGCCCACCGCCGTCTTGGAGGTGGACACTGAAGTCGACGCCGAAGTCCGCCGTTACACGGTGGACGCCGCCGATCTCGGACTGAAGCGCTCCATGCTCGCGGACCTGCGCGGTGGAGACGCCATGGCTAACGCAGAGGTGGCGAATCGCGTCCTCGGTGGGCAGAGCGGGCCGCATCGCGACGTGGTGGTGCTGAATGCCGCTGCCGGTCTGGTGGTCGCAGGCCTCGCAGGCGGCCTGGCTGAAGGGGTGGAGATGGCGGGTCGTGTCATCGATGACGGCCACGCCCGGGCCGTTCTCGACGGGCTCGTGCGGGTGTCGAAGGAGGCCGTGCGCGGATAGACGGTGCTCAGGCGGGCCCGAGGTCCCAGATCGCCTCTAGGTCGTGCCGGCTGAACACCTGGAAGGCCACGAGCGTGGTGGTCGACTCGATGCCTTCGAGCGCGGTGATCTTCTTCGTCACGACGTCTGCCAGCTCGTCGTGGTGACGGACACGCACGATGGCGACGAGATCGCAAACACCGCCGGCCACCGAGAACACCTCGGTGATTCCGTCGGTCCCGGCGAGGGCGTCGGCGAGCGGCGCGATGCGCGCCGGCTCGGCGTCTATGAGGACGAAGGCATGGAGCATCACCGGAGCCTACGAGGCTCCGCCGGGACCCGCAGGCCTGCCGGTGGCGGAGACCTGCGCGGTCTTTGGGCGACATTGGTTCACCGTGAGCCCCTAGTCGACCGATCGACACACCCTCCTGAGATGCTGTGGTCGATGAGGCCAATGAGACCGGAGCTCACGAGCCCGGACGGGGGAGAGCGACAGATGAACGCCGAGCGTACGATCTCGATCAGCTGTGATGACTGTGAGTTGCGGGCCAGTGACGCCTGCGAGGACTGTCTCGTCAGCTTCGTCCTGGGCCGTGAGCCTGACGACGCCGTCGTGGTCGACGTGGCCGAAGCACGTGCTCTGCGTCTTCTGTCGGGAGCGGGGCTCGTGCCGCAGCTACGTCACTCCGCCGTCGATCTTCAGGGGAGTGCTGTCTGAAGGAGAGCGTTCCTGATCGACCGATCGCGGTGAGGGGCGTGGATGGCCGCGTCACATGTCAGCATGGGGTGGTGCACAGAGGCGGAGACGGACGGTGAGCCACGTCCTCGTGACCAACGATTTCCCCCCGAAGGTCGGCGGGATCCAGGTCTACCTGTGGGAGCTGTGGCGAAGACTCGATCCGTCCTCCTTCTGCGTGCTGACCACGTCGTCTCGTCCCGACGCTCCCGCCTTCGACGCGGAGCAGCGTTCTCGGGGTCTTCGGATCGAACGGGTGAGCTCTCGTATGCTCCTGCCGACACCGGCCACCGCTCGCCGGATCCGTCGGCTGGCGAACGAGACAGGTGCCTCGTTGGTCGTCTTGGACCCGGCGTTGCCTCTGGGTCTGGTGGGCCGATCGCTCGGGCTCCCCTACGCGGTGGTGCTACACGGCGCGGAGGTGACGGTCCCGGGCCGTCTTCCGCTGACGCGAGGAATGCTCGCGTCGGTTCTGCGGCACGCCTGCTTGGTGATCTGCGCGGGCGGATACCCGGCCTCCGAGGCGCGTAGAGCAGCCGGGCCGCGCATGGCGCCGGTCGCGGTCGTTGCCCCCGGAGTCGACACCGAGCGGTTCCGGCCGCTCGATCCGGGCGAGCGCGTGAAGGCGCGCACGTCGTTGCGCCTTCCAGAAGGCGGTCCTCTTGTAGTGAGCGTGAGTCGTCTCGTGCCACGAAAGGGAATGGACGTCCTCATACGGGCGGCCGCGGCCATGAAACCCTCGTTCCCGGGGCTCACAGTGGGGATCGGTGGGGAGGGGCGCGACCGTTCGCGCCTGGAGCGCCTGGTCCGTGCAACAGGATCGCCCGTGCGTCTTCTCGGCCCGGTTCCCGACGACCTGCTCCCGGTCCTCGTAGCGGCCGCCGACGTCTTCGTCATGGCGTGCCGGGCACGCTGGGGAGGGATCGAACAAGAGGGTTTCGGGATCGTCTTCCTCGAAGCCGCAGCATCAGGGGTTCCCCAGGTGGCCGGGCGAAGCGGAGGGGCGCACGAGGCGGTGGTCCACGAGCTCACCGGCCTTGTCGTCGACAACCCGTCCGATCCTGCAGCGCTGGCTGCGGCGCTCCGTCGTCTGCTTAGCGACGACAGCCTGCGGCTTCGCATGGGCGAGGCCTCCCGACGCCGAGCCGAGGAATCCTTCAGGTACGACCTCCTCGCCCGTAGGCTGGGTGTTGCATTGGCCGACGTGGAAGGCTGAGCGGCCGGCCGCTGGGCGTGCCCGACGAAGCGGGGAACGCCAGCAGGGACGAAGCAGCAGGGACAAAGGAGCCTCGAGTGGCGGAACTTGCCACGCAGCGAATGGTTGTGGCCGCGCCCCCCGAGCAGTGCTTTGCCGTGGTGGCCGACATCGAGCACTACACCGAGTGGGCGGCCGACATCAAAGCGGTCACGGTCACTCGTCGTGACGAGCAGGCGCGCCCGGCCGAAGTCACCTTTCGCGCCGGTGCCTTCGGACGCAGCACGAGTTACACGCTGGTCTACGACTACTCGGACGCGCCGCGCACCCTCCCCTGGAAGCAGATAGCCGGTGACCTCACTTCGAAGCTCGATGGCGACTATCGCTTCCGCCCTGCCCCGGACGGCGGCACGGAGGTCACCTACACCCTCGAGGTGGAGCTTCGGGTCCCATTGCCCGGGTTCATCAAGAGACGTGCTCAGAGCCGAATCATGCACACGGCGCTCGAGGAGCTGAAGGCGCGCGTCGAGTCCCTGTCGTCTTTGTCGACGTGAGCTCGGGGAACGGGGACCTACAGGGCCCAGTCACGCTCGGGATCGACGTCGGCGGCACCAAAGTCCTCGGGCTCGCGGTCGACGTCTCCGGCGCCGTGGTCGCCGACGCGCGCGTACCCACTCCGGGGACCCGCGCTGCGCAAGGACCCGAGGGAGCGAGCAAGCAGTTGGTGGAGGCGATGGTCACGGTCGCCTCCCAACTTGTGGCACGTGTCGGTCCCTCCCCCCGGTCGTCGCCTCTTCGCGTGGGTGTGGGCGTCCCCGGGCTGGTGGACGACGCCGGGATCCTTCGTTTCGCCCCGAACCTGCCGGTCGAACCCGGCTTTGACATAGCGGGCCCTCTCTCTGAGCGCCTGGGCGGCTTGGCGGTCGTGGTGGACAACGACGCCACCTGCGCCACGGTGGGGGAGTGGGCCCATGGGGCCGCCTCAGGTGCCTCCGACGCGCTGATGGTCACCCTGGGAACAGGCATCGGAGGCGGCATCGTGACGGACGGCCGCGTGATGCACGGCACGAACGGATTCGCCGGCGAAGTGGGCCACATGGTGGTGGACCCCGCCGGGCCGGTGTGCCCGTGCGGACGACGGGGATGCTGGGAGCGATACGCGTCGGGAAGCGGTCTCGGACGCCTAGCGCGTGAGGCGGCTCACGCAGGCCGTCTGAGCGCGGTGGTGAGCCTGGCGCAAGGCGATCCCGAGGCGGTGCGCGGCGAGCACGTCACGCAGGCAGCCTTGGCAGGCGACGCGGACGCTCGAGCGGTCCTCGAAGAACTCGGCTGGTGGTTGGCCTTGGGATTGGCCAACCTGGCCAGGATCTTCGATCCCGACACGATCGTCGTCGGAGGTGGGCTGGTCGAAGCGGTGAGCCTGGTCCTTGAACCTGTGCGCCAGGCGTTCGACGAGATGATGGAGGGGTGTCGGCAGCGGCCCAGGGTGAAGGTGCTCCTGGCCACCCTCGGCGAAAGGGCAGGGGCGATCGGCGCAGCGCGGATCGCCCTGGGGGAGAACCGCTACCAGGCAGGTGCGCCTCGAACGCGATGACACCACGCGGCGCTCGAGCGATCCGGGTGGGAATAACGCTGCCGACGTTCCGAGGAGATACAGCGGCGCTCGACGCAGCGAAACGAGCCGAAGCGCTAGGACTCGACGGAGTCTTCGTCTTCGATCACATATGGCCACCCGGAAGGCCCGAGCTCCCCTCGCTGTCGGCTTTCCCGGTTCTCGGGGCGGTCGCAGCGGTCACGGAGCGAGTCTGTCTAGGACCCTTCGTCGCTCGCGTAGGCCTCGTGCCCGACGAGGTGCTCGTAGCCGAACTCAGGTCGCTCAGCTCCATGGCACCGGGACGGCTGATCGCCGGGTTGGGCACCGGCGACCAGAAGAGCGCGGGCGAGAACCTCTCCTACGGGATCCCGGCGGGCGGGCCGCAAGAGCGACGGCTGGCTCTTCGCAGGTCGGCGCGCAACCTCATCGATCTCGGAGTGCCCGTGTGGGTCGGAGGTGGCTCGGCCGCCACCACCGAGCTGGCGGTCGAGCTCGGTCCCGGGGCCGCGGTCAACCTCTGGGACGCCCGGCCCTCGGCGCTTGCCGATGTGGCGGCACGTTGCGAGGTCACCTGGGGCGGGCCCTTGGACGGCGAGGCTCCTCAGGTCGCTCGGTCGCTGCACGAGCTGGAGGCGGCCGGTGCCACCTGGGCGGTGTGCGCCTGGCCAGGTTCTCTCGAGGACTTGTCGGAGGTGGTGGAGGTTCTGCGCCGAGGTCGAGACGGGTAACCTTGCTCGATGGAATTCCGTCGTATCAACGGGCTACCGCCATATGTCTTCGCTCATATCGAAGCATTGAAGCTTGCGGCCCGTCGAACAGGGCGGGACGTGATCGACCTCGGGTTCGGCAACCCCGATCTTCCTTCGCCCCAGGTGGCGGTGGAGAAGCTCGCCGAGGCGGTACACAACCCGCGTAACCACCGCTATTCCGCGAGCAGAGGCATTGCCAAGCTACGACAGGCCATCGCTTCGTTGTACCTGCGACGGTTTGGTGTCGAGCTCGACCCCGACACCGAGGTCGTCACGACCATCGGGGCAAAAGAAGGGCTGTCCCACTTGATGTTCGTTCTCCTCGGCCCCGGCGACTGTGCCCTGGTACCTTCACCTTCTTACCCGATCCACATCTACGCCCCTCTTTTCGCAGGCGCCGAGGTCTGCCAGGTGCGCCTCGAGCTCCCCGGAGCCGACGACAGCACGTCGGCCTCCGAGGCGTTCTTCGACAATCTGATGGAGGCATGGGAGTCCGCATGGCCGAAACCGCGTGTGATCGTGCTGTCGTTCCCGCACAATCCCACCACCGCATGCGTCGCCCTGGCGTGGATGCAGCGCCTCGTAGATTTCGCCCGCGAGCACGAGATCGTCCTGGTGCACGACTTCGCCTACGCCGACATCGCTTTCGACGGCTACGAACCGCCTTCGATCCTGCAAGTACCCGGTGCCAAAGACGTCGCCGTCGAGCTGTACTCGATGTCCAAGTCGTTCTCGATGGCCGGGTGGCGGCTCGCCTTCATGGTCGGTAACTCCGAGGTCGTCGGCGCGCTCACCAAGCTGAAGGGATATCTGGACTACGGGACCTTCCAGCCGATCCAGATAGCCGCGATCGTGGCCATGAACGAGGCTTCGGACTATCCCAAAGAGGTCAACGAGATCTACAGGGCGCGTCGGGACGCGCTGTGCGACGGACTGAACCGGATCGGTTGGCATGTGACGAAGCCGAAGGGGACCATGTTCGTTTGGGCCCCCGTCCCCGAGCCCTATCGCGAGATGGGGTCCCTCGAGTTCTCTTCGTATCTGGTCTCCGACGCAGAGGTGGCCACTTCACCTGGCGTCGGTTTCGGGCCAGGGGGCGACAGCCACGTCCGCTTCGCCCTCATCGAGAACGAGAAGCGCATCGGGCAGGCTGTTCGTAACCTGCGCCGTTCCCTGACCAAGTTGCAGTAAGCGTCCAGCAGCGTCAGCCCGCGGCACGTCCGATACGGCGCTCGGCTGTAGCGGGGGGGAGAATCCCCTCGAGACAGAACGAAATGCTCGCCGCGGAGGCGCTGGTGGCGCTGCGTCCCTGCTCGAGCACTAGTACCCGTGCCAGGTGATCGGTGGTCCCCAAGATTGCGTGGGCCAGCACCAGTGGGTCGTCGCGCCGGATCAGGCCGGCGGCGATCCCGGCTTTCACGTGAGGAAGCGCGTCGGCGATCGCCTGTTCCTCGCCTTTGCGGATCACGGGTGCAAAGCGCTCTTCGGTGCGGGCGAATTCCAAGAGCACGAACAGGTGGCGATTTGCGTCGAGCCATTCCACCGTGGCCCCGATACCGGCTTCGATCCGGCGCACCGGGTCTGGCTCGTCGGCGACGGCCCGACGTTGCGCACGCCGGAGATCTCGCTGGGCGTCCAGCAGGATCTGACGGAACAGCTCTTCCTTGGACGCGAAGTACCAGTAGAAGACGCCCTTTCCCACCCCGAGGCAATCGACGATCTCAGAGATGGACGTGGAGTGGTAGCCGCTCGACGCGAACAGCCGTGCGGCAAGATCGATCAACTGCCGCCTGCGCCTCTCTCCTCGTTCGGTCAACCGCCGTGTCACGCGACGACGCTACAGGTCGATCAGCCGAAGGTGAAGTCGTATGCGTCTACCCCGGGGGAAACATCGATTCTCAGCACCGCCGCGTGATAGCTCGCGTCGTGGAGCAACGTGTAAAGGCGCGGTATGCCTGCCACCTCGAGGCTCCGTGTAGGTGCTTGCTCGACTGATATGTCGATCCTGCCGGTTCCCCCGAGGACCAGGTAGACGTCCGAAGCTTGGAACGAGAGCTCGAGGCTTGCTCCCGCACCGGCTGTCGCGCTCTCGGGTCCCACGGTCCAGGTGCCCGAGAGCGCGAGCTCGTCCAACGGTAGTGACGTCGGGAACCGATAGGTCGCGGGCCGGTCGCGAACGACCGTTGATCCCACAAGGTTCTGCAGTCGCTCGTATCCCAGATACGACTCGGGTGTGATCGGTAGTGTCGGGGTGCGGTCGGGTACGTCGGTGCGACTGGTGAGACGCACGGAGGGGTCCGCGGCCACGAGCAACTCGCGGATCAGAGTCTCGGTCGTGCCGTAATCGCCTTCGCCGAATTCCACGTGACGGAGTTCACCCGAAGCGTCGATCAAGTACTCCGCCGGCCAGTACTCGTTGCCGTAGGCGTTCCACGTCTTATATCCGTCGTCGATGGCGACTGGATAACGCACGCCCAGCTGCAGTGCGGCCTGGGCGACGTTCGACACTACGTGCTCGAAGGCGAACTCAGGTGTGTGCACACCCACCACCTCGAGGCCGTCATCGTGGTACGCGCGGTACCAGGCCTCCACATGGGGAAGCGCCCGCTGGCAGTTGATGCACGAATACGTCCAGAAGTCGACCAGAACCACCTTGCCCCGGAGTTCTCCCAGCGTGAGGGGCCTCCCCCCCGGCGTGTTCAGCCAGCTCGTGATACCTGCGAACTCGGGAGCCTTTCCGCACGACTCGGGGGCGCCGGCTCCCGCCTCACAGTGTGGCGTGTCGACACCCCCGGTTCCCGTCAGCGCTGCCAGCTGCTTCTTCGCGTAGGCGGTCCCCTCGATGCTCTTCTGCAGGGCGCTCGTGTAGCCGGGGACCGCGCGCTGCAACCCGTCGGTCAGATTGAGGCCGATCGCCAGGGTCATCGCCAACAGGACGGCGCCACCGACGCGTCGCGCGGTCGGTGCGTGGGTCCGGATCAGCGTGACGCGCTCCGCGACGCGCTGACCTGCCAGCGCCACGACGAGAAGCGGAAGGGCGGCGCCCGCGGCAAAGTCGACCGTGAGCACCAACGCGCTCAGTCCCACGCGGTGAGTAGCGGCCACGACGACGATCGCGCTGAGCACGGGTCCGGCGCAGGGGACGAAGACGACGCCCAGTCCGAGGCCGAGCACGAAGGCTCCTGCGTTCCCGCTCGGTTGGCGCCGGACCAAGCGGCTGAACGGCCGCTCGAGCAGGTGTCCGAGAGAAGGAATGATCAGCCCCGTCGCGACGAGACCAAGGACCACGAGCCCCGCATCCCGAAGGAAGTCCTGGGGGAGTCCGAGAGCGCTCAGCAACGAAGATCCCGCCAAAGTGAACGTGCTGAAGCTGAGTACGAGTCCCGCGATGACGGCGTACGCCCTGTGACTCCGCCGCCGTCCGACGTCCGTTGCAGCTTCCGGCAGAGCGGCGTCGCTCGTGCCGGTGGTCCCCGCCACCAACACCACGGGAAGTACGGGAAGGATGCAGGGCGAGATGCCGGCCACCAGGCCGGCGACAAACCCGATGAAGTAGAGCGTTACCAAGGTGTCTGTGTCCTCCGGCCCCGCCTGTGGTTGCCTCGCAGGTTCGCAGGTTCGCAGGTGACCCGGCGGCGAGGGGCCCCTCATCGTACGGATGCGATTCGGGCGAGAGGCGTCGCCGACGGAGGGCGAGGGTCAGCGGGTCGACCTTCCCGGCCGCCTCCGCAGATGGGAGCGTCGGGTCGTCTCGCGCGCCGGAGCCCGCTACGGCACGAACGTCACGAGAGCTGACGGTTGAGTCCGCCCCGACCGCGCGGCTGCCGTTGACCTCGAACCGGGTGTTTGCCAGGCATCTGGAAGCTGTTCCTTGGCTTGTTCGTGATCAGGGAGCTGCTGCCCACCCGAGAGAACGCTTCACGGCCCGTCGCCAGCCGGCATAGGCGAAGTCGGCGCCCACGGCGCTGGCGTTGGGCTGGTACTCGACGTCCGGTCGCCAGAGTGCTGCGAGGTCCTCTAGCGAGCCCCATATGCCTTCGGCGAGCCCGGCCATGGTGGCGACGCCGAGGGCGGTGGTCTCGGTCGTCGCAGGGCGTGTGACCGGGAGCCGGATCTGGTCGGCCTGTAACTGTAGGAGCAGTCCCATCTCCGATGCGCCGCCGTCGACACGCAGGGCTGAGACGGCCGCTCCGGAGTCGCGCATGACATCGACGACATCTCGGACCTGGTAAGCCATCGCCTCCACTACCGCACGTGCCAGGTGGGCCTTGCCCGTTCCGCGCGTGAGCCCGACGATGGTTCCCCTGGCGTAGGGATCCCACCACGGGCTCCCCATTCCCGTGAACGCCGGGACGACGTAGACGCCCTCGGTGTCGGTCACCTGTTTTGCCAATGGCTCGGTCTCAGCCGCGTCGGTGATCATCCCGAGCCCGTCGCAGAGCCATTGCACTGCGGAACCCGTCGAGAACACCGCCCCCTCGAGCGCGTATGCCACTTCGGACGGTCCACCGTGCTCGTCGAGGTCCCAAGCGACGGTGGTGAGGAGCCCCTCCACAGGCGATGGACAAACGTCTCCGACGTTCAACAGGACGAACGTTCCCGTGCCGTAGGTGGCCTTGGCCATGCCGCGGTTGAAACAGCCCTGGCCGAACAACGCGGCCTGCTGGTCGCCCGCGACGGCGCTGATCGGAACGCCCGACAGAGGGGAGTTACTCGAACCGAGGTCACCTCCTACGAGGCCGAAGCGCCCGCATGACGGCCTCAGCTCGGGTAGTGCCGTCACCGGCACACCGAACAGGGCGCACAGATCCTCCGACCAGTTCAGCGATCGGATGTCCAGCAACAAGGTGCGAGCGGCGTTCGACGGCTCGGTGGCCAGGATGCCGCCTTCGACACCACCGGTGAGGTTCCAGACCACCCAGGAGTCGACCGTGGCCAGAACGAGGTCCGGGTTCTGCGTTACACCGCCTTCGCGGAGAAGCCACTCCATCTTGGTTGCAGAGAAATAGGCATCGAGGATCAGCCCGGTGCGGTCTCGTATGAGGGGCAGATAGCCCTCGTCGCGAAGCTGGTCGCAACGTTCGGCCGTGCGCCGGTCCTGCCACACGATGGCACGGTGCAAGGGGCGCCCGGTCTTGCGGTCCCACGCCACAACGGTCTCTCGTTGGTTCGTGACGCCGATGGCCGCTACGGAGCGGCCTGCCGCCTGTAGGCGGCGCGTGACCTTGGTGAGCATGTCGACGACCGCGTTCCAGATCTCGAGCGGGTCGTGCTCGACCCACGCGGGGCGCGGAAAATGCTGTGTAAGCCCGCGGTAGGCGAGGTCTATGACATTCCCCGAGGTGTCTACGGCTATCGCCCGGACTCCCGTCGTGCCAGCATCGACGGCGATAACACAGGCCACGTCCGGACCATAGTCTCGCGACAAGCGCCGTGGCGGGAAGATGTCAGGATGCATGGAAACGGCACGAGTGCAAACCTTCGCGAAAGGGAGCCGACCAGGGCGTATGAGGGCTCCTCGCGGTTGACATCTTCGTAACTACAGTGATGTAATGGGTACCTCATCTCGTATGTAGCAGGGGGAAGACCACAACATCTTGTGGTCGTGGCGCTCGGTAGTGGTTCTTCCGGGTGGCTCGAGGCCGTAGGCTTGTAACTAAGGAGAAGGTGGAACTGACCATGGCGATCGCACCGCAGCGGACCGGCATCGGCATCCGGCGACACTTCACCACAGAGGGGGTCCACCCCTACGACGAGGTCGTCTGGGAGCGGCGCGACGCCCGCATCACCGACTACCGGACCGCAAAGGTGGCCTTCGAGCAGCTCGGGGTGGAGGTGCCGATCAGCTGGAGCCCCAACGCCACCAACATCCTCGCCCAGAAGTACTTCCGCGGTACCCCCGGGACCACAGAGCGCGAGTCCTCGCTGAAGCAGGTGGTCGACCGCGTGGTCGACGCGATCACCAAGTGGGGAGTGAAGGACGGTTACTTCGAAGACGCGGCGGAAGCCGAGGCGTTTCGCGACGAGCTGAAGCAGGTCGTCGTAACCCAGAGAGCCGCTTTCAATTCTCCGGTGTGGTTCAACATCGGGGTGAAGGGTGTGCCTCAGCAGGGCGCGGCGTGCTTCATTCTCTCTGTCGAGGATTCGATCGACTCCATCCTGAACTGGTACCGGGAGGAGGGCATCATCTTCAAGGGTGGATCGGGCGCCGGTGTCAACTTGTCACGAATCCGTGCTTCCACCGAGAAGCTCCAGGGCGGCGGGACCGCGTCGGGCCCGGTGTCGTTCATGCGCGGCGCGGACGCATCAGCTGGCACGATAAAGAGTGGAGGCAAGACCCGTCGCGCCGCAAAGATGATCATTCTCGATGTCGATCACCCGGACATCGAGGACTTCATCTGGTGTAAGGCGCTCGAGGAGCGCAAGGCGCGTGTGCTGCGCGACGGCGGGTTCGACATGGACCTCGACGGCGCGGATTCCTTCTCGGTTCAGTACCAGAACGCGAACAACTCGGTGCGGGTGACCGACGAGTTCATGCAGGCTGTTCTCGACGACTCGGACTGGGCACTGGTTGCCAGGACCGACGGATCGGCAGTTCGTCGGGTGAAGGCTCGTGACCTGTTCCGTCAGATCGCTCATGCTGCTTGGGAGTGCGCCGATCCGGGAATGCAGTTCGATACCACGATCAACCGGTGGCACACCGCTCCGAACGCGGGCCGCATCAACGCTAGTAACCCTTGTTTCCCGGGTTCTGCAAGGGTGCACACCGACAAAGGCCTAGTCCCGTTCTCTGAGCTATTCGATCGTGTCAACCGTGGGGAGTCATTTGGTGTCTACACATACGACGGTACCAATTCAGACGAACCTTCAGAGCGCATGGAGGTCACTACTCCTGACGCTTTCATGATCACAGGAGACAACGACATCGTTCGCCTGCGTTTCGATAATGGGATGGAGATTCGTTGTACCCCGGGCCATCAGATCTTCACAACCAATCGCGGGTACGTAGAGGCGCGGCATCTCACGTCCATCGACGAAGTGAAGATTCTCGACCTTGCGGCGCCGGCCGTTAACGCAGATCCGGCTCTACCCGTGTCATCTGATCCTGACGACTATCGGACCAAGGGAGACCATGTCGCTTCGTTGAACTTCCCCGATGAGTGGACGACGGGGTTCGCCCACTACCTGGGATGGCTGATCGGTGATGGCAGCACCTCTGGATCGATCGTAGCGACCATATACGACAGCGCCGAGGACCGTGATGAGATTCTGGCTGCGCACGTGGAGCTGGTCGAGTGGATCAATGACGGCCGCCCTGTGAAAGTTTCCGAACAGCCTAATGGGACGACTCAACTACGGATCTCACGCCGTGCGTTTAAGCGATTCACCGAAGCGCTTGGTGTCCGACAGGTCAAGGGCCCGGAGAAGCAGGTGCCCTGGGCTATCGAGCAAGCACCGCAGGAGGCTGTGGCTGCGTTTCTCCAAGGTCTGTTTGATGCCGATGGGTGCGTCGTCCTGGGGGCGAAGAATGCGTACGTCGGTTTGGGATCTACATCGGTGACGTTGTTGCAAGGGGTGCAGCGACTACTCACCACGTTTGGAATTATTAGCCATTTGTACAATGTGAGGGCCGCCAACAAGGAGGGCACCTTTTCGTATACCAATCGGTGCGGCGAAACGAGAGTGTACGGTCGGTCGGCTACCTTCGACTTGCGAATCACAGCGGGCTCGGTGGCGACGTTCGCTGAGCACATCGGCTTCTCCTTGTCACGAAAAGCGGTGCTGCTTCGCGAGATGATTATGAAGCGCCCAAGGGGTCCTTACCGTGCACGTCGCACCGCGCACATCCTTGAGCGGTCCTATGACGGCGTTGAGCTGACATACAACCTGACAGAACCTCGGAATCATTCCTACGTGGTCGACGGCGTCGTGGTTCGCAACTGCAGTGAGTACATGCACCTGGACAACTCGGCCTGCAATCTGGCTTCGATCAACTTGTTGAAGTTCCTCAATGACGACGGGAGCTTCGACGTCGAGGGTTTCAAGGCGACGGTCGAGGTCGTGTTCAGTGCCCAGGAGATCCTTGTCGGGAGCGCGGATTACCCGACCGAGAAGATCGCCGAGAATGCAAGGCGTTACCGCGAGCTCGGGCTCGGCTACGCGAACCTCGGCGCTCTCTTGATGGCACAAGGCCTTCCTTACGACTCCGACGAGGGACGAGCGTGGGCCGCGTCGATCACCGCCCTCATGACAGGACACGCCTACACCACGTCGGCCCGTACCGCGGCCCGGATGGGACCGTTCGCGGGATTCCACGCCGACAGCGAAGCGATGTTGAACGTGTTTCAGATGCACCGCGCGGAGGTCGCCAAGATCGACGAGGAGCTTGTCCCTCCGGAGTTGCTCTCAGCGGCTCAGGAGGCCTGGGACGACGCCGTCGAGCTCAGTGAGGAATTCGGCGTGAGGAACTCACAAGCTTCAGTTGCGGCACCCACCGGGACCATAGCCTTGTTGATGGACTGTGATACGACAGGGATCGAGCCCGACTTGAGTCTCGTGAAGACGAAGAAGCTCGTCGGAGGCGGGACCATGTCGATAGTGAACCAGACCGTTCCGAGAGCACTGAGGAAGCTCGGTTATGGCGCGGAGCAGGTCGACGACATCGTTTCGTATGTCGACGAGCACAAATCGATCGTTGGTGCCCCTCACCTGGCTTCCTCTCATTTGCCTGTGTTCGCGTGTTCGATGGGTGACAACACGATCCACTACCTCGGACATGTGAGGATGATGGCCGCGGTACAGCCGTTCATCAGCGGCGCGATCTCAAAGACGATCAACACTCCCGAGGACGTGACGGTCGAGGACATCGAACAGGTCCACCTAGACGCGTGGAGGATGGGCTTGAAAGCCGTCGCTGTCTACCGGGACCACTGCAAGGTGGGACAGCCGCTGTCCACCACCAGGCAAGACGGAAAGACAGAGGTCGTGGGCGCCGGAGCGGACTTCGCTCCTCCTGGTTCCGGTGCAGAGGCGCGCGACCGAGAGGTCGCGGCCAGGATCGCGGAGCTCGAGGCCGCCCTGGCTCGCGAGCAACAACGTGAGCACGACACCGTGGTCGTCGGTGCCGTGCGCGAGCGCCTGCCGCGCAGGCGCAAGTCCAGCACTTTCGCCTTTCGAGTGGCGGATTGCGAGGGGTACGTCACCGCGGGGGAGTACGACGACGGCCGGCCGGGTGAGGTGTTCATCAAGGTTTCCAAGCAGGGCTCGACATTGGCAGGGATCATGGACGCCTTCTCGATCTCGATCAGCCTCGGGCTCCAGCACGGAGTGCCCCTCGCGACGTACGTAAGCAAGTACAGCAACATGCGCTTCGAGCCTGCTGGAATTACCGACGATTCAGAGTTGCGCATCGCCACCAGCCTGCTCGATTACATCTTCAGGCGCCTCGCGCTCGACTACCTCCCGCACGCAGAACGCGAGGGACTCGGTGTTCTGTCGACAACGGAGCGGTTGCAGCCGACCCTTCCCGGAGTCGAGGAGGCGGCCATACTCGAGCAGGACCTGATCGAGGACGCGGGCATAAGCTCGGTCCCGCCTTCGACGAGGGCAGGACGTGCGGCGCACGCATCGGAGCCGGCGAGCCTCCAGGGATCCGGACAGCGCGATGCGCCGCTGTGCTACCAGTGCGGCATGGTCATGCAGCGCGCAGGATCCTGCTACGTGTGCATGAGCTGCGGCACCACGAGCGGCTGCTCATAGCCAACGGAGGCGGCCCGAGCCCGTGGCCCGGACGGCAGTAGATTGCCGGCCGTGAATCTTCCTCCCGACTCCGAACCGAAGGAGGAAGTGCGACGTCCAGCTGCAGCTACCGCGTTGTCGCGCCCCGAACGTAGAGCGGCGGAGCATGCACGGCGGTTGCGTAAGAAGCGGCGAACCGTATTATTCACCGCTTCTGGCGTCGTGGGCCTGGTGCTGCTCGTCGTTGCCGCTGTGGCGGGATACCTCCTGTACGAGAGCCATCTCATCCACCGCGTCCACGTCAAGCACTTGGCCGAGGTGCGGACCTCGGGTGCCCAGAAGGACGTGGAGAACATCCTCCTCATCGGTTCGACCACCCGGTGTGGCCTGAAGCAGCAGAATCCGGCTTTCGGTTTGTGCGACCAGGGTGTGACGGGCGTGAACAGCGACGTGGTGATGATCCTGCACCTCGACCCCGACCACCACAAGGCGTCGATCCTGTCGATCCCACGAGACACCATGGTTCCGAACGCCCGCCACGATGGTTTGAACAAGATCGACGCCGCGCTGGGCGACACGGACGGACCCAGCCAGCTCATCGCCGCGATCACCGAAGACTTCGGCATCCCGATCCAGCACTACGTGGAACTGAACTTCGACAGCTTCCAAGGGGTGGTCGGGGCGCTGGGAGGCCTGAAGATGTACTTTCCCATGCCTGTTTACGATCTCGAGTCGTCGTTGTACGTACCGTCCACAGGTTGCATCTCCCTCAACGGTTTTCAGGGCCTGGCCGTGGTGCGTGCCAGGCACCTTCAGTACCAGCCGTCTTCGGACTCCCGACTGCCCCGATACGACTGGCCGTACGACCCGCAGAGCGACCTGAGCCGGATCCGGCGCGACCACGAGTTCCTCCGAGTGCTCTCCTCGGAGGTGGCGAAGCGTGGGCTCGGCGACTTCGTCACGGACCTGCGGCTCATCAACTCGCTGGCGGGAAACCTCGAAGTGGACCAGCGTCTATCGGCAACCCACATGGCCAATCTGGTCCTCGAGTTCCACAACATGAACCCGAACAGCGTTCCGCAGTACACCCTTCCGGTGGTCGCGGACAGCCAGGGCTACTTCTATAAGGGCGGCGGTTATGGAGACGTGGTCTTTCCGGTCCAGCCTGAAGATGCCCAAGTGGTCGCGAGATTTCTCGGCACCGCTCCGACCGAGGACTCCTCGGGGCAGCCACTTCCTTCGCCGAGCTCTTTCACCGTCGCCGTTGAGAACGGCAGCGGTGTGTACGAGAAGGGTGCGAAGACCGCCGCCTCCCTCGAGGCGCTCGGCTACAAGGTCGCGTCGGTGACCAACACCGAGGTCGGGGCGTCGACGACCGAGACCACGGTTCTTTACTCCGACCCCAGCAAGCTTGCGGACGCACTGCGCCTCCAGTCAGCGTTGTCAGGTCTGGCGATCATCGGCTACAACCCCGGAGTTATTCCCTCTGGAACGGGTCGTTCTCCCAGCGTTACGTCGGGCACCGGTGTCTCGGGCGTGACGAGCTCGAACAGTGCAAGTTCGGGAGCCGCCCACGCGACGAGCATGCTCGACGTCGGATCGCCGCTTCCTTCCTCTGAGGCGGCCGACGTGGTGGTTGTTATTGGCAGCAATTTCGTAGTCAACCCACCGGCGGGTTCGACCTCCACACCGACTCCCAGCTCGACCGGATCATCTCGCTCTTCATCCACCTCCCCGGGCGTGCTCAATGGCGGGAGCAATTCTTCGACCACGACGACCACGGTCCCCGGTCCACTGTCGAACAACCCTGCTCTGGCTGGTCCTTCGAGCTCCACCGAGGTCCTCGAGCCTTGGGACCCTCGCTCGTGCAGCGCCACGGGCGGAGAAGGTCCATGAAGGGAGAAGGTCCATGAGAACGTGCTTCGACGCCACCTTGGGTGCGCTGCGGGGACTTGTGAGTGCGGGCTACCGTCAGGCCCCGTGACACGGGAGGCTACGGTCGGCACGACGAGCCACGAATTCCGGGCCGGAGGAAATGGGCGAGGAGATCGAGCCGCAGCGTGAGGAGAGTTTCGACCTCGTTGCCGCGCAGGTGCGCGCCAATGCTGCCGATACCGGCACCTTCTTTAGGGTGCTGGCCTCGGAGCTCGCGCAGGCCCTGGGTGACCGGGTGAAGCTCGAGCGATCCGGCGGTCTGCTCAAGCGGGACAGACCCGTGACCGGAATCGAGCTCGATCTGACCGGTGCTGGCGCGGGCACGATCCTTTCCGCGCGCCGCGCGAAGGGTGGAGTTGTGGCATGCACGGTCGCCCGCAGGGTACGCGGGATCGTCCTGTCCACAAAGCAGGTATCGATGAGCGAATGGGTGGAGGAGCTCGTCTCCGCCTTGGGCGACGAGGCAAGGCGTTCCGAGCAAACCTGGAAAGCCCTTCACGGGTTGCTGTCATAGCTCGAAGACCGAACCGACCGGACCAACCAGCTGACCGAACAGACCCAGCCGAACCGGCCGACCCAGCCGAAACGACCGACAAGGAGCCACGTGACCGACGTACCCCAGCAGCAACTGCCCGCCGACGCCTTGCGCAGGCTGCGGGAGACGGAGGAGCCCGGCGGTGGCCGCCTGTTCACCTCGGACCTGACGGTGAACGAGTTCCTGCTCGTGGAGGAGGCAGGTTTCACGCCACTTGGTCTGGTGATGGGCAGCTCGATCTACCAGATCGGGCTGCAAACTCGTCGCTGGAGCCAGTCGACCGAGCTCGAGAAGTTGACTCAAGCCATGTACACCGCGAGAGAGCTGGCAATGACTCGCATGGAAGAGGAGGCGGACGTGCTCTCTGCCGACGGCATCGTCGGCGTCCGTTTGGATGTCAACTACTACGAGTGGGGGAGATCCACGGCGGAGTTCATAGCTGTGGGTACTGCGGTGAAGTCGAAGGACGGGACCTCGTGGCGCAATGCTGAAGGCAAGCCCTTCACCTCGGACCTCTCCGGTCAGGATTTCTGGACGCTCTTGCAAGCGGGGTTCGCCCCACTAGGGCTCGTCTTGGGCACGTGCGTGTACCACGTCGCTCATCGCACGTTGCTGAGCACCATGGCGAGCACCGGCAGGGCGACCGAGCTGCCGAACTTCACCCAGGCCCTCTACGACGCACGTGAGCGGGCCATGGCGCGCATGGAGGAAGAGGCGGCCCGCCTTCAGGCGCACGGCATCGTGGGTGTCCAGCTCGTCGAGAAGTCCCACATGTGGGGCAGTCACACGATCGAGTTCCTCGCCATAGGGACCGGGGTGCGCTCGCTTCGCGACGACCATGTGATCTCGCCACCTGTACCCGTCATCACCATGGATCGTTGATGGCGGGTCCAGGGCAGGGTGCGGGTCCAGGGCAGGGTGCGGGTCTGGACCGGGGCGCTTTTCGGGCCACGCCCCGTGTCCGGCACGCTCCGACTAGCGACCTGTCTGTGGCAGAGGCGGCGGCTCTAAGGCGCGTCGGTCTCTCGCCGGTCGGCTTCGTAATGGGTTCTGCAGTCATGCAGCTCGCCTCGACGATCACGGGCAACGTCTACGGAGGAATGGCGATGAGCGGAGGCATCGGGTGGGGTGGCCTCCTGTCGTCCGCGCGCGCGAGCGGTTCGTACGTCGAGTCCTACCCGTGCGCCCACTTCGGGTTCGTGGCGAACGCAGAGCACTACGGGTTCAACGCCGAGAACACCGTGCTCGCCGCCTCGCTTTTCGAGGGGTACCGGCTGGCCCTGTCACGCCTGCAGGATGAGGCGGTCGGCCTCGGCGCTCACGGAGTGGTTGGTGTCAAGCTGTCCTTCGAGCACATGATCGGTGCCGCCGGTACTGCGACCTTCCTCGCAACCGGAACGGCGATTCTACATCCCGGCTCGGCTCCCCTGGCATCGCCCTTCCTGACGAATGCATCTGGCCAGAACTTCGAACGCTTGATCGGCCTCGGCTACGTGCCGGCAGGCCTGGCTATGGGGGTGGGCGTGGTGTACGTGCAGCCGAACTGCCTTGCTCGGGGGGATCTGACTGTCGTAGGCCCAAATGCTCAGATCCCCGCTGCTGTGGGAGTCGCTCGGGGAAGGGCGCGCCAACAGCTCGCGAGCACCGCGCACGGCATGGGCGAGGGCGTCGTCCACACCGAATGGAGCGACCGCCGCTTTATCCGTTACGGGGAGTCATGGAACCAGTTGGCACTGGCTTTGGGAACAGCGGTGCGCCGTTACAAGACCGAGGCGGAGCCGCGTCCACCGCGAGCGATCGTGTCTCTCCGACCATGACTCGCGACATGGGCCCCGGAGTTGCCACAGGGGCTTCGGGCCTCCCTGACATCGGTGTCGCCTTGGAGGCTCTGCGCACGCCGTTTCGTCCTGACGGCCAGGCCTTCGTGTCCGATCTCACCGTCGGGGAGCTGATCCTGCTCGAGGAGATCGGCTACAGGCCGGTGGAGATCGTCACGGGCGCCGGGTCGGCCAGTTGGTTTGCGCAGTTCACAACAGCGGGCACCGAAGCGAAGACGTGGGGGGGCGCCATCGCATCTGCAATCGCCGAAGCTCGGGCCGGAATCGCCTCGGAGGTGAGTCAGCGGGGCGCCGACGGGGTGGTCGCGATGCGCCTGGAGCTTGAGCGTGAGCCGGCGAACCAGCTCACGTGCACGATGCTCGGCACGGCAGTGCGCGGAGGGCGAAACGCCGGGCACCCGGGGTCGGCCGCCCGCGGGCCGTTCACCACGACTCTTTCGGCGCGCGAATTCCACATGCTCATTCGGGCGGGATATCGCGCCGCGGGCATCGTCCTCGGTGTCTCGGTGGTGGGGTTCAGCGCTCGCAGCGCGTCTCAATCACTGGGATTGGTGCGTGACAACGTCGAGCTCGAGGGTCAGACGACAGCCCTCTACTCGGCGCGTGAAGAAGCAATGGAGATGATGGCGCGGGAGGCCGCGTCGCTCGGAGCAGACGGTGTCGTGGCGGTGCAGCTTTCCGAGCGGCCTGTCAACACGATGCTCACCCACGCCGTCGAGCTGATGGCTATAGGGACAGCGGTGCATCGTGGGCCCAAGGGGCACGAGTCGCTCGATCCCCATCTACAGCTCGCCTTGGACGATCCCGCTGCCGAGGTGTTCACCAGCGGCTAGGGGCCATCACGACCGGCCGACGTACGCTCGAACGTATCCCGGCCGGCCGTGACAGGGGGGTATGTGGCTCAGCGCGGCGCGAGCGGCATCGTCGGGATCAGTGGCTTCCTGAACGTCTCGTTCACCACTCCGGCGAACGACGCGTACCAAGCCGCTGCCGCTGTCGCGAGACCGACCCACCCGCCTGCCTTGGTCCAGTCGATGCTCGAGTGGAAGGCGCCGACGGTGAGCAACACGAACGTGATCGTAAGTAGCACGAAGACCGCGACCACGGCTCCGCTAACCCGGAATGAAGCCACCGTCATGTAGGCGGTGAAGATGGTCCAGCCCAGGAGGAACACGCCCACTGCCACCGGTGCGTCGGAAGGCTTCACTCCGGGGGCAACGAACTTGACGAACACGTAGTAGGCGATCCAGAAGGAGCCGAACGATGAGAAGGCGAGTGCGCCGAAGGTGTTCTTCCGGACGAACTCCCACATCCCGGCCAAGAGCTGGGCGGCACCTCCGTACACCAGGGCCAGCGCGAGAGCGGCGTCGGCCCCCGGGCCCCAGATGTTGGTGTTGCCGATGCTGAGCGCGAACGTCGTCATTGCGAAAGCCGCCAGCCCCAGTGGAGCCGGGTCCGCTACACGGTGCACCGCTGTGGCGAGCCCGCCGCCGGCTGCGGCTTCTTGCGTTTCTCCGGGATGCGTGGTCATGCTCCTTTACCTTTCCTGTCGTCTTCCGTGACTGCTGCCTATGCTTCGGCCCGAACCGTCTCGACGTTTCCCTCCGCCCCGAAGGGCCGGGCACTCTCGTTGACTAGGCGGCTCGGGCTGTGGATCGCAGGCTACTCGGGCGACAGCTGAGGTTGGGGTCTTTGCATCAACGTGGTGGGGACACGGTGGCCCGACCACCGGCCGGACGAGCGCGCCCGGAAGCTTTCGTTCCGTCGTCGGTGCGCGTCGTCTGCATGGGCAAAGGCCGTAGTGCGGGCAGGTGCGGGTGGGTGCGGGCAATCGTGGGTGAGTGAACCGCCCTGTCCTTGGGATTGGCGCGACGGCGCCTCGGCCGCTTGGACCGGGTGGGCACACCCAGGTCATAATGGGCCAAACCGAGAAGAGGAGAACGACGGATGATGGCAGAGAGTCCGAAAGATGTGCCCGAGGCCCAGTCCGAGCAGGTGTCAGAGGCCCAGATTGCCGTCCACTGGCGCGAGGAGGACCTTTACTACCCTTCGGCCGCGTTCATCGGTCAAGCGAACGCGTCGGATCCCAAGATCTTCGAGCGATTCAGCGAAGAGCACTTCCCCGAGTGCTTCAAGGAGTATGCGGACCTTCTCGACTGGGACGAGTACTGGCACACGACGCTCGACACGAACAACCCGCCGTTCTGGAAGTGGTTCGTCGGTGGTCGCCTCAACGCCAGTTACAACTGCATCGACCGCCACCTTGCGAAGTCACGCAACAAGGCTGCGATCCTCTACGTGCCCGAGCCGGAGGAAGAAGACACCCAGGCGATCACCTATCAGGAGCTCCACAGGAGGGTCAACGAGTTCGCCGCCCTGCTCCGGGACTTCGCCGGGCTGAAGACCGGCGATCGGGTGACCTTCCACCTGCCGATGATCCCCGAGCTGCCGGTGGCCATGCTGGCGTGCGCTCGGTTGGGGGTGGTGCACTCCGAGGTGTTCGGTGGATTCTCCGGCGCCGCCTGCGGGGACCGGATCGCCGACTCCGGCAGCCGCATCCTGGTGACAGTGGACGGCTACTACCGCAGCGGCCAGCTGCAGGACCACAAGGTCAAGGCCGACGAGGCGATCGAAGCGGCTCTGAAGCTCGGCCAGGAAGTCGACAAGGTGCTGGTCTTCCGGCGCCACGTAGGCCAGTACGCGTCGAAGACGCCGATGGTCGAGGGCAGGGACTTCTTCGTCGACGACCTCCTGCCCGAATACCGCGGCAAGGTCGTAGAGCCTGTCTCCATGCCGGCCGAGGCGCCACTGTTCCTCATGTACACGAGCGGTACGACGGGGCGGCCCAAGGGCTGCCAGCACTCGACGGGCGGTTATCTCTCGTACGTGGCTGGAACCTCGAAGTACTACCAGGACATCCACCCTGAAGACACCTACTGGTGCTCGGCGGACATCGGGTGGATCACGGGGCACTCCTACATCGTCTACGGGCCTCTGGCACTCGGGACGACGAGCGTCTTGTACGAGGGCGTGCCCACCTACCCCGATGCTGGTCGTTGCTGGCGTATCGCGGAGCGGCTGGGTGTGAACATCTTCCACACCGCGCCCACCACCATTCGCATGTTGCGCAAGCTCGGGCCCGACGAGCCTGCTAAGTACGACTACCACTTCAAGCACATGACGACCGTGGGCGAGCCGATCGAGCCTGAGGTGTGGCGCTGGTACCACGAGGTGGTCGGCAAGGGTGAGGCCGTCATCGTCGACACGTGGTGGCAGACCGAGAACGGCGGTTTCCTCGGGAGCACGCTGCCCGCTTTGCATCCGATGAAGCCCGGTAGCTGCGGCCCGGGGGTCCTCGGGGTGTACCCGGCGATCTTCGACGAGAACCTGAAGGAGCTGCCGGCCGGAAGCGGCAAGGCGGGCAACATCTGCATCCGCAACCCCTGGCCTGGGATCTTCCAGACCGTCTGGGGCCAGCCCGAGAGGTACGTCGAGACCTACTACGGCAAGTACTGCCGGGACAAGAACAGCAAGGACTGGCGCGATTGGCCGTACCTGGCAGGCGACGGAGCGGTCCAGACGTCTGACGGCTACTTCCGGATCCTCGGTCGGGTCGACGACGTGATCAACGTTGCCGGGCACCGCCTCGGGACCAAGGAGATCGAGTCTGCAGCTCTCACGGTGGACGAGGTCTCGGAGTCCGCGGCCGTCCCGGTGGTCGACGACCTGCGCGGTCGGATCGTCGAGATATACGTCTCTCTGAAGCCAGGGATGGCCCCCAGCAAGGAAATGGAGAAGAAGGTGATCGACGCCGTCGCGCGTGAGATCGGCCCGATCGCGAAACCGAAGAGCGTCTGGATCGTGACGGACATGCCGAAGACCCGGTCCGGGAAGATCATGCGCCGCGTCATAGCGGCCATCTCGAACTTCGCCGACGTGGGGGACACCACCACCCTCGCCAACCCGGAGATCGTCGACGAGATCCGCAAGCACGTCCAGAGCGAGAAGATCGCCCGGGGAGAGCAGCCACGCGAGCTCTCCGAGGAGGAGGCCAGGGAGATCAAGGCCTACGGAGGCGAGTAGCCCGCAGGTCGTTCGTCTCGCTCGGTCCGGGCCTCGCACTCGCGGGCTCGGGGTAACGATGTTCAGACCGGGGGTGACGGCTCGTCGGTCGCAGATGACGGGTCGTCACCCGCGGGTCCCGCCAAGTCTCCCGTGGTTCTCCCCGCCGCGCCCGTAGGTGAAGGGCGGCTGCTCAGGTACGCGAGCAGCCGGTCCGCGAAAGCGATCTTCGCAGTGACGAGCTTCTGACGAGCCTCGTCGACCGCGACCCATGCGGCGGCGTCGATCTCGGGGAAGGAACGTATCCGGCCCGAGCGGGGCGGCCACTGAATTTCGAAGGTGTTGCTGCGTACCTGTGACGCGTCGAGATCGCCGTGCACGGCCCAGGCATGTACCCGTTTGCCGCCGTGCTGGACGACATCGCCGAGGTCGGTCCACGGACCCTCGGGGGGCGCTACGCCGAGCTCTTCGGAGAACTCCCTCCTGGCGCATGCCGCGGGATCGTCGCCCGGCTCGTGCTCGCCCTTGGGGATCGACCAGGCACCGTGGTCCCTCTTTGCCCAGAGCGGGCCGCCCGGGTGGACGATCAGCAACTCGAGCGTGTCCGGTGGCTCACCGGACATCCTGTAGACCAGCAATCCAGCGCTCGACTTGCGCATCTTCTCCGTCCTCTGCGTCCTGCTGTTCTCGCCGTTCTCGCTGTCTTGGCCCGCTGACTCTCTGGAAGCTCGGCGCCCCGGTCAGTTCCTGGTGAAGGCGGCGAGCACCGGGCGTGGGTCGGCATGTCGCCGGGCGGGGCCCGACTCCTCGCCGAGGAGCGCTCCGTCGCGATAGGTGACACGGTTCGTGCGCAGAGCCGGGACGCGTCTGCCAGGCAGGACGATCCCGCAAAGGTTGAGAGGGTCGGCCGCGCTCAGCCGGACGGTCTCTCCGTTGCGTTCGCTCCTGCGCGTCCGCCGCAATTCCTCGACGGCTTCGGGCAGCGCATACTGCTCCCCAGCGAAGCCCGTAACGAAGCGTCCTCCGCGAACGAGCCCTCGCGCCTCGAGCCGGCGAAGGGCCCAGAGCAACTCACGCCAAGCCACGGCCAGGTTCTCTCGGGCCATCAGGTCCCAGAACACGACGCCCCAGCGCGCGAGCAGCTGCCCCGCCACCTGCTCTGCGAGTGCGTCGGGGTCATCGAAGGTGTCGTGCACGACGTGGGCGGATTCGTCTTGTGCGGGTGGGCCGTACCCGGACCAGACGTGCTCGGGTTCGACACGGGTAGGCAACAGCGCCCAGCGACCTTCACCTCCTTGGCGCAGAGCCGGCACCCGCCGGCCACCGAGGCGTACGCGCTGCTCCTGGCGATACCGGCGCTTCGATGCCTGGCGGGCGGAGAAGAGGGACCGAACGGCACCGAAACCGTCGGAGGTTACCAATCCGCGCGCGACCAGGTCCCAAAGACCCTCCTCGACCTCGACGGGCAGGCGGCCGGTGACGGCGCACAGCTCCGAGTGGAACATGGCGCCACGAGCTCGCAGAGCGTCCAGGACCGCGCGCGAAGCCCCGTGTGCAGGGTCCTCGGGGGCGCAGCCTCCTCGCGTCGCGATCAACAGCCACGGCAGGTCCTCGCGCAAGGTGAACGTGACCGGGGTGGCGCGCGACGGAGTCGACGCGCCTCGGCGAACCGGCGCGTCGTCGGGAATGGGAGGGCGAGGCGCCAGGCGTCCCCACACGAGCTCGCCCGACAGGCACAGGTCTTCGAGCCACTCACGCTTGTACTGCTCCACCCGAGCCGAGAAGACGGACTCCTCCCACGCCCCGGCGGCGAGCTCGAACCCTTGGAGCTGATCGACCACGGCAAGCAACCCGGCTCGGCCCTGTCGCTGGGTCCCCGGAGCCACGTGCTGCCATTGCAGCAGGAAGCGCATGAAGTCCTGAGCACTCACCGGCTCGATGTCACGGCGCAGCCGGTGCTGGGTGTATGCGTGGATCCGTGCCAGCAGGCGCCGCGCGCACCACTGTTCTTCTTCAACCCCTTCGAAGTGAGAGGCGGCGTCTCCAGCGAGGGCGGGGTCGAATTGCCCGCGCATGGCGAACCCCTCGGCCTCGAGGCGCGCCAGTCCCACGGTCACCCGGCTCGTCGCCAGCGCGGTGCGCGTCGCGAGCATCTCGGCGGTCACAGGGCCCATGACGTCCAGATGGCCACGAAGGACCTGGGCCGCCACGATGTCGGGATCGGGGGCGGCTTCTCGGACCGCTGATGTCACGAGCGCGACGGGAAGCTCGTTATCTGGAGCGAACGTGGCGTCGGCGAACAAGGCCTCTACCCACGACCGTCGTTCGGTGGTGCACCAGAGCACGCCGTTCACCGCGGGTGCTAGGACCTCCATGGCTCGTCCCGTATCGACGAGCTCGCCGAACCATCGACCGCACCCCGCGACAGGAGTGCACACCACAAGGGACGACAACAGGTCGTGGAGCTCTTCGCGCGCTCGCAGGTCCGGTGCGGCCTCCCTGCGGACGCGCTCGATCGCTGCGGAGTCGAGCAGGCCCAGCTCCGTGGGCTCGACCGGCAAGCCGCGCCGCAACTGCACAGCCCGCGTGCGCCGCTCTTCCAACGGGGCGTCGTCCAAGAACGTATAGGGCTTGCCGTTCAGGATCTCGTGTGAGAGCACCGAGGGCGTGGTCGACTCGACGAAGTGCGTTTGGATCTCACCTGATTCGATGCGCGAAACCAAATCAACGAGCCCGTCCACGTCCATCGCCTCGTGGAGGCAGTCGTAGAGGGTCTGGCGGACCAGCACGTGGTCGGGGATCTGGACGGGCCCGGCAGGTGTGTTCTCCTGGCACGCGGCGAGCGCTGGGAACACAGCGGCCATCAGGTCGTCGGACTCCATGCGCTGGATTGGGAGCGGGTTCTTCTTCCCACCACGAAAACGCAGGACGGCGAGCGAGCGGTTCAGGTTCCAGCGCCACCGTGAACCGAACATCGGCGAAGCCAGCACAGCCTGCTCGAGCGCAGCTGCTGCACCGGTCGAGTGAAGGAGCCGCGGCGCGGACTCCAGCGGGAAGCTGTGCTGCGGACCGAGCGACAGCACGACGGCGTCGTCGGTGGCCGCAGCCTGCAGCTCGAAGTCGAAGGTGGCACAGAACCTCTTTCGGAGTGCCAACCCGAAGGCGCGGTTGACCCGCGCGCCGAAAGGCGCGTGCAGGACGATCTGCATCCCTCCGGCCTCGTCGAAGAACCGCTCGAAGACGATGTCGCGTTGGGTGGGCATCACACCGAGTTCGCCCAGCGCGCAAGACAGATACCCGACGAGTTGGCGCGCCGTGTCCGGGTCGAGCCCGCACGTCGCCTCCACGTGGGCTGCCGCCGCGTCGAAGGCCGTCGGCGTGGACTCCTCGGTGCCGCCGGGCTCGGCGAAGGTGCCTGCGAGGATCACCCCGACGCGGCGGCGAAGCTCGGAGAGCTCCGCGGAGAGCTCATCTGTACGACTCGGTGCTTCGCCGACCCAGAAGGGAACGGTGGGGCGCGCGCCGCGCGCGTCTGTGACTCGCACCTCCCCCTGGGTCACCCGCCGTATGCGCCAGGAATGGGTGCCGAGGAGAAAGACGTCGCCGACCATCGACTCGATCGCGAAGTCCTCGTTCACCGTCCCCACCGGCGTGTCGTCGGGATCCGCGATTACCCGGTAGTCGCCCACCTCGGCGATCGCCCCGCCGCTGGTGAGCGCGGCGAGCTGTGCTCCTCGCCGCGGGCGCAGCATTCCGTGGACCCGGTCACGGTGCAGGTAGGACATGCGCGCGCCGCGCCCGGTGGGTATGCCCTCGGAGGCCAGCTCGACGACGGCGTCGAAATCGTCGCGGCGAAGGGTCGCGTACGGTGCAGCTCTCCGCACCAGTCGGTACAGCGCGTCCTCCTGCCACTCACCGGCAGCCGCCACCTCTGCGACGACCTGCTGGGCGAGGATGTCCAGAGGTGCCGAGGGCGGGCAGGTCGAGTCGAGGCGCCCGTTGCGAACGGCGCTCATGAGCGCTGCGCACTCCACGAGCTCGTCACGGGTCATCGGGAAGCAGATGCCCTCGGGGACCCCGTCGCGCGAGTGGTTCGACCGCCCGACGCGCTGGAGGAAGGTGGCGATCGAACGCGGCGATCCGACCTGGCAGACGAGCTCCACCGGGCCGACGTCGATCCCGAGCTCTAACGACGCGGTCGCGACGAGCGCGCGCAGGTCTCCGGCGCGAAGACGCGACTCGGTTCGCCGGCGACGATCGGTCGACAGGCTCCCGTGGTGCGCGGCGACCTGTTCGGGGCCGAGCCGCTCGCCGATCATGTGGGCGAGCCGCTCGGAAAGCCGGCGGGTGTTCACGAAGACGAGCGTCGTGCGGTGACGGGCCACGTGGCCCGCGATGAGGTCGACGATCTCGCCGAGCTGCTCGGAAGAGGCCACCGCACCCAGCTCCGTCTCGGGCAGCTCGATGTGAATCGAGAGCTCGCGGCGGTGTCCGCAGTCGATGATCTCCACACGGCTCTCACCTACACCTGACGGGCCGTGACTCCCCGCGCCGATGAGCAGGCGCGCGGTCACTTCGATCGGCCTCTGTGTCGCCGAGAGCCCGATGCGCTGGGGTCTTGTGTCTCGCTGGATCTGCTCGAGGCGCTCGAGGGTGAGAGCCGTGTGCGAACCGCGCTTGTCACGCGCCAAGGCGTGGATCTCGTCGACGATCACGGTCCTCACGTGGCCGAGGACCGCCCGGGAACGTCCGGCGGTGACGAGCAGGTAGAGGCTCTCGGGGGTGGTGACGAGGAGGGTCGGAGGCTCGCGGACCATCGCGCTCCTCGAACTGGCGGTGGTGTCCCCGGTGCGCACCGCCACTGTTATCGGTGGTACCGCCAGGCCCATCTCGGAAGCGACCTCAGCGATCTCTGCGAGCGGTCGCTCGAGGTTCTGGTGGACGTCGACGGCCAGGGCTTTCAGGGGCGAGACGTAGACGACCCGCGTCTGTCCCCGAATGTCCTCGCCCAGGTCGTGGGCACGGTAGGCGGCGTCGATCGCGACGAGAAAGCCGGCCAGGGTCTTGCCCGACCCCGTCGGTGCGGCCACCAGTGTGTCGGCGCCGCTGCGGATCGCCGGCCAACCCTTCGCCTGCGCCTCGGTCGGTCCCTCGGCGAAGTGCCTGGAGAACCAGGTGGCGACGGCAGGGTGGAACCCGTCCAGGGGTCCCACCCGGTCGGCCGTCTCCATCGAGCCATTCAACCGCAAGGCTGTACCGGCTCGTTCAACGTCGATCGACGGTGAGCTCGCGCCGGGCGAGCTCCGGCCGGCTTGGGGCGTGAGGAACCGGCCGACCAGGTGTCGGGAATCCCCGCGACATCGAGCTTGTTGTATTGGCAACGAATCAGGGGGTCGAGAAGGCGGAAGGTGACCTCCTCGTGGAGGAGACGATGGAGGAGAACGTGGAACGCGATCGGGCGGATGCAAAGACGCTTCCAGACGCCGCCGACCAGGTCGAGGCTGCCGGGAGCGACAGGCCGGACCTGGGTCGGACGTTGCCGTTGCTGCCTCTCACCTCGGGCGTGGTGCTGCCGGGCATGGTGCTCACGATGGCGCTCGAGACCGAGGATGCGAAGGTTGCCGCCGAGGCGGCGGGCTCGGTGGGCGGCGAGCTGCTGCTCGTCCCCCACGTCGACGGCAGCTACGCCTCGGTGGGGGTGATCGCAGAGATCCTCGAACTGGGTGAGCTGCCCGGCGGGCCCCTGGCGATGGTTGTTAGCGGGCACTCCCGAGCCACGATGGGTGCCGCGGTGCCCGGCACCGGCCGGGCCCTGTGGGTGCAGGTCGAGCCGGTGAGCGAAGGGCCGCCATCTCAGGCCGCCCAGGAGCTCGCTCGTGAGTACCGGGCCGTGCTCGAGAACATCCTCCTCACGCGTGGGGCTCGGCGTATGGCAGAGCGTCTTCGCGAGGTGACCGATCCCTCGCAGATCGCAGATCTGTCGGGCTACTCGCCCGACCTCTCACTCGGTCAGAGGGTCGAGGTGCTCGACACGATCGACCTCGAAAGACGCCTGCGGCTGGTGCTGGGATGGGCGCGCGAGACCCTCGCGGACCTGAGTCTTCGCGAGCAGATCAAGACCGATGTCGAAGAGGGCATGGAAAAGACCCAGCGTGAGTTCCTCCTTCGCCGCCAGATGGAGGAGATCCGCAAAGAGCTGAGCCACCTCGACGGCACCACCGACGAAGGCACCGTCGAGGACTATCGACGGAAGGCCGAAGCCCGCCAGCTGCCTCAGAACGTGAGGACGGCGATCGAGCGCGAGATGTCCAAGCTCGAGCGCACGAGCGAGCAGAGTCCCGAGCACGGGTGGATCCGCACGTGGCTCGACACGGTTCTCGAGATCCCGTGGGGGGTCGCCTCAGAGGACACCCTCGACACCGTTTCCGCCGCGCGCGTCCTCGACGAAGACCACGACGGACTCTCCGACGTGAAGGAGCGCATCCTCGAGCATCTCGCGGTGCGCAAGCTCCAGGCCGAGCGCGGGCTGGTGCCGGTGGGGCGCGCCGGCGGGGCCATCGTCGCCCTCGTGGGCCCCCCGGGGGTCGGGAAGACCTCTCTGGGTGAGTCCGTGGCGCGCGCGCTCGGTCGCAAGTTCGTGCGCGTGGCCCTCGGCGGCGTGCGCGACGAGGCGGAGATCCGGGGGCACAGGCGCACGTACGTGGGTGCGCAGCCGGGGCGACTGGCCCGCGCGCTCCGGGAGGCGGGGACCATGAACCCGGTCATCGTGCTCGACGAGGTCGACAAGCTCGGCTCCGACTACCGCGGCGACCCGTCCTCCGCGTTGCTCGAGGTGCTCGATCCCGCCCAGAACCACACCTTCAGAGACCACTACCTGGAGGTCGAGCTCGACCTGTCGAAGGTCCTATTCCTCGCCACGGCGAACATCACCGAGACGATCCCGAGCGCCCTGCTCGACCGCATGGAGGTCCTGCGTCTCGACGGCTACACCGAGGACGAGAAGCTGTCGATCGCCCGCCACCACCTGCTTGCGCGCCAGATCGAGCGCTCGGCGCTTAGGCCGGAGGAGGTCGAGGTCTCAGACGAGGCGATCGCGAGGATCACCACCGACTACACCCGCGAGGCGGGCGTGCGCGGGCTCGAGCGTGAGATCGGGCGCCTGACGAGAAGGATCGCCACGAAGCTCGCCTCAGGACAGCTCGAGGCTCCGGTCGCAGTCGGCGCCGCGGACGTTCGAGGGTGGCTCGGGCGGCCGCGCTTCTACTTCGAAGCGGCCGACCGCACCGCCGTTCCCGGGGTCGCGACGGGACTGGCGGTGACGGGCACCGGAGGGGACGTGTTGTTCGTGGAGGCGGGCATGATGGACGGCGCCGAAGGGCTCGCCTTGACCGGCCAGCTGGGCGACGTGATGAAAGAGTCGGCCGAGATCGCCCTGTCGTACGTGCGCTCGCATGCCGCGGAACTGGGCATCGACCCCGCCGTGTTCACCGGCAAGCGGTTCCACCTTCACGTGCCTGCCGGCGCGGTACCGAAGGACGGTCCCTCGGCAGGCGTGACCATGACGACGGCACTCGTCAGCCTGTTGACGGGCCGCGCTGCGCGGCCGATCGTTGGGATGACCGGAGAAGTGACGCTCCAGGGACGGGTGCTTCCTATCGGTGCGGTGAAGCAGAAGGTGCTCGCAGCTCACCGCGCGAGCCTCGCCGAGGTCATCCTCCCGAGGCGCAACGAGCTCGACCTCGAGGACGTTCCCGAGAGCGTGCGAGACCAGATGACCTTCCACCTCGCAGACACGGTCGCAGACGTTCTCGACGTAGCACTCGTACCCGTTGAGAGCGCGGGCACGAGCAATGCGGAGCCGGCGGGGGAGCTGCGCTCGTCCCTGACAGACGTCTCTGCTGCGTGAGCCGGCCCTAAGCCACCGCCTCGGTTCGCACCGGGGGCGAGCCACCACTGACAATAGCTCTGTAACAGAGCTATTGTGGGAACGTGCCGGTCCACGGAACCAAGAGCCATTTGACGGCCGACCAGCTGTTGACGGCCCTGGCCTCGCTCCGGCGCACGTTGCGCCGCCGTGCCCGGCGGCCGGCGGAACTCTTCTCCCTGACCTGGTCTCAGCTGGAGCTGGTTCGCCTGGTTCGGCGCCAGCCGGGGGTATCGGTCGCTGAGGCCGCCTCGGAGCTGAGACTCGCACCCAACACCGTGAGCACTCTCGTTCGCCAGCTGACCGACCTGGGGCTTCTCTCGCGCCGTGCAGACACCTCTGACAGACGCGTCGCGCGGCTCGACCTTTCAGCCGAGATCCGTCGCAAGGTCGACGCGTCGCGTGATCGCAGGTTGGAGGCCTTGACTTCGGCAACGGGCCAACTCTCCGTCCGAGAGAGGCGAGCCCTCGACGAAGCAGTAAAGGTGCTCGCACGCCTTGCTGAGTATCTCGATGCAGAGGAACAGCCGATCAGCGGTGAGACAGGCAGCAGGCCCGAGTCTGCCGGCCGCCGGCTAGTGGGAACAATCAGGTGAGCGGCCAGCCCGCGGACTATGGAGCGTCCGATGAAGGCGTTGTGTCGAGTGTGACGGTTCCGGCAGTGATGTGCACGGGATTACGCCATCGCTTCGGCGACCACGTCGCCGTGGACGGGATCGACCTTTCCGTGGCGCAAGGTGACGTCTTCGGGCTGCTCGGTCCGAACGGTGCGGGCAAGACCACCACCATCCGCCTCTTGAACACCCTGTTGCCCGTGCAGGAGGGAGCCGTGGAGGTGCTCGGCAACGACGTGGGCCGCTCACCGATGGCGGTTCGTCGCCTGCTCGGCTACGTACCGCAGCAACTCTCGGTAGAGGCGGCGCTCACGGGGCGGGAGAACGTCACTTGGTTCGCGCGGCTGTTCGACGTACCACGCCACGAACGCAAGAGGCGCGTCAGCGAGGCCTTGGACGTGATGGGGCTCGCCGACGTGGCCGACCACCTGACCTCGACGTACTCGGGCGGGATGATCCGGCGTCTCGAATTGGCCCAGGCTCTCGTGAACCGCCCGCGGCTGCTCGTGCTCGACGAACCGACGCTCGGTCTGGACCCGGTAGCAAGGGACGGAGTGTGGCAACGCGTGCAGGAGCTACGCGACGCGACCGGCATGACGGTGCTTCTGACCACCCACTACATGGAGGAGGCGGACGCGCTGTGCGACCGCGTGGCGCTGATGCACCTTGGGACGATCCGAGCCCGGGGAACTCCCGAGGATCTGAAGTCCGCCCTCGGACCCGACGCATCGCTCGAGGACGTCTTCCGCCACTTCACCGATTCCGTCTTGGACGGCTCGGATGGGAAAGGAGGTATGCGTGAGGTCCGCAGCACTCGCAGGACCGTACGACGCGTCGGTTGACGTCGAGGTGGTGAGCAGGAACTCGACATGGCGACAGTTTCCCAACCGTGCCGCCACGTTCTGTCTGGTCGAGCTCCAGAAGCTTCGTCATGACCGCACAGAGCTCTTCACGCGCGCCGTGCAGCCCGTGCTGTGGATGGTCATATTCGGTGAGACCTTCTCCCGAATTCACGCCATCCCGACAGGACACGTGCCCTATCTCGACTTCCTGGCCCCTGGGATCATCGCCCAGTCGGGGCTGTTCGTGGCCATCTTCTACGGCATCCAGATCATCTGGGAGCGCGACGCAGGGGTGCTCACGAAGTTGCTGGTCACTCCCACCCCTCGTTCGGCGCTGATCCTCGGCAAGTCCTTCGCCGCTGGTGTCAGGGCGCTAGCCCAGGTGGCGGTGGTGCTCGTGCTCTCCGCCTCGCTCGGTGTGGCTCTCACATCCGATCCGGCCGGGATCCTCGGGGCGTTCGTGGTCGTGATGCTCGGCGCTGCGTTCTTCTCGTGTCTGTCGATGACGGTGGCAGGACTGGTTCTGAAGCGTGACCGGCTCATGGGGATAGGACAGATGATCACGATGCCGCTCTTCTTCGCCTCCAACGCGCTATACCCGGTGAGCATCATGCCCGGATGGCTGCGGGTGCTGAGCAAGGTGAACCCGCTCAGCTACGAGGTCGACGCGCTACGCGGCATGTTGATCGGGGCGCCGGCACATCTCGGGGAGGACTTCCTCGTACTGGTCGTCGCGGTCGTGGTCGGGGTGATCACAGCGGCCTCACTCGTCCGCCGATTGGCGTGTTGAAGCGGTTTCGTCGGGTCTGATCCGGACGAGATGTCCACATGCACCGGAGCTGACGAGCAGGTATTTCATCTGCTCCTCGCGCGCCGATCACCCTCGTGACACCGAGTTGTAACGCGCAGTTCACTCTGGGGGCACCCGTCCACAAGCCTGTGGATAGTGTCACCGTGCCCCGAGGAGCAGGCCAGGGGGCGTTACTGTGGGGAGATGGCCAACAAGTCACGACCGACTGGCGAGGCCAAGAAGCCTGGCCGGACGCTCAAGGAGAAACGGCAGGCCAAGCACGCCAAACAGGCAGCCCAGAAGCAGGCGCGAAAGGCGTGGGAGACCAAGTGAGGGTGGCGGCGCGCTCGAGGATCCAGTCCGGCGCGGCGTCGGGTCCGAGGCTCGGGACCCCGTACCGGAGGTAGTCCTGACCCAGTTGCCGATGATCGACATCTGTCAGGATGTCGCGATGCTCGACCACGTATCCATCCAGTGCGCCAACGTCCGTGCCAGTGCCGCGTTCTATGACGCTGTCCTCGCCTCAATCGGGGCAGGCAGGGTGATGAACTTCGGAGAGACCGTAGGTTTCGGCGTCGCCGGCAAGCCCGACTTCTGGGTCGGGCCAAGGACGACCGGCGAGGGTTTTCGCGAGTGTCACATCGCGTTTGGCGCACCCGACCGCGCCGCCGTTCGCGCGTTCTTCGACGCGGCGGTTTCCCACGGTGCCGACGTGCTGCACGAACCCCGGGTTTGGCCGGAGTACCACCCCGGGTACTACGGCGCGTTCGTCCGTGATCCTGACGGCAACAACGTCGAGGCCGTCTGCCACGCACCTCAATAGCACCTCGTCGCGCGACGCCGTGGAACTACACGTTCGGACGATCGATGAGTCGGAGATCCCTGACTGGGTCGCGTGCATGGGAGTGGGGTTCTTGCGTCCCAGAGCCGAGGGGTTTGCCGAGTACTTAGCAGGTGAGATCGACCTCGACCGTACCTGGGGGGCCTTCGACTCCGGTCAAGTGGTGGGGACCCTGCGGTCTTTCACGACGCGACTGACGGTCCCCGGACCCGCGGAGCACGAAGCGTCGGCGATCACGAACGTGACGGTGGTCCCTACGCATCGCCGGCAGGGACTCATGCGTGACATGGTCATCGCCGCCCTCGATTCGAGCGCCGAGCTGGGGGAGCCCCTCGGAATCCTGATCGCCTCGGAGTACCCCATCTACGGCCGTTTCGGCTACGGCGCGGCGATCGAGTCAGCGACCTATACGGTCGACGCTCGAACGGCCCGGTTCCGCCAGCCCGAGACGGGGAGGATCGAGCTCGTAGACCGGGGCACGATACGCAAGGAGGCGCCGGCACTCTACGACCGTGTTCGCGTCCGTCAGCCGGGGGCGATCGAGCGAGACGATCGTCTCTGGGACCGGATCCTGCACGACGAGGATGTGCCCGGAGCCGAGGCGCCGAAGGGGTGGTGCGCGCTCTATCGGTCGGAGTCCGGCGAGGTCGACGGCTATCTGCTCTACCAGGCCGAGCCCAAGTGGGAGGGCATGGGCCGCGCGCAGGGGACGTTGACGGTCGACGAGCTGGTCTCTGCGACACCGGCGGCGTACCGGCGGCTCTGGCAGTTCTGCTGCGGAGTCGATCTCGTCACCACGGTGCATGCTGCTGACCGGCCGGTCGATGAGCCTCTTGCCTGGCTGCTCTACGACGGGCGCGCGGTACACCAAAGCGCTCGCCTCGACTTCGTGTGGGTTCGCATCCTCGACGTCTGTGCCGCGCTCTCCGCCCGGCGTTATCTCGTGGAGGGCAGGGTGGTGATCGAGGTGAAGGACGAGCTCGGTTTCGCCTCAGGCCGTTACGAGCTCGAGGGCGACCCGGACGGCGCGAGTTGCACGCGCACCTCTGATCCTGCCGAGCTGTCGCTACCGGTCGACGCGCTCGGGTCTGTGTACATGGGCGGGGTGTCTCTGCGCCTGCTTGCCGGGGCCGGACGGGTCGAAGAGCACCACGACGGTGCGCTCGACAGAGCCGATCTCATGTTCCGGTCGGCGGTGATCCCTTGGTGCTCGACCTGGTTCTGAGCACCAAGGTGAGGGTGAGGACCAGACCCGGGCGCGGGCCTGAGGTGTGGACCAGACCCAGGGGGGTGGGCCACGCCGGGTTGTGGCCCGGGGCGTGGGCCTCAGGGCGTGGGGAGAAGAGTGGGGGTCTCGGCGACCAGCTGGTTCGCAGCGTCGTCGTCGGGGGCGAGCTCAGCCGCTCGTTCGAGCGCCACGAGACCGCGATAATCGTCGAGCTCTCGTTCCCGCCGGTCGTCGTCCCAGCTCAGAAACGGTCCCATGATCTCGGCCACGGCCTCAGCGGTCTCGGTGCCTCGGTGACTGGTCTCCATGCCGATCCGGGTTCGACGCAGCAGGACGTCTTCGAGGTGCCGGGCCCCTTCGTGGGAGACCGCGTAGGCTGCCTCGGCCGCGAGGTACTGCGCCGCACCCGGGAGGGGCTCGGCGAGGGACCGGTCCGACTCCACGAGGGAGAAGACCTCGTCGACGAGCCCCCCGTAGCGGTGAAGCAGATGTTCCACCTGCGCGACGGAGAGCCCGTGCTGTTCTGCGAGCTGCTCACGCTGGCTCCACCGGCTGATGTAGCCCTCGGAGCCGAGGAGCTGGACCTGGTCGGTGCACGACGCAGGTGCCTCGTGCTCGGCAACTCCCACCGCGGCGTCGACTGCGTCCCTGGCGATGAGCCGGTAGGTGGTGTACTTACCGCCTGAGACCACGACCAGACCCCGAGCCGGGCGCCCGATGGCGTGTTCGCGGGACAACTTCGTAGTCGCGGTGGCGGTTGGCTTCTTCGGGCGGAACCGGTGGGCGCCGGCCTCGCCAGGCCCGCGGACGACGCCAACCCCGGCAATGAGGGGGCGCAGGCCCGCGAACACGGCCTGAACGTCCTCGGGACCCAGTGGCGCCTCGAGGACGTGGTTGACATGATCGAGGAGGTACGAGACGTCGGCCGCCGTCGCGACAGGCCGTCCCTTGCCGTACTCCCAATCGGTGTCGGTCGTGCCGATGAGCCAATGCTCCCCCCAGGGAAGCACGAACAGCACGCTCTTCTCGGTGGGCACGACGATGGCCACCGACGACGGGATCTTCGCCCTGGGGACGACGAGATGGATGCCCTTGGAGGGACGGACGCGAAGGGCCCGACCGTGCCCTGCGAGGGTCTCGGTGTCCTCGGTCCAGGCGCCTGTGGCGAGCACCGTGGTCCGGGCACGCACGTCGTAGTCGGTCCCGGTCTCGAGATCTCGTACGACGGCACCACGAGTCGCGTCGCCTTCGCCGAGGAAGCCCACCGCCTGGGCTCTGTTGACACCCAGCGCTCCGAAGCTCACCGCCGTTCGCACGACCTCGACGACGAACCTCGCGTCGTCGACCTGGGCGTCGTAGTACTCGATCGCACCGACGAGCGACTCGCTGCGCAGCCCCGGTGCGAGAGCCAGCGCTCGTCGTCGCGAGAGTTGGCGGTGGCGTGGGACGCCGCGCGAGGTCCCCGTCGACCAACCCAGCACGTCGTACAGGGCGATTCCCGCTCCCACGTAGAAGCGTTCCCAGACGCGGTGGTGGAGGGGATAGAGGAACGGGATCGTCCGGACCAAATGCGGGGCCACCCGGCGCAGCAGGAGATCGCGTTCACGCAGAGCCTGTTGTACCAAGACGAAGTCCATCATCTGGAGGTACCGCAGCCCCCCGTGGAGCAGCTTGCTCGACCTGCTCGAGGTTCCCGACGCCCAGTCCTGGGCTTCGACGATCCCGACCGAGAGCCCCCGGGTCACCGCGTCGAGGGCGGTTCCGGCACCGACTATCCCGCCCCCGACCACGAGCACGTCGAGATCCTCCGACGCCAGGCGTCGGAGGTCCGCCTCGCGCCGGTGGGGGTCTAGTGCCAGAGGAAGCATCAGGGGGCGGGCGGGGCTGGGTCGCCGACGGTCCTCACCTCGACCGGCTTCTATGACCTTTCCTGGTGCGCCTACCACGGGACCCCGTGCACGGCGGTGTTCGCGACGAGGATCGAGGGGATGAGGAGGGTGAGCACCACCACCCCCGTGTAGATCCTCCCGGTCTTCCAGAAGAAGTAGCTCGCCACGGTGCCGACGATGATGAACACGGGGACGAACTGGAACCCCACAATGGTGAGCAGCGGTTGGCTGAAGGTCATGATCTGGCCGGTGGCCAACGCCATGCCGTACTCGACTCCGAGGAAGCCGACGTACCCGATCGTCAGCAAGACGGTGACGGCCAGCATGAACGTCCCCAGTCGCTTCATCCGCGGGCGGAGCTGTCCGAATACGACCACCGAGAGAACGACGAAGTACAAGAGGAACGGCCAGAGGTAGTCCAGCACGATCTTCATGTGCACATAGTCGACCGGTTTGATGTTGAACACCCAGAACCGGACGTCGGAGCTCCAAGCCCACTCGAAGAAGAAGACGGCGATGTAGGCGGCGACCACTGTGGCCAGGCCGAGCACCGCCGAGCGCCAGATGAGCCGCCCGTCGATCCTGCCGTCCGGTTCGGCGATGCCGTAGCTGTGCAGCGTCCCGCGTCGGTCACGCCCAGTCGTGAAGTGCCAGAGCAGGAACAACAGGGTCGCGATTGCCGCCCCGCCCACGGCCCACGCCGCCACTCCAGTCGTGACATTCTCGGGCAGGTACGCCCCCGCCGGTATCCTGTTCGTCCTCCACGCCTGGAACCAGTAGAAGGTGACCGGGCCCACGGCGACGAGAATCGCCGCGCCGATCCACCATGGGATGCCCCGCATGGAGCGGTTCTCGGGACGCCTCCGGGCGACGGTGGCGAGATAGGGGGTCTGCAACAGCTGGCCAGCAGCGCCGAAGAACAACAGGCCGACTCCCAACAGGCCGAGCAGGGTACCGATCTCGTCCCAGTACCAGATCTGGTTTCCGGCCGGCATCGGCTGGACGCCGGCCAAGGTCAGCTGCATCCACCGCACGGCGTGCTTGACAGCGCTCGGGTCGATCGTTATCTCGGGGTGGATCGTCCCTTGGATGATCAGCTCACGCCCGGTGCCAGAGCGGATGGACCCGTAGACCTTGCCCTGGACGATTGGCTTGGAAGTCCCGAAGAACGTTTGCATCCGTTTGGAGCGGGGGAAGTCGCTCCCGGCAGGCACGTTCCACATGAGCTGCGAGAACTCCGAGTACTGTGCCTCGTCGACCAGGACGTTGCGCGGGAACTGAGGCGTCCCCGGCACAGGTTCGTCGACAGGGGTGGACACCGAGGAGCTCTCCAGTACGACGGAGCGGTAAAGCGTCGGCTCGAAGAAGGCCGCCACCACCGACGCCCAGCCCCCCATGGAGTGCCCGATGAGCCCGACGTCGCCATGTCGCACTATGGGGAGGGTGTTGATGAACGAAAGGGCCCCGACACTGCCGTAATCCTGGTCGGAGGGCCCGAGGAACGGTGGTTCTGAGTCGCCGTGGCCGGTCAGGTTGGCGTCCAGCACGACACATCCGCGTCGAGCCATCTCGATCGCGAAGCCGTCCATCGTGTCGACCGAGTTGATGTACCCGTGGAGCGTGACGACGCCGCACGCGGGAGTCTTCACAGTGGCGTTGGAGGGGACGTACAGCAGTCCGGTCTGCATCGGGCCCGACTGGGACATGAATCGAACGGGCTCGATCTTTATCCGGCCCCCGGCGGTCTGGGCCGTGTTGGCGATGATCCCACCGGCCAAGACGACTACGACGCCGAGGATCAGCACTCCACGCGAACCCGTGAGATGCAGTCTGGCCAGCCACGAAGCGGGGTCACTGGGGGAAGGTGGAGCGATGCGCGCCCCCTGAGCGGTCTCCTCGGCAACGGGCTGAGCGAGCTCCTCGGAAACGGAGATCGTGTGCTGCGTGGAACCTTGGGCGTCGTTCATGTGCACCCCCGCATCTCGAAGGTGTTACTCAAGCTGCCGGCCTTCCGCCGTGGAGTTGCCGGCTTATGTAGACGTTAAGCGTTCGCAGCGGGAAGGGGGTGGTTCATCGGGCTGCCGGTGCCCGGGCGTGCACCTCGGGGTGTGACGCGGAGTCGAGGGGACCTCTGTGTTCTTCGCGTCGGCCTTGTCGGGCGCGTCGGTCGTGTCGGCCGTGTCAGCGGATCCGCGGGATCCGCGGTGTCGGCGGCTCGGAACTGACGGAAGATCGGGACTCATACCACCGCATCGAGCGCCTGGCGGAGGTCGTCGACGAGGTCTGCAGCTGTCTCGAGCCCGACGCTCAAGCGCACCAGGTCCGACCGCACCTCGTTGCTCGAACCGGCGACACTCGCATGGGTCATACGACCGGGATGCTCGATGAGGCTCTCCACCGCACCGAGGCTCTCTGCCAACGTGAAGATCCGCGTGCGCCGACACACCTCGAGCGCGGCGGGCTCCCCCCCGCTCAAGGTGAAGCTGACGATGCCGCCAAATCCCCGCATTTGCCTTGTTGCCACTTCGTGACCGTCGTGACCGGTTAGTGACGGGTGAAGCACGGTCTCGACTGCACGATGTCCCAGCAGCAGATCGACGACCGCCAGCGCGTTGGCGCAGTGACGCTCCATCCGAACGGCGAGCGTCTTGACCCCTCGTTGGACCAAGAAGCAGTCGAACGGACCGGGAATCGCGCCCACCGCCTTTTGTAGGAAGCCGAGGCGCTCCGCCAGATCGGGATCGTTCGTCGCCGCGAACCCGCCGACCACGTCGGAGTGCCCACCCAGGTACTTGGTGGTCGAGTGCACGACGATGTCGGCACCGAGACGAAGGGGTTGCTGGAGCCACGGGGTGGCGAAGGTGTTGTCCACGACGACAAGCGACCCGTGGCGATGCGCGATCTCGACGACGGCCTCGATGTCGATCACCCGAAGGAGTGGGTTGGTCGGCGTCTCGATCCACACCATCTTCGTGTTGGTCCTCAGGTCCTCCTCCAACTCGTCAAGGTCGGAAGCCGTGACCTGGAGCCCCGCCGGCTCGAAGACCTGGGTCGCGAGCCGGTACGTGCCACCGTAGGCGTCGGTCGGCAGGACGAGATGGTCGCCCGGGCCCAACAGGCGCATCACGGTGTCCTCGGCCGCCATGCCGCTGGCGAAAGCGAACCCCGATTCTGCTCCCTCGAGCGCCGCCACGTTCGCTTCGAGGCTGGCGCGAGTCGGGTTGCCTGAGCGGGCGTACTCGAAACCACGGTGCACGCCTACAGCATCCTGTCTGAAGGTGGAAGAAAGATGGACGGGGGTGTTCACCGCGCCGGTGCTGGGATCGGTGCCGCTACCACCGTGGATGGCGCGAGTCTCGAAGCCGAGCCCGGACAGTTCGAGACGGTCTCCCATGTGTCGGTCTCCCATGTGTCGGTCTCCCATGTGTCGGTCTCAGCGCGAAGAGCTCGCAAGCGATGCGAGCACGTCCACTCGTGTGATGACGGCGACCGGATGGCCACTGTCGAGGACCAACACCGCCGGCGCCCCTTCGAGCCGGTTCACCGCGGTCTCCAAGGGCTCGCCGGAACCGACGGTGGGTAGCGGATCTCCCATCACTTCACCTACCGGTCGATCGAGCACACCCGGGTCGGCAAAGGCACGATCCATCAGGTCTCGCTCGGTGACGGCGCCTACGACCTCGGCCAAGACGACCGGTGGCTCTTGCTTGATGACCGGCATCTGGCTGACGGAGTACTCGCGCAGGATTGCAATCGCCTGCCTGACGGATTCCTCGGGGTGGGTGTGGACGAGCATCGGCAACGACCGGTCCCTGGTGGCCAGCAGGTCGCCGATTGTGGTTCGCGCCGTTTGCAGGAATCCGTAGTCGGCCATCCAGGCATCGTTGTAGATCTTCGACAGGTATCCCCGCCCGGTGTCAGGAATGTGGACGACGACGACGGCGTCATACGGCAGGTCGCGTGCAGCCAGCAAGGCGGCGGCGATCGCAGTTCCGGCGGACCCTCCGATCAGGAGCCCTTCTTCGCGGCTGACGCGACGGGCCGTGGCGAAGCTGACGGCGTCGGAGATCGCGACTACCTCGTCGACGACCGAGGGGTCGTAGGTGTCGGGCCAGAAATCCTCGCCTATGCCCTCCACGAGGTACGGACGTCCTGAGCCTCCCGAGTAGACCGAACCTTCGGGGTCCGCGCCGATGATCCGAACCGACGGATTGCGCTCCTTCAAGTACCGGCCGATGCCGGTGATGGTTCCCCCGGTTCCGATCCCTGCGACGAAGTGAGTCACCCGACCGCGGGTTTGGTCCCAGATCTCGGCTCCCGCCGTCTCGTACTGGGAGCGGGGATTGTCGGGGTTGTGGTACTGATCGGGCTTCCACGCCGACGGGATCTCGTGGGCGAGGCGATCTGACACCGAGTAGTAAGAGTCCGGGTGCTCAGGACGGACGGACGTCGGACACACCATGACCTCCGCCCCGTACGCGCGCAGAAGGGCGATCTTGTCCGAGGCGACCTTGTCGGGGCAGGTGAAGACGCATCGGTACCCGCGACGCGCGGCGACGATCGCCAGGCCCACCCCGGTGTTGCCACTAGTGGGCTCCACTATCGTCGAGCCGGGCCGTAGGCGGCCGTCGCGCTCAGCCGCTTCGATCATGGTCAATGCGATCCGGTCTTTGGACGAACCGCCGGGGTTGAACAACTCGAGCTTCCCGAGGAGCGTGCATTCCAGGTCGCGGGCGGTGCGATCCAATCGGACCATCGGCGTGTTCCCGATCAGATCGAGAACGGAATCGGCCACGTCCATCGGTGGACCTGGGTCAGACAGGGTCCGGACCTCGACGCCGGTCAGAGAAGCCGTCGTGTCGATCGGGACGTCCTCGTCGGTGAGCAGCACCGTCGGCAGGCCGGCACCGCGCAAGGCGGCTGCCAGGGGGACGGTCTGGTCGATGGGTCCTGTGACTGTGACCCTGCGTGGTATCCGTGCCCGGAGGTCACCTACGAGGGCGGTAAGAGAGTCGTCGCTCCTGTGGTGATGGACGTAGCGAGCTCGGTCCGACAAGCGTGCGGGAGGGTCACAACCGCCGGCAACGACGAGCACGTCCATCAGATCGCCCCTAGGGGACTGGCGGTTTCAGCCGTCAGAGAAGTCACCGTCATTTTCTATACCTCCGAGCACGACGGGGTGTGCGCCGTTCAAGGCGATGCGCTCTCGGTTGGAAACCAGTGACAGACTTCCGCCCGAAGTCTTCTCCTGCCCGTCGTGAGCGCCGTCAGGGAGCCCCTTTCCGAGCGGGCCCTGAGGAGCTTTGAAACCGAGCCTCGGGCATCACTCGTCTTGGCCTTCTCATCGCATCCGCTGGGTATGAGCGTCGACGGCGTGCAGGCGGCATCGGGGGGCCGGCATGTCGAGGCGGTGACCGTCACCGTGCGCAACCTGACAAGAACGCGCGAGCGCCCACACTTCATGGTGAACGCCGGATCGGGGACGGCGGGCTTCTGGGGGGCCGCCGGAGGTCGTGGTGTTGTGCTCGGCCCGCACGGCTCGGTCAAGGTGACCCTGCGTGCGCCGGTCACCACCACCGCGCCCCAGCACGGCGCCCACTGGCTGGTCGAGGCCTACACGACCGGGCCCCGGAGCTGAGCACCTCCGCCTTGCAGCGCTGGCGGTAGGCGGAGATCTCCGTCTCACGCCGCTAGTTGCACTCCTCGTCCTCGATAGCGGCGATCTCGGTGAGACGGGGGACATGGCGACCTCCCTCGAAGTTCGCGGAAAGGAACTCGTCGACGATGACGAGGGCCAGCTCGGTAGGAAGGATCCGGGCCCCGAGGGACAACACGTTGGCGTCGTTGTGCTGGCGGGCGAGACGCGCGGTGGTCTCGTCGTGGCACAGGGCCGCGCGCACGCCGTGCACCTTGTTCGCCGTGATGGCTTCGCCCTGTCCGGTGCCCCCCAGCACGATCGCGAAATCGGCCCTCCCCCTCACCACGGCGCGAGCAGCTGCGGCGCAGTAAGGCGGGTAATCCACCGGGTCCTCGGAGTCGGTGCCCAGGTCGTCGACCCGGTGCCCGGCGGAACGCAGGTGCGCGGCTACCGTCTGCTTCAGGCGGAACCCGGCATGGTCGGAGCCGAGGGCGATGCGCATCGCTTCAGCCAAGCCTGTGTCTCGTGAGGCCGCAAGGTGGAGCCGGGCACCTGACCTCGTGCCTCGAGCCCAGCTGTCACGCCTGCTCGTCAGGAGGAGCGGGCCACTGCCACGTCTCTGAGCCTCCGGTGCTGGGCATCGACTCGTCGAACAGCACGGGCTCGCCGATACCGGCGCGCTTGGACTGGTACATGGCGGAGTCGGCCTGGGCGACCAGGGCTTCCGCCGTCGTGCTCTGCCCGTCGCACCACGCCACGCCGATGCTGGCGCTCGAAGGCACGGCGGCCTTCTTCAGAACGACCTGATTGCGGAGGCTGCGTGCCAGGCGGCCGGCGGTGCTCATCGCCTCGGCCGCGGCGGAGATACGCGGGCAGATGACCAGGAACTCGTCACCGCCGATCCGGCCCACCACGTCCTCGGCCCGCACACAGCGATGCAGCCGCTCTGCGACCACTCTCAGGAACTCGTCGCCGGCGGAGTGCCCCAGCTCGTCGTTCACGTCCTTGAAGTGGTCGAGGTCGACGAAGATCACCGCCGGGTGCTGGCCCGCGCCATCCGGCGCGAGCATCGCCTCGAGCTCTGCCATCGTCGAGGCACGGTTGTAGCAGCGCGTAACCGCGTCGTAAGTGGCACGTGCCCGCAGCTCCTCGCGCGCGCGGGCGGTCTCGGTGACGTCCGCGACGCACACGATGGCGCCCGTCACCCCTCCGGAGGCGTCGGTGAGGGACCTCAAGTTCAAGGCGCAGTAGCGCAGCTGCTTGTCGCGCTCGCCGTAGGGGCGCACGCGAACCTCGATGTCACTGTCGACACCGTTCGAGAGCACCCCGGCGAACGCCTCGGAGACGACTTCGGTGTCGTCGCCGACCACGGTCGAAAGCTGCTCATCGACGGTGTCCGCACGCGTGGTGCCGAGTATGTAGTGCAAGCGGTCGTTCGTATACACGACGCGGGAGTCCGAGTCGACCTGGAGCAGTCCCAGGGGCAAGGTCTCGGCCAGCCGGTCGAGCAGCTGCTCCCTGGCGCGAAGTGCCTCGTGTGTCGCCATCTCCTCGGAGATGTCCACCATCTCGGCGACGACGCATTGATGCTCGGGGTCCTCCAGCAGGTTGTGGTTCGTGACCTCCATCCAGACCCACGAGCCGTCGCGATGGAGGTGCCGGAGCCTGACGCGGCGCGCGGGGCCAGACGACGCGAGCATGTTCATCCAGTTGTCGACAGCCAGCGCCTCGTCATCGGGATGGATCAGGTCCCTAGAGCGAAGGCCTGCTACCTCCTCGGGCTTCCAGCCGAGGATCTGGGTGAACGCCTCGTCGATCTCGAGGAACAGTGCGAGCCCGTCCTTGCGCGCGCGGGCAAAGCGTGGCGCACGCTCCGGCACCTCGGGTCTTATCGTCGTTTGTTCGGACTCGTCCGTCTCGTCCGTCTTGTCACTGGTGGTGAAGGCGCCGATGAAGACTCCGTGCTCCGCCCTGGCGTCCAGGAAGGTCAGCATGACGTGACGTTCGGGATCAACCGCCAACCTGATGTCCGCGGTGGCGACCCCGACCGTTTGCGCCCTCTCCCAGGTGTCGATCACCGTGCCCCTGTGGTCCGGGGTGACCATCTCGAGAGCTGATTGATGGCCCTTGATGATGGTGTGTCCGTTCAAGTCCAAGGAATCAGGCATGGGCACGGTGGCCGCGTTGGCGTCGATCGCATAGAAGGTCGCTTCGGGGTGATCGGCCAACAGGATCGCGAGGACGGCGCCGACCGTGTCCTCACGAGCGGTATCGCCAGTCTCTTGCTCTACGTTGCGATCACCGCCGGCGGCGAGGAAGGCGGCGACAGCGTCCCTGCTGTTGCCGTTGGTGGTCGTCACGTCCGAGCGTGGCGTGTCACCAGCCTTCGTATCGACGCGCGGGGCCCCGTTGCCGGCCGCACCGTCGGCGACCCGGTCCGTGGCCGGGGCTTTGCCAGCCGGGGCTTTGCCAGCCGGGGCTTTGTCTGCCGGGGCTTTGTCTGCCGGGTTCGTTCGGGTCTCGGTGAAAGTCCCCCTCATGTGAAAAGACATCGGCCACTAGGGCGGCCACGTTTAGTGTTTTTCCGCAGGCCACGCAGCGTCACGAACATGGAGCGCGGTGCTGCACTTGAACACAGGCGACGGAGGCGGTTCCCCACGTGCCTGTAGAGCGGTGGCCTCCGGTGCCCAGCCAGCTCGCGTACGGTGAGCGTCAGGCTCGCCCTGGCAGCTGCGAGACCTCTAGGAGGGTGCGGGCCGTACGCTTCTGGACATGGCGGAGCACGTCGTCCACGGGGCCGACGCCCGAGGCGAGGATGGCGCGGCGCCAGATTGGCTCGGGGGGTCGTCGGGGGCCTCCGGGCGCCTCGATGGTGAATTCGAAGGGCCCTTCCCGAGGCACACGAGCCGTCGCTCTCCACCACCGAGGCAGCACCGGACGGCGGTCGTGGTGGCTGTCATCGTGTTGTCGATCCTCGCCGGTGGGTCGTTGACGGTCCTGTGGACGTCGGGCACGGGGAGGACCGGCGATCCGCTCGTCGGGCAAACTCACGGGCAGGCGCCGAGCTTCTCGGTCTCGACCCTCCTGCCGCCGGCCCGAGCCGTCTCGCTGTCGGACTATCGGGGGAAGGAGCTGGTCCTGAACCTCTGGGCATCCTGGTGCGTTCCCTGCCGAATCGAGATGCCGCTCCTCGAGTCCGCGTACCTGTCGGAGCACGGCAAGGTCGCATTCCTCGGCGTCGACACGAACGACACTCTGGACGCGGCGCGAAGCTTCCTCGCCCGGGTCCACGTGACGTACCCTTGCGCGTTCGACCCCCGAGGCCAGGTCGCGTCCGCTTACGAGGTGCTCGGCCTTCCTGTGACGGTCTTCATATCCGCGAACGGCCGGGTGCTGGGAAGGCACATCGGGCAGCTCGACGCGACCACGCTTCGAGAGGCGCTTCGGCGCGCGTTTGCGAACACGGGTCCATGACCGCCGAGGGCGGCCATGGAGGCACTGCCCTGGTGGTGGTCGACGTCCAGAACGACTTCTGCGAGGGCGGCTCGTTGCCGGTGGATGGTGGGGCAGGGGTCGCCCGGCGCGTCGCCGCGTACATGGACGCTAACGCGGACAGGTACATGGCGATCGTCGCCACGCGGGACTGGCACATCGAGCCGGGGCGTCACTTCGCATCGGCAATGGGAAATGCTGCCGAGCCGGACTTCGTAGAGTCGTGGCCGGACCACTGCGTGGCCGGCACCGAAGGAGCGGAGTATCACCCCGAAGTCAGTGCAGCCGTCGGTCGTCACGTCCAGGCGGAGTTCCGAAAGGGCCGGTACGAGGCGGCTTACTCCGCGTTCGAAGGCACTCTCGATGAGGACGACGAGGCGAACCTTCTCGACTGGTTGCTCGCGCGGAAGATCGAGGCGGTCGACATCGTCGGTATAGCCACCGACTACTGCGTGCGCGCCACGGCGCTCGATGCGCGTTCAGCCGGTTTCCGCACGACCGTGCTGACGGACCTCGTGGCAGGCGTCTCGCGGGAGAGCTCACGCGCGGCCCTTGACGAGCTTGATCGCTCCGGCGTGCGCCTGGTCACCTCGCAATCGCTCTGAGCGCAACTACGGAACCGTGCGACCGGCCCCGCTGAGCGCGGAGCCGATCCTAGAGATCCTCAGACCCGCTCAGGCTCCATCACGATCGCGCCACAGGGACACTCGACCACGCAGATCCCACACCCCTTGCAGTAGTCGTAGTCGAACTCGTAGCGCTTTCCGGGGCCAAGCTTCGTCACGGCGTTGTCGGGGCAGACGCCGAAGCAGTTGTCGCACTCGAAGCAGTTCCCGCACGACATGCAGCGGCGCGCTTCGAACAGGGCGTTGGTCTCGTCGAGTCCTCCCACCACCTCGTCGAACGTCGAGGTGCGCCGGGCGAACTCGAGCCGGGGACGTTCGGTCTTCGGCGCGTCCGCGTAGTACCAGGTGTTGAGATGTTCGAAGGCGGCCAGCTCATGGCGATCCGGTTCCCTCAAGGTCTCGCCGCGCAGCCAGGCGTCGATCGTCCGGGCTGCTCTCTTGCCGTTACCGATGGCGTTGGTGGCGGTGCGTTCGGCTGGAACGACGTCACCGCCGGCGAACAATCCAGGATGCCCGGTCATGAGGTCGGGCCCCACCTGTACCACGCCGTCGGCGATTTCGACATCGTCCATCCCGGTGAGCAGCGACAGGTCGGACTCCTCGCCGAGAGCGAGGACGACGCAGTCGGCGTCGAGCTTCTCGAAACGGCCGGTCGGCTGTGGGAAGCCAGTCTCGTCCAGCACCATCTGCTCGATTTGGATCTGTCCTTCGTTGACCTCGGTGATCGTCGAGAGCCACTTCATGAGTACGCCCTCGTCGGTGGCTTCTTCCACCTCGACGTCGTGGGCAGGCATCCGCTCCCTCGTGCGCCGGTAGACGATCACCGCGTCAGTGGCTCCCAGGCGCCGGGCGGTGCGTGCGGCGTCCATGGCGGTGTCACCGCCTCCGTACACGACGACACGTCGCCCTAGCCTCGGCGGGCTGGTCCCCTCCATCGAGTGCAAGAGGGAAATCGCGTCGAGAATGTGCGCCGAATCTCCCGCGGGCAGGTATGCCCTTTTCGCCAGCTGAGCACCCACCGCCAGGAACACCGCGTCGAAGCCTTCGTCGCGCATCGTGGCGGGGAGATCGGTCACCTTGTGGTTCAGGCGCATCTCGACGCCCAGAGCACAGATGCGCTTGATCTCGGCGTCGAGGACGTCTCGCGGCAGCCGGTACTTCGGGATGCCGAAGCGCATCATCCCCCCCGGCAGGTCGCCGGCCTCGTAGATCACGACGGAATGGCCGAGGCGGCGCAGGTGGTAGGCGGTGGAGAGGCCCGCCGGGCCTGCGCCCACGACTAGCACACGACCGCCCGAGGACGACTGGGCGGGCTCGAAGGACCAGCCCTGCTCGATGGCCTGGTCACCTAGGAAGCGCTCCACCGCGTTGATGCCCACCGCCTCGTCGAGCTGGGCCCGGTTGCAGACCGTCTCGCAGGGGTGATAGCAGACCCGGCCCATGACCGCGGGGAAGGGATTGTCCCTCACGAGCTGGTGCCACGCCTGTTCGTAGTCCCCTGACTCGGCGTGATACAGCCAGCCCTGGACGTCCTCCCCGGCGGGACAGGCGTCGTTGCACGGCGGGAGGCGGTCGACGTACACGGGGCGCTCGACTCTCCAGGAGCCGGTCTTGTTGGCGAGGCTCGAGCCGACGTCGAGGGTGATGGCGAACGGTTTCTCCATCACGTCACCTCGGGTTGAAGCAGCCCGAAGCGCTCGATGTTGGCGTCGGCGAGCTGCTGGAGCCGTGCCACCATGTCGGTTCGCGCCACGGCACCCGAGGAGTCGAAGAGGTGGCGGAACCGGCCTTGAAGGCGCAGGTACTCCTCTACCGGGACGAGCTTGCGGATCGCAGAGGCTGCGGTGACCTCGCCGTCGACGGCCTCGTACACCGGGAACAACCCGGACTCCTTGGCCAGGCGCGCGATTCGAATCGTGTCTTCCGGGGCGCTCGACCAGCCGAGCGGACAGGGGACGAGCAGGTGCAGGTAACGCGCCCCACGAAAGTCCATGGCCCGTTCCACCTTGGCCTCGAGGTCGTGCAGGTCGGCGACAGTCGCCGTCGCCACGTAACGGATGCCGTGGGCCATTGCCAACCTGGGAAGGTCCTTGCCCTGGTCGAAGGGGTTGCCGGGTTCGCTACCGACCGCCTCGGTCGTGGCGGTGCGTGCCGCGGGGGGCGTGGCACCCGAGCGCTGCACGCCGGTGTTCATGTAGGCCTCGTTGTCGTAGCAGACGAACAGGACGTCGTCGTTGCGCTCGAACATCCCCGACAGGCAGCCGAAGCCGATGTCCACCGTGCCGCCGTCACCTGCCTGGGCGATCACCCGGATGTCGTCTCGGCCCTGTATCTCCAGAGCGGCGGCGACCCCTGTGGCAACGGACGCCGCGTTGCCGAACAGCGAGTGGAGCCAGGGGAGCTGCCACGAGGTCTCGGGATACGGCGTCGTGAACACTTCGAGACACCCTGTGGCGTTGACCGCCACGAGCTTTCCTTCGGTCGCCCGCATGGCGGCGTCCAGGACGTAGCGGGCGCCGAGCGCCTCGCCGCATCCCTGACAGGCGCGATGTCCCGAGGTGATCGTGTTCGTCCGCGCGGCGTCCGCCTGAACCGTGCGAAGGCTCGGATCTACCAGGCGGTTCCCTACGGCGAAGCTTCCCACCTGGTAGAACTTGACCGGCTGGGTCGTCGAAACCGCGGGGGTACCTTCTGCGTTGCTCATAGCGCTCTCGAGGCCACGGTGCCCAGGTCACGCAGCACGTTCTCTGCGCTCGGCCCCGAGCGCCGCGTACCGGCCATCCGGGCCAATTCCCGGTCGACGACGTCCTTGTCGAGGTCGAGGAACCGCAGCACCTCGAGCCGGTCAGCGAGCGCGTCCTCGACCACGCTGATGAGTCCCGCCTCGGTCACGGCACGACCCCCCAGTCCGGCAACGACGGTGGACAACCGCGCCTTGGCGTCGGAGATCGCCAGTCCCACATCGGTCGAAAGAACACCGCCGAAGCCCGCGCTGAACGCCCGTTCTACGATCACCACCTTCCGGGCGTCACCGATGGCCTCGTGCAGAGCGTCGAGCGGGAACGGGCGGAACGACGTGATCCCCACGACCCCCACTCGTGCACCCTGGTCGCGCAACTCGTCGGTGGCGTCTTTGATCGTGCCCAGAACCGATCCCAGCGCTATTACCACTACCTCGGCATCCTCGACGCGATAGGTGCTCACCAGCCCGCCGGAGTGCCGGCCGAAGCCTTCGGCGAACTCGCGTGCCACCTCGTCGATCCTCTCGAGCGCTTGGAGCTGCTTTGCATGCGCCAGGTAGCGCACCTCGGTGAAGGCCTCGGGCCCCACCATGGCGCCGATCGAGACCGGGTCTGCGGGGTCGAGCACCTGGCGCGGCTTGTAGGGGGGCAAGAAGGCGTCGACCTGCTCCTGGGTGGGAACGTCGACGCGCTCGGTCGCGTGGGTGAGCACGTAGCCGTCCACGCAGACCATCACCGGCAGGGACATCTCCTCGGCGAGGCGGAAGGCCTGGACGTGCAGGTCGGCGGCAGTCTGGTTGTCCTCGGCGAAGAGCATGACCCATCCCGAGTCACGCACCGCCATGGCGTCGCTGTGGTCGTTCCAGATGTTGATGGGCGCCCCTATCGCACGGTTCGCGAGGGTCATCACCACTGGCAGTCCGAGGCCGGCCGCGTTGTACACGGCTTCGATCATGAACAGCAAGCCTTGGCTCGCCGTGGCCGTGTACGCACGGGCGCCGGTGGCCGACGCACCGATCGCGACCGACATCGCGGCGAACTCCGACTCGACGTTGATGAAACGGCAGTGCTTCAGCTGCCGCGACTTCACCATCGCGCCGATGCCTTCGACGATGTGGGTCTGGGGCGTGATCGGGTATGCGCACACCACCTGCGGCCGACAGCAGGCCACGGCTGCGGCGACCGCTCGCGATCCCTCGAGCTGGCTAAGCACGGGCCGCCACCTCTTCGTTCGCGGTCTTCGCCTTGGCGCTCACGAGTCGGTATGCCTCGGTCGCGGCGGCGGCATTGCCGTCGGCAACTGCGCCGGTGAAGCGGTCGTGAACCGCGGCGACCACCGAGTCGAGCGACACGACCCCGCACAGGGCCGCGAGACCGCCGAGCAGCACCACGTTGGGTACCGGGCGTCCGAAGTGCTTGAGGGCGAGGTCGGTGGCCGGAACGGTCACGAGACGCTCCTCGTGGAGGCGGTCGACGAGCCCACCGAGCCCCATTTCGTCGAAGCTGTGGGTCGTGTTCACCAGCAGGTAGCCCTCGGGACCGAGCCCGTTGAACAGGTCGACCTGGTGCAACAGCGTCGCGTCCTGGACGACCACCGCGTCAGGTTCGGCCACCGGGGCGTGGGTACGGATCTCGCCGGCGCTGATCCGGCAGAACGCCACGACCGGCGCACCGGCTCTCTCAGAGCCGAAGCTCGGGAATGCCTGGGCGAAGCGCCCTTGCAGGAAGGCTGCCACAGAGAGCAGCTCCGCCGCGGTCACCACTCCCTGTCCGCCCCGACCGTGGAAGCGGACTTGGAACAGTTCCGGGCGTCCGCGCGGCCCGGCGGTTGTCGCGTCCGCGTCGACCGCCCCGGCCGTCATGGGGTCTTCTCCCTGGGCTCGGACCTCATCCGTTCTCCTCTGCCCCACCACCACGGGCCTCGTGTGGGGGGCATAACCATCGTGCGCGACGCGACAACGCCCTGGTAGGGCCGATGTGCCCTCTTCCGGCTGACAGATGTCGTTGAGGTTCTACTCTCTTTTCGGGCTTCTCGGGTGCACGGAGCCTTCTCGAGAGGCGGATCTCGGAGGCTCTCGAGCTCACCGATCTCTCCGACCGGCCCACGACCGGGTCGACTCCTTCTCCGGTGGCATGAAGCGTCGGCCCAACATGGCGGCGGGCCCGTCGAGCCAGCCGGTGTTGCTGGCGCTCGACGAGCCGACTTGGGGGTGCCTGGACGTCGCTGCTCCCGCGCGGAGGCACGATCTTGTCGATCGCGCCGCAACTGGCTGTGCTCGGTGCATTCGCCGCTGTGTTCCCCGTCTCCGCCACCGTCAGGCTCCGTCGGGTCGTCGCCTGAACGCAACACCAGCCCAACAGCAGGGTCAGGGTCAGACTTGGCGAGGCGTCTTCGGCCGGCCTGCCCGAGCGCGCGAGAGCGAGGAGACCGGGACCTAGAAAGTGAAGCAGCCGTGGAGTGCTCGAAGCGCCAATAGACCGGCGCGCTCGCGTACTGTCATGTAGGTGAAGACAACGCCGTCGGAGTTGCAAGGGCGCGCACGTCCGGTCATCGACCGCGTCGCCCCTCAGGTCGGCGGGGGGAGGTATCCGGCCAAGCGTGAGGTAGGTGACCTCGTCATCGTGGAGGCAGACGTCTTCGCCGACGGCAATGACGAGCTGGTGTGTGATGTCCTTTGGCGGGCGGAATCGGACTCCAAGTGGCAGGTGGTGCCGATGGAGCCGCTGGTCGACGACCGCTGGCGGGCTGCGTTCCCCACCGTGCACAGCGGGAGGTACCTGTTCTGCGTCCGGGGCACTCTCGACTCCTTCGGCACCTGGCTGTGCGACGTCCGCTTGAAGGCAGGCGCGGGATATGACCTCACCGTCGAGTTGCTCGTGGGCGCCGAGCTTCTCGCTCAGGCCGCCGTGCGCGCCGAACGGCGCGACCGCGACAAGCTGGAGACGCTGGCTACGCAGTTGAGGGGCGCTTCGGACGCCGCCGGCGCCGAAGTCCTCCAGGGCGCTCGCTCTCGCGTTCTGCGCACCGTGCTGGACGCCATCGCTTCCCCCGAGGTCATGGCGCTGGTCCGCCGCCATTGCGACCCGGGCCCAGGGGTCACCTCCGGGGCGCTCGCAGTCGTGGCCGAGCGGCAGAAGGCGCGCTTCAGCACGTGGTACGAGCTCTTTCCTCGCTCGGCCTCGCCCGAGCCCGGACGCCACGGCACCCTGGCCGACACAAAGGCACGTCTCGCGTACGTGTCACGGCTGGGATTCGACGTCTTGTACCTGCCTCCGATCCACCCGATCGGCCTGACCAATCGCAAAGGCCGTGATGGCGCTCGAGTGGCGGGACCAGACGACCCAGGGAGCCCGTGGGCGATCGGCGGTGCAGAGGGTGGGCACACGGCGGTGCACCCGCAGCTCGGGACACTCGAAGACCTGGCCGGCCTCGTGGACGAGGCGGCTCGGCTCGGCATCGAGGTCGCCTTGGACCTCGCGTACCAATGCTCTCCCGACCATCCCTGGGTGAAGGAGCATCCCGAATGGTTCGAGTGGCTCCCCGACGGGACCGCTCGCTACGCCGAGAATCCGCCCAAGCGATACGAGGACATCTACCCGATCAACTTCGACACCCCGGACTGGCAGGCCCTGTGGGCGGAGCTGCTCGAGGTGGTGCTCTTCTGGGTCGGCCGGGGGATTCGGATATTCCGGGTGGACAATCCGCACACGAAGCCGTTCCGCTTCTGGGAGTGGCTGATCGCCGAGGTGCAGTCGGAGCATCCCGACGTGCTGTTCCTCGCCGAGGCCTTCACGCGCCCGAAGCTGATGAGACGCCTGGCAAAGGCGGGGTTCACCCAGTCCTACACCTACTTCGCCTGGCGCAACACCAAGTGGGAGCTCGAGGAGTACCTGACCGAACTGCACTCGACGGACGTCGCCGACTACCTCCGGCCCAACTTCTGGCCGAACACCCCCGACATCCTCACCGAGACCCTCCAGCACGGGGGCCGGGGCGCGTTCATGGCTCGCCTCGTGCTGGCGGCCACCTCTGTCGCCAGCTACGGGATCTACGGCCCGGTGTTCGAGCTGTGCGAGCACGAGACGTGCACCGAGGGCTCCGAGGAGTACCTGCACTCGGAGAAGTACGAGATCCGCCACTTCGACCTCGACGTGCCGGGTACGCTCGCCGGTTTCGTGACCCGGGTGAACGAGATCCGCCGCGAGAACCAGGTGCTCCAGCACGATCGGAACCTCGTTCTGTGTCCGGTCGACAACGACAAGTTGATCGCGTACGCGCGGACACCGCCCCCCCGGCTGGGTGACGGCGAGTCGGACACGAGGCCCATCGTCGTCGTGGTGAACTTGGACCCGCGCTATCGCCAGTCAGGGTGGGTCGAGATCGACCCGGACGCGCTGGGAATCGATCCCGTGAGTCCCTACGAAGCGAACGACCTGCTCACAGGGACTTGCTACAGCTGGCAGGGCCCGCGCAACTTCGTGGTTCTCGACCCCGTGGTCGTGCCCGCCCACATCCTGCGTCTCGGGCCTGCGGACTCGGAGCCCGCCCCGTGAGCACGCCCGTCAGAACCCTGTCCGAGACACCCGCCGTCTCGGCTCCTTTAGATTCCGACGCCGCACGCTGGTACAAGGACGCGGTCATCTACGAGCTGAACGTGCGCGCCTTCCAGGACAGCGACTTCGACGGCATCGGCGACTTCCGCGGCCTGGTGACACGGCTCGACTACCTCCAGAACCTCGGCGTGAGAGCTCTGTGGTTGCTTCCCTTCTACCCGTCGCCGCTTCGCGACGACGGGTATGACATCTCTGACTACCGCGCCGTCCATCCCTCCTACGGCACTCTCAGGGACTTCCGGACGTTCTTGCGCGAGGCGCACCAGCGTGGGCTGCGGGTGATCACAGAGCTGGTCCTCGCGCACACCTCCGACGAACATCCCTGGTTCACCAGGGCTCAGAGGGCCGAGCCGGGGAGCGTGCAGCGTGACTACTACATCTGGAGCGACACCCCGGACCGCTTCGCCGACGCGCGGGTCATCTTCAAGGACTTCGAGAGCTCCAACTGGACCTACGACCCGGTAGCGGGGGCCTACTTCTGGCACCGTTTCTACTCCCACCAGCCCAGCCTGAACTACGACAACCCGGCCGTTCGTTCGGAGATCTTCGACGTCGTCGACTTCTGGCTCGCGATGGGCGTGGACGGACTGCGCCTCGACGCCGTTCCCTACCTGTACGCGCGTGAGGGCACCACCTGCGAGAACCTGCCCGAGACCTTCGCCTTCCTGCGCGATCTGCGCTCCCATGTCGACGAGCGCTTCACCGGGCGCATGCTGCTGGCCGAAGCCAACCAGTGGCCCGAGGACGCCGTCGCGTACATGGGCAAGGGCGACGCCTGCCACATGGCGTTCCATTTCCCCCTCATGCCACGGATCTTCATGGCCGCCCGCCAGGAGGACCGGTACCCGGTCGTCGACATCCTTTCGGAGACCCCGGCCGTGCCGGCCGACTGCCAGTGGGCGCTCTTCCTGCGCAACCACGACGAGCTGACCCTGGAGATGGTCACCGACGAGGAGCGCGACTACATGTACCGCGTCTACGCCCAGGACCCCCAAGCCCGGGTGAACGTGGGTATCCGGCGCCGGCTCGCACCTCTGCTCGGCAACGACCGCGCCCTCATCGAGCTGATGAACGGGCTGCTGTGCTCGCTGCCCGGCACTCCGATCATCTACTACGGCGACGAGATCGGAATGGGCGACAACATCTATCTCGGAGATCGAAATTCCGTGCGCACGCCCATGCAGTGGGGTGGCGAGCGCAACGCCGGGTTCTCTCGCGCCAACCCGCAGCGCCTTTACCTGCCTGTCGTGATCGATCCCGTCTACCACTCTCAGGCGGTCAACGTCGAGGTGCAACAACAGAACCCGGGCTCGTTGCTGTGGTGGATGAGGCGGCTTCTCGCCGTGCGCGGCAGGTACCGCGCATTCTCGCGGGGATCGCTCGAGGTGTTGTTCCCGGACAACCGCAAGGTCTTGGCGTTCATGCGCTGTTACGAGGACGAGCGGATCCTGGTGGTGGCGAACCTGTCGCGCTATGCGCAATCGGTCGAGTTGAACCTGTCGGAGTTCAGCGGATCGGTGCCGGTGGAGCTTTTCGGGACGACCGAGTTCCCTGCCGTGGGGGAACTGCCTTACTTCATCACCCTCGGTCCTCACGGCTTCTACTGGTTCTCGCTGGAGACTTCTGGACCGCCTCGGGCGTCGAGGCGAGGCAGGCTGGTCGTACAGGGATCCTGGGACAAGGTGTTCTCGGGGCCCTCGCTCATGGCGCTCGAGGACATGCTTCCCGCGTGGCTCGCAGGACAGCGCTGGTTCTCCGGCAAAGCAGGCCGGATCAGGTCCGTCGAGATGTTCGAGGCCGTCCCGATCCACGGCAGCGCCGACGACGCGCCCGCCCACCTGACGCTGATCGGCGTCGAGCTCAGCGACGCGACGATGGCGACATACGTGTTACCCCTTGCTTTTGCCGCCGGTTCGCGCGCGGAGGAGCTCGCCCGTCGGCACGATGAGGCGGTGGTAGCGGAGCTTCGCGTCGAACCGGTTCGTCGACGCGTAGAGCGCCGCGCACATCCAGGTGGCCCCGGTAGCGAAACCACAGACGGCGTGCTCTACGACGCGGTGTGGGACCCCGATTTCGCCAAGACCCTGTTGGCTTCGGTCGTCCGTCGTCGCCATATCAGGGGCCATGCAGGTCGGCTGGTCGGAGTGCCCACCCCTGCGTTACGACGGCTCACGGCTGGACTTGCCGAGGTGGAACCGGTGCCGATGTCCGCGGAGCAGAGCAACTCCTCGATCGTCTTCGGGGGGCGGCTCATCGCCAAGGTCCTGCGGCGCGTGGAACCGGGCGTCAACCCCGCGGTGGAGATGGGCCGCTTCCTCGGTGAGCGGGCGCGCCTGCGTCACACCTCGCTCGTGGGCGGGTCCCTCGAGTACCGTCCCGAGGGACTCGGGCGCGAGGCCGTTTGCCTGGTCACACTGGAGGAGTTCGTAGTCAACGAGGGTGACGGGTGGAGCCAAGTGGTCGACGGGCTCGCCCACTCGCTCGAGGAGGTGCTCGCCATGGCCTCGCGCACCGAGCTGAGGTCGCTACCTCCGGCGAGCCTCCTGGATTGCGCCGACTGGGCCATGAAGCGCCGAGACCGTCACCTCGCGTTGCTTCCCGAGGCCGCCCAGTTGCTCGTGGGTCCCCAATTGGAATGGGCGACGCTCCTCGGCAAGCGAACGGCCGAGCTGCACCTGGCACTGGCGGCCGACAAGGACGACCCTGACTTCGCGCCCGAGCCGTTCACCGCGATCGACCGCCAGTCGATATCGCACGGGGCGCGATCGACTGCCAAACGCGCGTTTCGCCTGGCTCGCCCGCTCGCGTCGCGCTTCGCGTTGGTGCAACAGGTGCTCGAGCGCGATGACGATGTGATCAGGCGGCTACAGGTACTCATGTCCCAGCGCATACGTGCCTCGCGCATTCGTTGCCACGGCGACTTCCACCTGGGGCAGGTGCTGTGGACCGGGAAGGACTTCGTCATCGTCGACTTCGAGGGGGAGCCTGCCCGCTCGCTCGGTCAGAGGCGCCTGAAGCGTCCCGCCCTTGTGGACGTGGCAGGGATGATCCGGTCCTTGCATTACGCATCGCGCGCGGCCGCGTTACAGCTGAACCTGAACCGCTCTTCCTCCGAGGAACTCACCGAGCTCGAGCCGTGGTTGGTGCTGTGGTACCGGACGGTGGCCGGGACCTTCCTCGGTTCGTACCTCGAGTCGGTGGCCGGGGCGGCGTTCTTACCCGAGAGGCGAGAAGAGCTCGAAGCGCTGTTGGACTTCCTGCTGCTCGAGAAGGCCGTCTACGAGCTCGGCTACGAGGCGAACAGTCGGCCCGATTGGATAGAGATTCCCGCGCGGGGGATCCTCAACCTGCTCGAAGGGGGATCTTGACGCGCGCCTCGACCCAAAGAGCGGCGCCGGCGGCGACATCGTCGACCGTCGGGCAGAACCCCGCTGCGAACGAGGAGATCATGTCGTTCACCGTTGACGACCTGTACCTGTTCAACGAGGGTACCCACCGGAACCTGGCGAGCAAGCTGGGCGCACACGTCGTTCGCGATGGGAAAGACCCTGCAACGCATTTCGCGGTGTGGGCCCCGAACGCCCGCTCGGTGGCCGTGGTAGGCGACTTCAACGGTTGGAACTCGGACTCTCACCCGCTTCGCGAGCTCGGGGTGTCGGGCATCTGGGAGGGGGTGGTCTCTTCGGCGGGGCCGGGCCATGTCTACAAGTACGAGATCACGACCGGTACAGGAGCTCGCGTGCAAAAGGCCGACCCCGTGGCGTTTCGCTGTGAGGAGCCGCCGCGCACGGGCTCGGTCGTCTGGTCACTCGACTACGAGTGGGGGGACGGCCCGTGGATGGCCACACGTGCGCGTCGGAGCGCCTTCGACTCGCCGGTAGCCGTCTACGAGGTGCACCTGGGCTCATGGATCCGCGACCCAGCCACGCCAGGACGCCTGCTCGGTTACCGCGAGATGACGGCCCGGCTGGTCGAGCACGTGCTCGACGCCGGCTTCACCCACGTGGAGCTCATGCCGGTCATGGAGCACCCGTTCTACGGGTCGTGGGGGTACCAGGTCACCGGCTACTTCGCTCCCTCGAGCCGCTACGGGACCCCGCAGGACCTCATGGCGATGATCGACGAGCTGCACCGCGCGGGCATCGGGGTGCTGCTCGATTGGGTCCCTTCACACTTCCCCGACGACGCGTTCGCACTGGGTAGTTTCGATGGCACTCACCTGTACGAACACGCCGACCCGCGCTTGGGCGTGCACCCTGATTGGAACAGCTTGGTGTTCAACTACGGCCGCCACGAGGTGCGCAGCTTCCTCGCTTCGTGCGCGGATCACTGGCTTCGCAGTTACCACGCAGACGGCCTGCGCTTCGACGCCGTCGCCTCGATGCTCTACCGCGACTACTCCCGCCTGCCGGGAGATTGGCTGCCCAACCGCTACGGCGGGCGCGAGAACATAGAGGCGATCGAGTTCCTTCGCTCGTTGAACTCGGGGATCTACGCCGACCATCCCGACGTCCAGACGGTGGCCGAGGAGTCCACAGCGTGGCCCGGGGTGTCGCGTCCTACCGAGACGGGGGGACTCGGCTTCGGCTACAAGTGGGACATGGGGTGGATGCACGACACGTTGGAGTACCTAGGACGCGACCCCGTCCACCGTCGCTGGCACCACGACGAGCTCACCTTTCGCGCCGTGTACGCCTTCACCGAGAACTTCATGCTTCCCCTGTCCCACGACGAGATGACCCACGGCAAGAGGTCGTTGTTGGAGAAGATGCCCGGTGACGACTGGCAGAAATTCGCCAACCTGCGCCTCCTGCTCGGTTACCAGTACACGCTTCCCGGGAAGAAGCTGCTGTTCATGGGTTCAGAGATCGGCCAGCGCCGTGAGTGGGACCACGGCTCCAGTGTGGACTGGCACTTGCTCGAACACGCGCCGCACCTGGGGATCTACCGCTTCGTTCGCGACCTGAACGCGCTGTACCGATCGGAGCCGGCTCTCCACGAGCTCGACTGCGAGCCCGACGGTTTCGAGTGGCTCATAGGGGACGAAGCGCCAAGCTCGGTCCTTGCTTTCTTGCGACACGCGCGGGCCGACGCGTCGGGCCCTGTTCTCGTGGTGTGCAATTTCACGCCTGTTCCGCGCAACGACATAGTGGTCGCGGTGCCCGCCGACGGCCGCTGGCGCGAGCTTCTGAACAGCGACGCGCATGACTATGGCGGAGGCGGTATCGGCAATCTGGGCGAGGTCCTCACCCAGCCTGTCACTTGGGAGGGCGGACCCAACTTGGCACGCGTGACCGCCCCGCCCCTTGCCATCGTCGTGCTCAAGCACGAGCCTCCCGCATGACCCTGGCAGTAGGGAAGCGCGTACGGTGCCCGTGAGGGTGTGGCCCGGGAGCCATTTTCCTCTCGGAGCCACGTGGGACGGGGAGGGGGTGAACTTCGCGCTCTTCTCGGAGCACGCGACCGGGGTCGAACTGTGCCTCTTCGACTCACCCTCGCAAGAGAAGCCCTCCTCGGTCATCACCATGCCTGATGCCACGGACCGGGTGTGGCACTGTTACCTGCCTGACGCCCGACCCGGCACCCTCTATGGCTATCGCGTCGAGGGCCCATATGAACCCGAGGCGGGTCACCGTTTCAACCCGGCCAAGCTCCTCTTGGACCCGTACGCGAAGGCTATTAGCGGCCCGTTCCAATGGTCCGACGAGCTCTACGGGTACAAGGTAGGCGACCGAGCGGGGGACGCGTCCTGCGACGAGCGCGATTCGACTCCCTTCGTGCCACGCTGCATGGTGATCGACCAGGCCTTCACCTGGGGCGACGACCGCCGTCCTCACACGGCGTGGAACCGCACGATCATCTATGAGTGCCACGTGCGGGGAATGACCATCCGGCATCCCGGTGTACCTGAGCACTTGCGTGGCACGTACTTGGGGCTCTCCTCGGACGCGGTGATCGACCACTTGGTCTCGTTGGGGGTCACCGCGGTGGAGCTCATGCCTGTTCACCACTTCGTCCCCGAGCGCCAGCTCGTCGATCGAGGACTCACCAACTACTGGGGATACAACCCCATAGCGTTCTTCGCCCCCCACACCGGCTATGCCACTGGTCACATGGGGCAACAGGTGAGTGAGTTCAAGTCGATGGTTAAGACGCTCCACCGCGCCGGGCTGGAGGTGATCCTCGACGTGGTCTACAACCACACCGCCGAGGGGAGCGAGAACGGCCCCACGATGTCGCTCCGCGGCATCGACAACAGCGTCTACTACCGGCTCGACCCCGACAACGCGCGTACCCACTTGGACTTCACCGGCACCGGCAACACTTTGAACATCGTCCATCCGAGGACCATGGCTCTGGTGATGGACAGCTTGCGCTATTGGGTGACGGACATGCACGTGGACGGGTTTCGTTTCGACCTTGCTCCCGTGCTGATCCGCGGTATCGAGGAGCAGCGCAGCTCGTTCTTCGAGATCATCCAGCAGGATCCCGTGCTCTCGCAGGTGAAGCTGATCGCAGAACCGTGGGACGTCGGTCCCGGCGGCTATCACCTCGGTGGGTTCCCCCCCGGCTGGGCGGAATGGAACGGGGCATTTCGCGACTGCGTGCGCAGGTTCTGGCGCGGCGACCCGGGCCAGGTCCCCGAGCTGGCGTCGCGCCTCACCGGGTCGAGCGACATATTCGCGCCCAGCGGACGGCGAACCTATGCGAGCGTGAACTTCGTCGCCTGTCACGACGGGTTCACGTTGAGCGACGTCGTGGGTTTCGAGCACAAGCGCAACGAGGCCAACGGCAACGACAACCACGACGGTGCCGACGAGAACTACTCGAGCAACTGGGGAGTGGAGGGTCCCACCGAGTCGGTTCGCATCCAGCGCCTCCGGGAACATGTCAAGCGCAGCATGCTGGCAACCGTCTTCTTCTCCCAGGGTGTGAGGATGTTGCTCTCGGGCGACGAGATCGGCCACAGCCGCCAGGGCAACAACAACGCGTACTGTCAGGACAATCCTCTGAGCTGGCTCTCGTGGGACCTCGATGACGCGGCGACAGATCTGCTCATGTTCACCCGTGAGCTGGCGGCCATCGTGCGGGCGAACCCGGTCCTACGACGGCGTGACTTCTTCACGGGCAAGGCGCTCCCACCCGGTGCGATACGCGACGTCACGTGGGTCCGACCCGACGGGCAGGAGATGACAGACCGAGAATGGTCGGACCCCGACACCCACACGTTCGGGATGTTGTTGGCGGGCCGGGCCGTCGACGATGTCGACGAGCGCGGAAGGAGGATCTACGGCGACACGTTGTTGTTGCTGTTGAACGGGGGCACCAAGTCGCGTCTTTACACGACGCCACAACTCGAGTGGCCGGGGATCTGGGAGCAGTTGCTGAACACCGCCCACCTCGGACATCGTGTGGTTCGAGTGACCACCGTCAACCTCACCGCCCATTCGGTGGTGTTGCTGCGTTACAACCAGCACATCGAGGCGTAGGGACCGTGCTGGTGGCCGGGTCGGGAATGGTCAGGGGACGCCGCAGGTAGCGTGTGCGCGATGAGCTATGCGATCGAGGCCGAGGGGATCGAGAAGACCTTCGGCGGTGATGTGCGTGCTCTCGACGGTGTGAGCTTCGCCGTCGAGGAAGGAACGGTGTTCGGGCTGCTCGGACCGAACGGCGCGGGCAAGACGACCGCCGTGCGCATCCTGACCACGATCCTCGCGCCGGACGGCGGTAGGGGTCGCGTCCTGGGCCATGACGTAGTGACAGAGGCCGCGCTGGTCCGCACGTTGATCGGGCTCGCCGGACAGAACGCGGCGGTGGACCCCTACCTCACCGGCCGCGAGAACCTGACCATGGTCGGACGGTTGAACCGACTCTCCCATGAGGTCGTGGCGCAGAGAGCGGGCGAGCTGCTCGAGCAGTTCGGGCTCGCTGAGGCAGCCGGCCGGCCGCTCAAGACCTACTCGGGGGGCATGCGCCGCCGCCTGGACGTAGCAGCGGCCCTGGTGGCCCGCCCGCCCGTGCTGTTCCTCGACGAGCCGACCACGGGCCTCGACCCCCACAGCCGCAACGACGTCTGGGAGATGATCGAGGGTCTGGTGGGAGGTGGCACCACCGTCCTTCTCACCACGCAGTACCTCGAGGAGGCCGACCGCCTCGCGCGCCGTGTCGTGGTCGTCGACCGTGGCCGTGTCATCGCCGAGGGGACTCCTGAGAAGCTGAAAGCCGACATGGGTACGACCGTGCTCGACGTGGGGATGGTGGATGCGGCCACAGCCGAGCGTGCCGCGCAGGTCCTCGCACAGGCGGCCACGAGGACGCCGAGCGTGATCGGGTCCCTGGTCGAGCTACCCGTGGACGACGGCCCCAGAGCCGCGATCGAGGTCCTGCGCCTCCTCGACCGCCACGCCCTCAGCCCGACCGTCTTCCGGCTGCGAGAGCCCAGCCTCGACGACGTCTTCCTGTCGATCACCGGTAAGCCGACCGAGGAAGGCTCCGAGGACGGGACATCGTCCCTGGATGGTCCCGGGACCGACGCCAAAGGTCGGCGGTCCCGACGCCGCCGGACAAGACAGTCCCGTCAGGTCTCCGCCACGTCTCCAGATGGAGCTGCACGGTGACCGTTGCCACCTCGACTCCCAAGACCGCCGACTTCACGTCGTCACCATCCGAGCCGAGCACGGGGAGCCAGCTCTACTGGGCGATTTCGGACGTGCTCATGATCACCAAGCGCAACCTGATCCGCTTCAAGCGGACTCCGGACGCGCTCTTCTTCTCCACTGTCCAGCCGATCATGTTCGTGCTGTTGTTCCGCTACGTCTTCGGAGGTGCGGTCAAGTTGGGTGGAACGCTGCCCACCGGCGCAAGGCTGCCTTACGTCGATTTCCTCATGGCGGGGATCTTTGCCCAATCGATCTCCTTCGGCGGTATCGGTACGGCGGTCGGACTTGCCGAGGATCTGCAGACAGGACTTGTGGAGAGGTTCCGGGCCCTTCCCATGGTCCGCTTCGCCGTCCTGGCCGGCCGGACCATCGCCGACCTGATTCGCAACGTATTGGTCATCGTCGTGATGACCGCCATGGGAGCGCTGGTGGGTTTCAATTTCCCTACAGGTGGATTGGCGTTCATAGCGGCGGTGGCACTGTGGCTCGTCTTCGCGTATGCGTTGCTGTGGTGCTTTGCCGTCATCGGCCTCTCGGCGTCGAACAGCGAGACCGCACAGGTCATAGCGTTCCCGATTCTCTTTCCGCTTCTTTTTGCGTCTCCCGCGTTCGTGCCGGTCTACGACATGCCGGGATGGCTCCAGGGGTTCGTCACCCACCAGCCTCTGGGCGTCCTCATCGACGCCAGTCGCGCGCTCATGGTGGGCGGGCCGACCGCCAGCCTTGTCGGTCAATCCCTCGCGTGGACCGCCGGGATATTCGTCGTGTTCATGCCGATCGCCGTATGGCGCTACCGCGAGCGCTCCTGACTGGACCAAGGCGCGGTCAGGGTCGAGGGCCAGGTCGGGGCAGGTCAGAGGACTAGGTCGGGGCCGCTGATGCCAAAACGGTCAGAGCCGGGCTGACGTGACGAGCCTCGGCGAGGTGGAGGTGCCACCCCCCCCGCCGGTGCCGCCGAGCGACGAGAACGGGACTGCGCCAGAGGGAGGGGTCTCCGAGACTTCCTTTCCGAAATCGCTGAACGTCATCGTGAACGACTTGTGCTCGCTCTGCCCGTTCGTGCTCAGGGTGCCGCTCTCGGAATAGTGCACAGGGAGATGGGTGGTGGCGGACACCTCGAGCGTCGCGATGCCTTTGATCGCCAGGCTCGGCTGGCCGGATATCTTCACCGGTGTCGGCGCCCCGCCGATCGTCCTGACGCGCCGGCCCGAGATCGTGCTCGTTCCCGTGTCGCGTTGCGGTTTGAACGCGATGTTCTCGTAAAGCGCGTCGTGGGTGTTGACCGCCGCATAGACGGACGCGTAGGGCGCATCTGAAGGGGACAGGGAGATCCACTGCTCGGCGTGGGCTTGTGCCACCGCGGCGTCCACGTTGAGGTTTTGCTGCATCGCCAGAGAGTCGCCCTGGAAGTAGCACGCGGTCCCAACGACGATGACCGTGAAGTGTGCCGTGCCGTTCGGGCTGTTCGTGGTGATCTCCTGCTTGCCCGAACTGCGACCGGCATCGCCGACCGTCGAGAACGTGCCGGTCAAGCTGCTGTTGGAGACCGAGACGTAGTGGAAGCTTCCGGCTCTTCGAGCGTTCGCCAGGGCGCGCTCGAGGACTGCTCTAGCAGTCGTTGAGATCGGAGCCGAGACCGGGGACGAGCTCGGTGAGCTCGGTGAGCTCGAACCACCGAAGAGCCACACCCCGCCTCCCGCCAGGAGCCCGGCGACCACGACCACGGCCACCACCACGAGGACGACCTTGTGGCGGCCTTTCTGTGTCGTCGTGGGCTGACCGACACCGGAGCTCGGCCCCGCCGCTGTCGAAGGCTCCCCCGGGGCGATATCAAAGCCACCACCTGGTGGGTACGGAGGTTGGCTCGAGCCCCCGGGCCCGGGCTGTTCCCATGGGTTGGGCGCGGGGTACAAGGGTGGCGGGTAGCCGGGCGGCGGTGGCGGGTAGCCGGGATGCGGTGGCGGGTAGCCGGGCGGCGGTGGCGGGTAGCCGGGCGGCGGTGGCGGGTAGCCGGGCGGCGGTGGCGGGTAGCCAGAACTCGGAAGTGGTTGCGGGGGGTAGGTAGGCAGCGACGGTGTGCCCCATGCCGGAGCGCCAGGTTGTGCGGGTTTAGGTTCGTAACCGGCCGTAGGGCGCTCGTCGGTGTCCGCGGTTTCGTCGGTGTCCGCGGTTTCGTCGGAGAGCGCCCCTTGCGGCTCGTGCTCGCCGTCCTTGTTGTACGCGTCTTCTTCGGTCACCCGGTCAGATTAGGTCCGTTATGGGCCGTGTCCTACCGTAGTGGGCCATGGGCCTGACGACGCGGGCCGAGGTGTCGCGCAACGGCCCGTTCGGAACCCCGACCCGGGACCGGCGGTGGGTCACTCTCGCCGTGTTGTGCGTGAGCCTGCTCATCGTCAGCTTGGATAACACGATCCTGAACGTGGCGTTGCCGGCCATAGTCCGCGACCTGCACGCGTCTTCCACCCAGCTGCAGTGGATCGTCGACGCCTACGCCATCGTCTTGGCGGGGCTCTTGCTGTCGCTGGGCAGCCTCGGCGACCGAATCGGCCGTCAGCGCATCTTCGTTGTGGGTCTGGCGCTTTTCGCCATGGGGTCTGCCGCGTCGGCGTTCAGCCGTTCACCGGGCACGTTGATCGCGTCGCGCGCGTTCATGGGTATCGGCGGGGCGGCGATCATGCCGTCGTCTCTGTCGATCCTCACCAACGTCTTCAACAACGAGCGCGAGAGGGCGCGCGCCATCGGAATCTGGTCGGGGACCACCGGGATCGGGGTGTCGCTGGGCCCGATATTGGGAGGATGGCTCCTGGCCCACTTCTGGTGGGGATCGGTCTTCCTGGTGAACGTTCCCATCGCAGCTTTGGGGCTCGCCGCTTCGATTTGGTTCGTCCCGGACTCGAAGAACCCACGGAGCCGGCGCCCGGATCCGTGGGGCGTGGTGTTCTCGGTGGTCGGCATGGGGCTGCTGTTGTGGGGGATCATCGAGGCGCCGAACCGTACCTGGTCGTCACCGCTCATCTTGGGAGCGGTCGGGGGCGGGATAGTGGTGCTCGCGTTCTTCGTCTTCTGGGAGAAGCGCTCGAGCCACCCGATGCTCGACCTGTCGTTCTTCTCCTCGCGGCGGTTCAGTGCAGCCATCGGATCCATGTCGCTCGTGATGTTCTCGTTGTTCGGGGGCCTCTTCCTCCTGACCCAGTACCTGCAGTTCTCGCTCGGCTACAGCGCCTTTCAGGCGGGTCTGCGCGTGGCACCCACAGCTCTCACGATCCTTGTGGTTGCCCCCGCGTCGAGCTTGCTGGTGCGTCGGCTCGGCACGAAGGTGGTGGTGGTCACAGGGATGGGCACGATCGCAGTCGGCTTCGGCATGCTGTCGCGCATCACGGTCCACGGTACTTACACCGACTCGCTCGCAGCCCTGTTCCTGCTGGGGTTCGGCACGGGCCTGGCATTGGCTCCGTCGATCGAGTCGGTGATGGGGTCTTTACCCCTCGAGCGCACCGGTGTGGGATCGGCCACGAACGGCTCGATGCTCCAGCTCGGCGGGGCGCTAGGCGTCGGGGTGCTAGGCAGCCTGCTCGCTGCTCGCTACCAGGGCGTGTTGCACCCCGTCCTCGCGCACCAGGCCATCCCTCGGTCCGTGCTGTCGCTCATCAACGGCTCGCTCGGCGGGGCGCTGGCCGTGGCCGCCCACGTCGGAGGTGTGCGTGGAGCGGCCTTGGCTTCGGTCGCCCACCGTGCCTTCGTCAGTGGCGCGGACCTCGCGGTGAGCGCCGGGGCGGTGGTCGCCGCCGCCGGTGGGCTCATAGCGCTCGTGGTGCTGCCCAGCCGCCCACCGGCCCAGGCGCCGGATCCCGTCGCACCGTTGGGCCAGCCGTCCGGGTCGGACGGGTCTGCGGGGTCGGGGGGTCCGCCGTCGAGGAACCCAGAGACGAACCCGGATGCGTCGAAGTCGCCCGGGTCCTAGCGCGAGTGACCGAGATCGCTGGGTTTCATCCACACCGGGCCGTGATGCGGAACACCGGGTGCTCCGGGGAGATGCGGCGCAGCTCCTCTTCAGGTGAATCCGGGCCTGTACCTTCGAAGAAGATGCTCGTCTTGGTCTTCCATCGTTTCAGGTACTCGCGAAGGATCTGGGGCTTCTCGGCCTCGGTGAGCTCCAGCGCTGTGAAGGGGTCGGTCCTTCGACCCAGCGACAGCTCACCTCTTCCCGCGACGCGCAAATTGCGCACCCACTGCGTCTCGCCTCGGGGTGCGACGAGGTAACGCTCGTCGCCGAGCGTAAGGAGGTTCACCGGCGTGCTGTGCCACTGGCCGGTCTTGCGTCCGCGAACCTTCAGCACTCGTGATCCTTTGAGGCTCAGCCCCAGCCTCGTCAAGCCGGCGACGATGTTGTTGGAGACGTGGGCGGTGAACCAGCCGGGCTTTTCGTAGTGGGGCATCGCCCGATTATGTCTTCTTCGGAGCTTCGAATCACGCGCACCGTGGCGTGGTGGCCGAGTCTGTACGGTGTCGTGGGTGCGACTCGTGTCGTTCATTCCGGGCTCCCACGACACCGACCGCGCTGCCGGTGCCAAGGGCCGCGTCGGGGCGGTCGGCACCGAGACGGTGCGCACTGGCGTGCTGGTGGGGGAGGAGATCGTCGATCTGACGGACCCCGTCGTGGGCCTGCCTGGGGACATGTGCGATCTGCTCGGGGTCGGTCAAGAGGCCCTCGAGCGAGCCGAGGCGTCGGCGCGCACGAACGCGCGGCGCGTGCCGTTGGAGTCCGCCCGCCTGCTCGCTCCCGTGCCTCGCCCGGCGAAGGTCTTGGCGATCGGATTGAACTACCGGGCCCACGTTGCAGAGATGGGCAGCGACATACCGGAGCACCAGGTGTGGTTCAACAAGCAGCGGACGTGCGTGATCGGCCCCGGGCAGGGCATCGAGCTCCCGCGTGTGTCCAACTTCCTCGACTACGAGGGCGAGCTCGCGTTCGTGATCGGTCGCCGCTGCAGGCACGTGAACAGAGCCGACGCTCCCGGGGTGGTGGCGGGATGGACGGTCATGAACGACGTGAGCGTGCGTGACTGGCAGTGGCGAACGCAGACGTGGACGATGGGGAAGTCCTTCGACACCCACGGCCCCCTCGGGCCCTGGCTTGTCACCTCCGATGAAGTCGGCGACCCTCACAGGCTCCGCGTACGCACGTGGGTGGGAGAGGAGCTGCGCCAAGAAGGATCGACCGACGACATGATCTTTTCGTGCTGGGACATGATCGAGCACCTGTCGGGCGCGTTCACGCTCGAGCCCGGAGACGTCATCTCCACAGGGACGCCGGCCGGCGTGGGTGCGAGCTTCGACCCCCCCAAGTGGTTGCGAGTCGGAGATGTGGTGCGGATAGCGATCCAAGGCATAGGCATCCTCGAGAACCCCGTCGTAGCCGAATCTGTGGTGCCATGACCGCCGCCCGGAGCGCTACGAGCACGCCGAGCGAGGTGCTACGGGTGACGCGCAACCTCGCGATCCCCCTAGAAGAGCTGCAGTGGCGCTTCACTACCAGCGGCGGTCCCGGAGGCCAGCATGCGAACCGCTCGAGTACTCGCGTCGAGGTCCGTTTCGACGTCGAGGGTTCGGCTTCACTCGGTCCGCGCCAGCGCGCGCGGCTGCTCGAACGTCTCGGCCCGACCGTGAGGGCTGTATCGGGTGAGCAACGCTCCCAGGCGCGAAACCGCGAGATCGCGCTGCACCGTCTGGCCGATCGTCTGGCCAGTGCCTTGCGCGTCCAACATGCCCGGATACCCACTGCCCCGTCGGCCGCAGCGAGGGTGCGGCGTCTTGAGGAGAAACGGCGCCGTTCTGTTCGCAAGCGCGAGCGAGCTGCCAACCGAGACGGCTGGGACTGAGACGGCGGGCGTCCAAGAGCGAGGCAAAGCGTGCTGTTGAACCCTCCCGACCGGCGCCGGCGCTTCGGGACCTTCGGCCTTTTGACCGAACGCGAGTGAAACGGCATGCTGGCTGCGGGATCAGAGCGGCGAGAACCGATCGGGTCCCCGGGGTACGTCCGGAGTGCCGCCCACCTGGGACGTATCTCCAGGCTGCCTCCGGCGGGGTCACGGCCCTCCGGGTCGTTTCTGCGGAACCCGCCGGAGGTGGCCGACCAGGCACTGTCGGCGACGGCCTCGACCGGGCGCCGAGATCTCACGGCAGGTAGCACTCGAAGAGCCTCCGGCTGCGCGCTTTCGCGGCCGCTCAAGCTCCGTGCGCCTGGGCTCCCGCAGCTCCTGTGGAGGGGTCTTGGCTCAAAGGGGAGGGGTCTTGGCTCAAAGGGGGTGGGCTCCACACCTCGTCGAGGAAATCGGCTATGTGGCCGGTGAGACGTTGCGGGTTCATTCGCAACTCGAGCACCGAGCGCGCCTCGAGCAGACGAGCGTGAGGCAGCTGCCGAGCCAGGTGATTGGCATCGGTGAAGGGATGGACGACGTCCACCCTGTGACCGATCACGAGCGTCGGCACCTCGATGGCACGGCGTTCGTCGTAGGTCGGGGCGATGGGACCGACGAGCATCCCGTGGAGCACCGCGACCGCCTCCTCGGGCTCCGAGGTGGCGGCGCTCACGAAGCTGTCGATGGTCCCGATCCGCGTGCGTGGGATCCGTCGGGCGACCTTGCCGAGCAACCGAGCCAGTGGAGCCGCGCAGTGAAGCCCGAGCAGCAAAGGCACGAAGATGACGGCGGTGGCGGGTACCGCCCATTCGAGGACGGGCATCTCGACCAGGAGGCCGCGAACGCGCCCTGGGGCCTGCACGGCCACTTGCAACGAGACGTTCGCCCCCAACGAGACCCCGCCCACCACGGCCTCGTCGAGGCCCAGCTCGTCGAGCAGGGCAACGACGTGGTGGGCGTAGGAGTCGATCCGGTGCGCCCATGCCAGACGCGGTTTGTCGGAGTGCCCGTGACCGGGCATGTCCAACAGGATCACCCGATGTCCCCGCTCGGCCAGGTCGTCGGCGAGCCTCCTGTTCATCTGGGCGTCGAGCAATAGCCCATGGAGGAACACCAGGACCCGCGGTCCGGTGCCGTGGACCTCATAGGAGAGGCGGAGGTCCTCGATCTCCAGCCAACCCTCGGTGAAGGGCCTGCGGTCGAACATGGCAGAGATCGCTCGGATCTCCCGCCGGCACGGCTTCTCGTCGTCTTGCAGCACCTTCTGCCCGGAGGAAGCTCGGGCCTGCGGCTCGGAATTGCTCGGATCGACAGGATCACGGTGCTCAGGGCTGGACACGCTCACGCCTGGAAGATACCGGAAGACACCTGAGGTCTCCGGGAGCGTCGGTCGGACCCGGGGATCAGGCGTTCTAGGTGCCATCTCGCGGCCGACGCCCACCGGCGGTCGCGTTGCTAGCCCATGGCCAGATCCTCTTCGGTCTCTTCGACCTCCTCGGCGATGTCGCAGCCCGGACCCACCCCGACGAGCCGGTAGAGGGCATCCATGGCGCCCACCATGGTGGCCTTGGCCTCGTCCCCGGCCTCGCGTACCCCGACCAGCGGCGTGAGCGAGGCGAAGCCGTGCGCCACGAGGCCCGCGTCGGTGTCAGGGCCGACGTCGAGGCTGCTCCCCAAGGGCGTGAGATCCAGGCGGAGGGTCCCGGAAGGAAACGGGGGGCGCGTCCCGTGCGGTAGCACGCCCGTGCCTGTGTCGTGGACCGCGGAACGGATGGCGCCGCCGCTGCCGAGCCGGCCGTGGCGCAGCCCCCGCAGCGCATCGAGCTCGACGTCGGGGACGTTCAGGTTCAAGGTGGTCCTGGGCGGGGCCGCGGCGAGCACCGGGATCATGGCCACGGCGAGGCGAGCCGGCGAGCTCCAGGGAACCGGATCGTCGCCCCACTTGATCGAGACCGCCAGACTGCGCAGGCCGAAGTGAGCACCCGTGAGCGCCGCTCCGACGGTTCCCGAGTGCATGGCCGAACGTCCCACGTTCACCCCGTGGTTGATGCCCGACATCACGATCTCCGGGCGAGGACCGAAGCTCCCGAGACAGGCGAGGATGACCGCCAGCGCGGGAGGCCCGTCGATGCCGTAGGTGGGCACGTCGCCCAACCCCTCGATGACGTGTGACTGATAGTCGACGCCGTCTCGCGAATGGACGGGCCCGACCGCTGCGCCGGCTCCGCTGTAGTCGACCAAGGGCGCCACCACCAAGACCTCGTGACCTGCCTGCGCCACCTTGGCGGCTAGAGCTGCGATCCCGGGCGCGCGGACCCCGTCGTCGTTGGTGACCAGGATTTGCACCAGGACCTCCCGCTCGTCTTCACAAGGCGCGCCCCGCTCCTCGAACTACCATACCGGGGCCAATGACCACCCCGACCTCAACAGCGGTGCCGCCCTCGGGCCAGCAACACGAGATCGGGTACGGGCGACAACGTGTGGTCGTCACCGAGGTCGGGGCGACACTACGCGTCTACACCGTAGACGGTGCCGAGGTCGTGGACGGGTTCGGTGAGAGGGACGTCTGTTCGGCGGGACGTGGACAGGTGCTCGCACCTTGGCCGAACCGACTGGGCGACGGTCGTTACAGCATCGAAGGTCGCCACGGCCAAGCCGCGCTGGACGAGCCCGAGCGCAATTGTGCGATCCACGGCCTCGTGCGTTGGCTACCGTGGCGGCTCGTCTCACGCGCACAGAACGTCATCGTCCTCTCGTGCACATTGCATCCCCAGCCCGGATACCCGTGGCGGCTGGAGCTCTCTCTCGAGTACCGGCTCGCACGGAGTGGACTGGTGGTCTCGACCGAGGTGATCAACACCGACCAACACCCCGCGCCGTTCGGCCTCGGGTTCCATCCCTACGTAACCGTCGGAACGCCCGTGGTCGACTTCGCCCACTTGCGCCTGCCCGCCCGGCGTCGCCTGGTGACCGACGAGCGCGGCCTGCCGACCGGCGAGACCATCGTCACGGGAACCGAGTTCGACTTCACCGACGGGCGCATGATCGGGTCGACCTGTCTCGACACTGTTTTCACGGACCTGGCCCGCGATCTCGACGGGATCGCGCGTGTAGAGATCGACGAGCCCGCAGGGCGTCACGGGGTCACGGTGTGGATGGACGAACGCTTCCGTTATGTCATGGCCTACACGGGCGACGCGGTGGTTCCCAGCTCGCGCCGACGAACGTCGTTGGCCGTCGAGCCGATGACCTGTTCCCCCGACGCCCTCCGTTCCGGAGCGGAGTTGGTTCGCTTGGAACCGGGGATCAAGTGGCGCTGCGAATGGGGTATAGCCCCGCGTCCGGGTGCGGCAGGGTGATCGTGCCGGGCACCATGGCGCTCGGCACACCCGCTCGGGCTTGCGAGCTGAACATGCGCTCGATGCCGAAAGCGGGAACAGGTTTGCCGAAGAGGTAGCCCTGCCCGAACCCACAACCGAGTCCCAAGAGGCGCTGCGCCTGGTCCTCGGACTCCACGCCTTCGGCGACGACCTTCAGCTCGAAAGCGTTCGCCACTTCGACCAGAGCGCCGATGATCGCGTCGTTTCGGGTCCCGAGAGTGTCGGTGAACGACTTGTCGATCTTCACGACGTCGATGGGGAGCTGAGAGAGCGAGTTGAGCGAGGAGAAACCGGTGCCGAAGTCGTCGATGGCGATGCGCACTCCGAGCTCCTTGAGTGCTCTCAACCTGCGCACCGCGGCGCCCAGGTCTCGCATGAAGAAGCTCTCTGTGATCTCCACGACCAGACATCTCGGAGGCAGATCGCTCGATTCGAGGACAGCAGCAACCTCTGCTACGAGCTGGTCGTGCTCGAGCTGGCGGTTCGATACGTTCACGCTGAGCACGAATGGTGTAGGGAGCAGCCCCCGCTCGATCCAGCGTGTCGCGTGTTCACAGGCGCGTGTCAGGACCCACCGTCCAATCTGCAAGATGAGACCTGATTCCTCGGCGATCGGGACGAACGCCATCGGGGGGATCATGCCGCGACCGGGATGCTCCCACCGTAGGAGAGCCTCCACGCCGAGCACCGATCTGTCGGAGAGGTTCATCAACGGCTGGAACACCAGCGAGAGCTGTTCGTCCAGCAGCGCTTGGTGCAACGCGGATTCGATCTCGAGCCTGTCGACTGCCCGGGCGGTCAAGCTGTCGTCGAAGAGCTCGACCCTGGCGCGGCCTCGCTGCTTGGCGTGGTACATCGCCGCGTCGGCGTCGCGTAGCAAGTCGTTCGGGTCGTCGCCACGTCCCCCGAAGGCGATACCCACGCTCGCGGACAAGTAGCACTCCACGCTCTCTACGACGAAGGGACGGTCGAAGGTGGCTAGCAGCCTCCAGGCCTGGGTGACCGCTCCCTGGCGGTCGGCGAGGTTCTCCACGAGGACGGCGAACTCGTCGCCTCCGAAGCGCGCCACGAGGTCGCCCGCTCTTGCGGTCGACGCGATCCGGCGGGCGACCTCGGTGACTAGCGCGTCCCCGATCGTGTGACCGCGGCTGTCGTTCACGTACTTGAAGTGGTCGACGTCCAAGAAGCACACGGCGATCTGGGAAGAACCCACGGGGGTGCGGGCAAGGGCGTCGTCGAGGCGCACCACGAACTGGGCACGGTTCGGAAGGCCAGTCAGGTCGTCGTGCGTAGCCTGGTGCGCCAGGCGACGCTCGAGCTCTCGTCGCTCGGTCACGTCACGTACCGTCGCGGCTACGAAGAAGCCGCCTTGAGTGTCGAGTGGCTCCAGGCCGACTTCGATGGGGAACTCGCTCCCGTCCTTGCGAAGGCCTTTCGTTTCCTGCGCGTCGCCCACGCCGAGGGTCCGGGGATCGTCGGCGTGGGCGACGCGGTGGACAGCGGCAAGTCGTCGGGAAGACTCGCCGATCAGCGACTCGATGGACATGCCGATAAGTTCCTCGGGGTCGTAGCCGAACAAGCGGCCGAGCTGGTCGTTCGCCTCGAGGATCTGGCCCTGGGCGTCCATTACGACCGTGGCGTGAGAAGCCGGGGTGATGAGCGAGGGGGAACGCGCGCCGTGGCGAGGCTGATTCTCGGGCACGGCGTTCGCCGCCCAGCTCACGACTGCGTCCTCGCCGAGCGGGCCGGCCTCGCTGCGGGTGACAGCCTCGCGGCTCCAGGTCGGCGGCCGTAGCTCGGATTCCGAGATGCTCCGGTTGCGAACGTGCAGCGCACGCGTGAATGTGATCGACATGATGTCCGATGCGCCGGCGGTGATTGCGATCATGCCCAGCCGCAGGAGGACTGTGGCGGTGCCGATGTGCCACCCGACGACCGCCAAGGCGATGGCGTAGGCGATCAGCATCGACGTCGTCAGCGCGACGCGCGCGAGGCGCGGATAAGGCACACCCACTCTGGATATGGCTATGACGACGAAGATGAGGTACAGGTCCGAGTGGCTGCCCCCGCTCACGGTGATGCAGGCGGACACGAGCGCGACGTCGATCACCGACCAAGTGAAGACGAAGGGTACGAAAGACGGCCTGTGTACAAGGGCTCGCCAGGGAAGACGCGCGCCCGTCATGACGACGAACGCCCCCACGCCCGCCAGAGCGAAATATGGCGCCGGTGCCAAGGGGTAGTGGCCGGGTATCAGCCCGTAGACGACGACCAGGGCGATGACCGCGAGGCTTGACGCTACGCTGGCGCGGACAGCTCGGAACGCCACCTGCTCCGGCACGTCAGGTCACCCTCATTGTCGGGGATGCTAGCCGTGTAGGTCGTGACGTTATCGGACCTTGGTGCAGCAGATGGCGTTTCGCGCTCAATGCCAGAGCGTGATCGTCGATGTGCCGCGACGCCCATCAATGCCGCGACGCTCGACCTCTGGTCCCGTGAGTCGTGCTGTCGAGTGACGGGCGCCGGTCGTGTTGTCGAATCTGCCGCAAGCCGTGTCGTCGAGTGATGGCGCGAGTCGTCCCGTCGAAGTTGAAGTCAAAGAGGAACTCGTGCAGGGAGGCGCCAGCTACCTTCCGTCCTCGAGGGATCCGTCAGGCGGACGCCGCGGAGGGAGCTGTCCTTGCCCTTGACCGGTGGGCGTCGGTGGGGACCGGATAGATGCCCGCCTCGATGGCGTGGTCCCTCTCCGCGAGCTGTTCCAGGCTGGTGGTGGCAAGGATCGAACGCAGCGACGCCACTGCCTCGCCCCAGATCTCGTGAAGCGGGCATACGGCGTTCCAGCAGGGCAGCCCGTCTCCGAACGCGCAGCGGCTCGAGACGAGCGACCCTTCGGCTGCTTCCACCACCTCGAGCAGGCTGACCTCGGCCGGGGGGCGGGCGAGGCGGTAACCGCCCATCTTGCCGAACGAGGAGACTGCGAGCCCGGCGTGTACCAGGTCGCCCAGGATCTGGGAGACGAAAGTGCGAGGCACGCACATCTCGGCAGACACCTCTCGCAGCTTCTTCGGACGACCCGCCCCGTAGGACCGTGCGAGGGAAATGGCCGAGCGTACGACGTAGTCCCCGCGCTTGGACAGGGCCAAGTTCACAGAAGAGAACAGTATTCAGTCAATTGGGTCATGTCGAACACGATCTAGCTGAAGTGCAGGCTGACGCAAAGCGTGCGTGCTATGGGCACGCGTCGGCTAGTAGCGAGCCCGCCGCGCTCGTGGGCGACACGCTCGGATTCGATGCGCGCTCCGACGAAAGAGGCGACGACGTCGACGAGGACCAGCACGACCAGATCCACTCCGAGGAGATCCTGGTCGCGTGTCGACAACAGGGCGGGTCGCCACAGCACCGTTGCCCAGAGCCCGGTCGCGGCCGAGCCGGTCAGCCCGTCGTGCGGCGCCGCATGACCCACGGGGATGATCACCAGCGCCACCGGTAGATCGGTCCCAGTAATCTGGGTCCACCCTGTCGCCACCAACGACGGTGATGGAGGGGAAGGCGGCAGAGTCAACAGGCAAGGAGGCGGATCATCGCCGAGGAACAGCCCGGACGGAGTGACCTTGTGCGGTGGTGGGCATCGCGTCCGACCAACTTCTACGTCGCTACGCCCAACTTGCGGGAGGTTCTTGTGGCCCATGCTGGTGCCGCGCGAGCCGAGGCCATGGAGCCGCGCCTGAAAGCCTTCGGCCAGGTGGTCGCAGAGGTGGTCGATCCGGCGGTCGATGTGCTCGAGCGCCATCGCGATCTGCCGGCGCACGTTCCTTACGACGCCATAGGCCGAAGGGTCGAGAAGGTTGAGTTCCATCCTGAGTACCGACTTGCAGGTCAGGCGGTTTGGGCGTCGGGGGTGCTTGGCGCATACGAAGACGGCCAGGGCGCCTTCGAGCAGGCGGCGTTGTTCTACTTGTTGTCGCACGCCGGGGAAGGCGGACACGCCTGTCCAGTGGTGTGCACGGCGGGCCTGGTCCGGGCGTTGGAGCACCGTGGTTCGCCCGAGCTCAGGGCGCGCTACCTGCCGGGTCTCCAGCAGGCCGACTACGAGCGCTGCCTGCGAGGGTCGCAGTTCCTCACCGAGATCCAAGGGGGTTCCGATGTCGGCGCCAACGCGGCGCGCGCTACACCCGATGATGAAAAGCCCGGATTGTGGCGGCTCACTGGTGAGAAATGGTTCTGCTCGGTGGCCGACGCCGATCTCTTCGCTGTGACAGCGCGTCCCGAGGGCGCAGACGAGGGCACGCGAGGCCTCGGCTGTTTCCTGGTGCCGAGAAGCCTCGATGGAACGACGCCGAACGGATTTCGGATCCGGCGGCTGAAGGAAAAGCTCGGGACGCGTTGTCTCGCGTCGGCGGAGATCGACTTCGAGGGTGCCAGGGGCTGGCCGATCGGCCCGGTCGACGAGGGGTTCCACATAGCCGTGGAGGAGCTCCTCAACACGTCGCGCTGGCTCAACGCGGTCGGCTCTACGGGGATCATGCGTCGTGCCTATCTCGAGGCCTCGACCTTCGCCCGGTGCCGCTCAGCTTTCGGGCGTACCATCGGGTCGTTCCCGATCGTCGGCGAGCACCTGGCGGTGATGAAGGTCGAGGAGCACGCTGCGTTGGCCTCGACTATGGCACTCACCGGATTGCTCGACCTCCTGGACCGTCACCAGGCCACCGAGATAGAGGCATCCTCCTATCGGATCCTCGTGAACGCGAACAAGTACCTCACCTCGATCACGGCCACCGACGTAGTGCACCGCGCGATAGAAGTGCTAGCCGGCAACGGCACGATCGAGGACTTCTCTCCGCTGCCTCGTCTCTATCGCGACGCGTTGGTATTCGAGAGCTGGGAGGGCGCCCACAACGTGTTGTGTGCCCAGGTGCACCGTGACTGCGCTCGCCTTGGTTTGTTCGATCATCTGCTCGAGTGGCTCCGTGGGGTACTGGCCTCTGCCGGTGAGAGTGCTGACGGCGCGACTGTCGCCGTCGCGCTCGACGCGCTCGAGCCTCGCTTGCGACATTCGCTGTCCGACTCTGCACACGCGTCGGCCCATTTTCGGCGTCAGCTGGAGCGGCTGACTCGTGCCGTCCAGGCCTCCTGTCTGCTCGCGGAGGCCGCCGAGGAGGGGCCTGACACGCAGAAAGCGGCTGTGGCGTCGCTGTTCGTACGCCTGCATCTGGTTCCCGACCACGACCCCGAGGATGACGCATCGTGGCGCGGGCTGATGGAAGAAGTGCTGGCCGGTGACCTCCGATGATGCCGCGCCTCAGAGAGCCTCGAACCAAGAGACAGGCGAAGAATGGGTGAAGACGTTCGGCTCGGTCTCGACCGTATCGAAGGTAAGTCGCTCACATCGCGACAGACCACGGCCCTGCGACACCGTGCGCCTGCCACACTGACCTTGACCCCGTTTTCCGGACCAGGCTTGCAAGAGTCAGGTCTGGGTCTGTGCTGAGTGTAGGACCTCAAACTCGATCGGTGGGAGGTAGCCGAGCGAGCTGTGCAGCCTCTCCGGGTTGTAGA